>NZ_JBODRQ010000026.1:0-33026 GCF_050633025.1 Aeromonas sp.
GTAGCGCCGATGGTAGTGTGGCATTCGCCATGCGAGAGTAGGACACTGCCAGGCATCAATTAAGCAACTACAGCGATGTGGTTGGTCGCGATACAACGTCAGGTTGTGTTGGACAAAAGATTTAGATAGCGCACACAGTGCGGTCTTTACCGGTTAGTGTGCTGATATGGCTCAGTTGGTAGAGCGCATCCTTGGTAAGGATGAGGTCCCCAGTTCGACTCTGGGTATCAGCACCATTAAAGCAAAAGCCTCCCTGAAAAGGGAGGCTTTTTTGCATTTGCCTCTCGGCAAAACGGCACTATATTCTCTGCTGCTCCCCATTTTTTAGGGTTTCATACTTCCCCATCGAACGCTATTTTTGTGGTTCATTTGACCACAAAAGCTATTAATATCGCGATATTCATCATGGTTTGATTGACGTAAAACGTTTTACATGTAAAATCCGGCGCGTTTTGCCTATTACGTGGAGAAAAAGCATGGCGCAGGATAACGAATACTGTTTGGGGGCGGTTCCCGCCAAAGGGCGCAAAGGTGTGCTGTCGTTGATGCTGGTGATGCTCGGCCTGACCTTCTTCTCTGCCAGCATGTGGACCGGCGGTGCGCTGGGCACCGGCTTGGTGTTCGATGATTTCATCAAGGCGGTACTGCTCGGCAACTTGCTGCTGGGTATCTACACCGCCTGTCTCGGCTATATCGGTGCTTCAACCGGTCTCTCTACCCATCTGCTGGCCCGTTACTCGTTTGGGGTGAAAGGTTCCTGGCTGCCATCCCTGTTGCTGGGCGGCACTCAGGTTGGCTGGTTCGGTGTCGGCGTCGCCATGTTTGCGCTGCCGGTGCAGAAGGCGACCGGCATCGATGTGAACTGGCTCATCGCCATTTCGGGCATTCTGATGACGGTGACCGTCTACTTAGGGATCTCCGCTCTGATGGTGTTGAGCTTTGTGGCCGTACCGGCCATTGCACTGCTCGGCGGCTACTCGGTCTGGCTGGCAGTGACCTCGACCGGTGGCATGGCTGCGCTGCAGCAGGTACAACCAAGCAATCCCATCGAGTTCACCACTGCGTTGACCATGGTGGTCGGTTCCTTTATTAGCGCAGGAACCCTGACCGCCGACTTTGTTCGATTTGGTCGCAAACCCTGGGGCGCCGTCATGATCACCATGGTGGCGTTTTTTTTGGGCAACACTCTGATGTTCGTCTTCGGTGCAGCCGGCGCGGCCGTGACCGGTCAGGCCGATATCTCGGAAGTGATGTTGATGCAGGGGCTGCTGATCCCCGCCATTCTGGTACTGGGTCTCAATATCTGGACCACAAACGACAATGCGCTCTACGCTTCGGGTCTTGGTTTTGCCAACATTACCGGCCTCAAGAGCAAGCCGCTCAGCGTGATCAATGGATTGATTGGTACGGCTTGCTCCCTCTGGCTCTACAACAACTTTGTCGGTTGGCTGGCCTTTTTGAGTACGGCAATTCCGCCGATCGGTGGCATTATCATCATGGATTTCCTGCTCAATCGTGAGCGTTACCGTCAATTTGCCGATCAGCAGTTCGAGACGGTGCGCTGGCAGGCGCTGGTCGCCACGGCAGTCGGGGTGGCTGTCGGCAAGTGGCTGCCGGGCATAGTGCCACTCAACGCGGTATTGGGCGCCGCCTTCACCTATTTCATTCTGGTTCGCCTCACCCAGCGGCCGGTTCTGGTACAGGAAGCTAACAAATGCTGATTCAACATATTCGTTTGGCCGATCGGGAAGGATTGTGGCAGATCCGCTGTCAGGATGGGGTCATCACCGCCATCGAACCCCATGACGAACATGCCGTCGCCGGTCGGGTGCTGGACGGGGAGGGCGGTCTGGCGATTGCTCCCTTTATCGAACCCCATATTCACCTCGATACCACCCAGACGGCCGGCGAGCCGAGCTGGAACCTCTCCGGTACCCTGTTCGAGGGGATCGAGCGCTGGGCCGAGCGCAAGGCGCTGCTGACCCATGAGGATGTGAAACAGCGCGCCATCCAGACGCTGAAGTGGCAGATCGCCAACGGCATCCAGTTTGTCCGTACTCACGTCGATGTCTCCGATCCCAATCTAGTGGCGCTCAAGGCGATGCTGGAGGTGCGGGAGGAGATGAAGGAGTGGGTCGAGCTGCAGATCGTCGCCTTCCCGCAGGAGGGGATCCTCTCCTACCCCAACGGCAAGGCACTGCTGGAGGAGGCGCTCAAGCTGGGTGCCGACGTGATTGGCGCGATCCCTCACTTCGAGTTCACTCGGGAATATGGGGTCGAAAGTCTGCACTACATCTTCGATCTTGCCGAGAAGTATCAGGTTCTGGTCGATGTGCACTGCGACGAGATCGATGATGAACAGTCTCGCTTTATCGAGACGCTGGCAACTCTGGCCTACGAGCGGGGTATTGGCCACCGTGTCACTGCCAGTCACACTACCGCAATGCACTCCTACAATGGCGCCTATGCTTCCCGCCTGTTCCGGCTGCTGAAGATGGCGGACATCAACTTCGTGGCCAATCCGCTGGTGAACATTCACCTGCAGGGGCGGTTCGATACCTATCCCAAACGCCGCGGCATTACCCGGGTGAAGGAGATGCTGGAGGCGAACATCAACGTCTGTTTCGGTCACGATGACGTGTTCGATCCCTGGTATCCCATGGGCACCGCCAACATGTTGCAAGTGCTGCACATGGGGCTGCATGTCTGCCAGATCATGGGTTACGAGCAGATCAACGATGGGCTGAAGCTGATCAGCAGCCACAGCGCCCGCACCCTGAATGTGCAGGATCGCTATGGTATCGAGGTGGGCAAACCGGCCAACCTGTTGATCCTGCCCGCCGACAACGGCTTCGATGCGGTGCGCCGTCAAGTGCCGGTGCGCTATTCAATCCGTCACGGCAAGGTGATTGCCCAGACCAGGCCGGCCCAAACCGAAATCGTGCTGGGTGAGCCCGAGCCCATCGATTTTCGCCGCTGAGATTTCAATCAGGCTGGAGGACGATTAGTTCCGCCTCTGGGCACAAGGGCCGCCATTGCGACATAATGGCGACCTGACCCTGAGGGAGTGACACAATGCAAACCTGGTTCTATGTTGCTGCAGGGGGCGCCATCGGCGCCTGCCTTCGTTTTGGGATTGCCGAACTGATGGCCTTGCTGCTGGGGCGCCACTTTCCTTACGGGACTCTGGTGGTCAACGTGGTGGGCTCTTTCATCATGGGGGTGGCATTCGCCCTCATCAGTCACGGTCATGTGGTAGAACACCCGATGAAGCCGCTGCTGATGGTGGGGATCCTTGGTGCCCTGACTACTTTCTCTTCCTTTGCCCTCGATACGGTAGTGCTGGCTCAACATGGGGCCTATCTGAAAGCGCTGCTCAATATCGGTCTCAATCTCTTCCTCTGTCTGGCCATGGTGGTGCTGGGCATGCAGTTGGTTGCGAGCCGGGTTTAAGGTGTCCGGACGCCAGTGGCTCTGGTAAACTGGCGGCCATTCTTTGCTCTATGGGTGTTTAAGGGATGTCAGAACAAGCAACGACAACGCATTTTGGCTTTAAAACCGTGGCCGCGACCGAGAAGGAAACTCTGGTAGCAGGTGTCTTCCATTCGGTGGCAGCCAAGTATGATCTGATGAACGATCTGATGTCGTTCGGCATCCACCGCCTGTGGAAGCGCTTCACTATCGACTGTTCCGGTGTGCGCAAGGGACAGAAGGTGCTGGATCTGGCCGGTGGTACCGGCGATCTGACCGCCAAGTTCTCCCGCATCGTTGGCGAGACCGGTCAGGTGGTGCTGGCGGATATCAACGACTCCATGCTGAAAGTGGGTCGCGATAAGCTGCGCAATCTGGGGGTCGCCAACAACGTCTCCTACGTGCAGGCCAATGCCGAGGCGCTCCCCTTCCCGGATAACCACTTCGACGTGATTACCATCGGCTTCGGCCTGCGCAACGTCACCGACAAGGACAAGGCGCTCGCCTCCATGTTCCGGGTGCTCAAGCCGGGTGGCCGTCTGCTGGTGCTGGAGTTCTCCAAGCCGGTCAGTGAAGTGATCGCCAAGCTCTATGACCTCTACTCCTTCAAACTGCTGCCGAAAATGGGCGAAATCGTCGCGAACGACAGTGAAAGCTACAAATATCTGGCAGAGTCCATCCGCATGCACCCGGATCAGCAGACCCTGGCTGGCATGATGGAAAATGTCGGTTTCGAGCAGGTGGAGTATTTCAATCTGACTCAGGGTGTGGTCGCCCTGCACCGCGGTTACAAGTTTTAAGGTTGCCTATGCCGATGGATGCCATGGTCACCGCGGTGATCGAAACCAGCCTCAACCAGTTGCTGGCGCTGGACAAACAGAGCCCGGAGCGGCTGCGCAAACTGGTGGGCAAGGTGCTCAAGCTGGAGCTGCGTGAACTCAAGCCGCTCTGGTTCGTCTTCTCCGAGCGTCGACTGGATGTGCTGGCCCAGCATGAAGGGGAGGCCGATGCGGTGCTCAGCCTGTCGCTGACCGCCCTCGGTCTGCTGAAAGATCCGTCCGCCCTGACCCGCTATATCCGCGAGGAGAAGCTGGATCTGAGCGGTGATCCCCAGCTGGTGCAGGCATTCAGCGTGCTGCTGGGTGAGCTGGATATCGACTGGGAAGAAGAGCTGTCGCGCTATACCGGCGACGTGCTGGCCCACACCCTGTTCAGTGGTGCCCGTCAGGCGCGTCGTCTGGTCGGCCGTGAGCTGTGCCGCACCCGCAGCCAGCTGGCGGAATATCTGACCGAAGAGGCCCGCCTCGCCCCCGGCCCGCTGGAAGTGGCGAGTTTCAACGATGACGTCGAGGTGCTGGCCCAGCAGCTCAAGGCCGTCGAACTGCGGCTGGCTCGACTCGAACAGCAGGTGGCCTGATGACCCCGAAGGAGTTCAAACGCCTCTATCGCATCATCACCATCTTGCTGGAGCAGGGCATCGACGAGTTGGTGCCCGCTCGCTATCAACCCTGGCCGGGTCGTCTGGCCCGTCGCTCCCTGTTCTGGATCAAGAACAAGCAACCTGATCTCAGCCGTGGCGCTCGCATCCGGCTTGCCTTTGAGGCGCTCGGCCCCATCTTCATCAAATTTGGCCAGATGCTCTCGACCCGGCGTGACTTGCTGCCGCCGGACATCGCCGAGGAGCTGGCCCTGCTGCAGGACAGGGTGCCCCCCTTCTGTGGTCAGGCGGCGCGCCAGCAGATCGAGCTGAGCCTGGGTTGTCCCATCGAAACCCTGTTTGACGACTTCGACGAGACGCCGCTGGCGTCGGCTTCCATCGCGCAGGTGCATACCGCCCGCCTGAAGGAGAGTGGCCGCGAGATCGTCATCAAGGTGATCCGTCCCGATATCGAGCCTGTCATCGAGGCTGACCTGCGGCTGATGCAGGCGCTGGCCCGTCTGGTGGCACGTTTTGTGCCCCAGAGCGCGCGACTGCGCCCCATCGAGGTGGTGGAGGAGTATCGCAAGACTATCCTCGACGAGCTCAATCTGATGCGTGAAGCGGCCAATGCCATCCAGCTGCGCCGCAATTTCACCGGCTCCGAGGCGCTTTATGTGCCTGAAATCATCACCGACCTCTGCCGCGAGCAGGTGCTGGTGATGGAGCGGATCTACGGTATTCCGGTCTCCGACATTCCTGCGCTGGAAGCCAACGGCACCAACATGAAGCTGCTGGCCGAGCGCGGGGTAGAGGTCTTCTTCACCCAGGTGTTCCGCGACAGCTTCTTCCACGCCGATATGCACCCGGGCAACATCTTCGTCTCTTACGAACATCCGGAAAACCCGCTCTGGATCGGCATCGACTGCGGCATCGTCGGCACCCTCAATCGGGAAGACAAACGCTATCTGGCGGAGAATTTCCTCGCCTTCTTCAACCGTGACTATCGCCGGGTGGCGGAGCTGCACGTGGAGTCGGGCTGGGTACCGGCAGACACCAAGGTGGATGAGTTCGAGTTCGCCATCCGCACCGTGCTGGAGCCCATCTTCGAGAAGCCGCTCTCCGAGATCTCGTTCGGCCACGTGCTGCTCAACCTGTTCAACACCGCGCGTCGCTTCCATATGACGGTGCAGCCGCAGCTGGTGCTGCTGCAGAAGACGCTGCTCTATGTGGAAGGGTTGGGGCGTCAGCTCTACCCGCAGCTCGATTTGTGGCAGACCGCCAAGCCGTTCCTCGAAAACTGGATGCACGAACAGGTCGGGCCCAAGTCGGTATTGAACGCCATCAAGGAGAAGGCGCCATTCTGGGCGGAGAAGCTGCCGGAGCTGCCGGAGCTGGTCTATGAGACCCTGCGTCAGACCCGTCATCAGCAGCGTCATTTCGACCAGATGTTTGCCGAGTTCCGCCGTCACAGCCGTCGGCAGGGGCAGGCCCGCTACCTCTTAGGGGTTGGAGCCAGCCTGCTATTGGTGGGTGTATTCTTGCTGACCCAAAAGCAATACATCGAGTGGGGTCAAATTAGCCTCACCGGTGCCGGGCTCTGCTGGCTGGTCGGCTGGTGGCGAACCCGTTCCCATTAATCAACAACCGCGCCATCCGGCGCCAGTTATGGAGAGAAAATCATGGGTGGTATCAGTATTTGGCAATTGTTGATCATCGCAGTCATCGTCGTGTTGCTGTTCGGTACCAAGAAACTGCGCGGCATTGGCGGTGATCTGGGGGCTGCGGTCAAAGGGTTCAAGAAAGCCCTCTCCGACGAGCCGGCTGATGCCAGGGCCGAGCAGAAAGATGCCGAGTTTCCCCCGAAACAGCTGAATGAAGCGGCCACTCAGAGCAGTGAGGCCGCCAAGCAGAAAGACAAAGACCAGGCCTAAGCCATGTTCGATATCGGTTTTTGGGAGCTGGTCGTTATCGGTGTGGTAGCACTGGTGGTACTGGGGCCCGAGCGGCTGCCGGTTGCCATCCGCACGGCTACCCACTGGATCCGCCTCGTTCGTTCGACCGCGAACTCGGTCAAGTCCGAGCTGGAGCAGGAGCTCAAGTTGCAAGAGCTGCACAACGACCTGAAAAAGGCCGAACAGTTGCAGATGAGCAATTTGAGCCCCGAGCTGCAGGAGTCCATCGAACAGCTCAAGGCGGCGGCCCAGTCGGTCAATCGCCCCTATCAGGTGGAGAACGAGATCCGTCCGCCACGCCCCGAGCCGGTCGCTCAGGTTGAACCTGCCACATCGGTGGGGCCTGCGGTGCAGCTGAACCACGATGTGCAGCCGGTCAACAGCCAGCAGGCGCATGAAGTCGTGAACGAGCCAGTCAGCAAAGGGGAGGTGAAGCCATGAGTCAGGCCGAGCAACCCCTGATCAGCCATCTGATTGAGCTGAGAAGTCGATTGATGCGTGCCTTGGCTGCCATCCTGCTGGTGTTTCTGGCGCTGATCTACTTCTCCAACAACATCTACGACTTCGTGGCCCAGCCGCTGCTCAGCCAGCTGCCGGCAGGGACCAGCATGATCGCGACGGATGTGGCGACCCCCTTCCTGACGCCTATCAAGCTGACGCTGGTGGTCTCCTTCTTCGTGGCGATCCCCTATCTGCTCTATCAGGCCTGGGCCTTTATTGCCCCCGGTCTGTACCAGCATGAACGGCGCCTGATCATGCCGCTGGTGGTCTCCAGTGCATTGCTGTTCTATGCGGGGATGGCGTTCGCCTACTACGTGGTGTTCCCGTTGGTATTCGGTTTCTTCACCAGTACCGCCCCTGCCGGGGTGACGGTGGCAACCGACATCGCCAGCTATCTGGACTTCGTACTGACCCTGTTCTTCGCGTTCGGGGTGGCGTTTGAAATTCCGGTGGCCACTATACTGCTATGCTGGACCGGCGTGACTACACCGCAAAACCTGAAGGAGAAACGTCCCTACGTTATCGTCGGGGTGTTTGTGGTCGGCATGCTGCTGACGCCGCCTGATGTCTTCTCACAGACCCTGCTTGCCATCCCGATGTGGGCGCTGTGGGAGATAGGTCTGTTCTTCGCCCGCTTCTACGTGAAAGAAGAGAGCGAAGATAAGCAGGAACAGACTGAAGAGGGGAGCTAAGGCTCCCTTCCTCTTTTCATGCTCCCGTTCGAGGCGTATGGTAAGACCCCATTCGGTAGATGGTTTTCAAATACCTGATATGTATTCCTTTTGTCTGGAACGCCTCATCCCATGATCGATATCGGTTTAAACCTGACCAGTAGCCAGTTCGCCGGTGAACAGCCTGAGCTGGTGGCCCGTGCCCGCGCCGCCGGAGTGGAAGCGCTGATCCTGACCGGTACCGATCTGGACGGCAGCCGCGAGAGCGCAGAGTTGGCCGCCCGCTGGCCGGGCTACTGCTTCTCCACCGCCGGGGTCCATCCCCACGATGCCAAGAGTGTCGATGAGGCGACCCTGCCCGCCCTGCGCGAGCTGGCGGCCTTGCCGCAGGTGGTGGCTATCGGCGAGTGCGGCCTCGACTACAACCGCGATTTCTCTCCCCGTCCGGTGCAGGACGCTGTGTTCGACGCCCAGCTGGCACTGGCTGCCGAGCTCGGGATGCCGGTGTTTCTCCACTGCCGCGATGCGCACGCCCGTTTTATCGAAATCCTCCGTCCCTGGTTGCCCAGGCTGCCGGGAGCCGTGCTGCACTGCTTCACCGGCTCCGATGAAGAGCTGGACGAGTGTCTGGCATTGGGGCTGCATATCGGGGTGACCGGCTGGCTCTGCGACGAACGCCGCGGCCAGCTGCTGCGCGAGCAGGTGGCCCGCATTCCGGCCGGTCGGCTGATGATCGAGACCGATGCCCCCTATCTGGTGCCGCGGGATCTGAAACCTCGCCCGAAACGCAACGAACCCGCTTTTTTGCCGCACATCGCCCAGGTGGTGGCGGCCTGTCGTGGTGAAGCGCCCGAGGCCTTGCTGGCCCACACCCGGGCCACCTCCGCCGCGTTCTTCCAACTTCCTCTCCAGGAGTGATTCATGGCTACAACTCTTCCGGGCGCCTTTCCGGGCCGCCGCCTGCGCCGTCTGCGCAAACATGATTTCAGCCGTCGTCTGGTGCGCGAGAACGTACTGACCGTCAACGATCTCATCTATCCGGTGTTCGTGCTGGAGGGGGAGAACCGTCGGGAAGCCGTCCCTTCCATGCCGGGGGTGGAGCGTCTCTCCATCGATCTGCTGCTGGAGGAGGCTGCCGAACTGGTTGAACTCGGCGTCCCCGCGATTGCCCTGTTCCCGGTGACCCCGCTGGAGAGCAAGAGCCTGATGGCGGAAGAGGCCTACAACCCGGACGGGCTGGCCCAGCGCACCGTACGCGCCCTCAAGGCCCGCTTCCCGGAGCTCGGGGTGATCACCGACGTGGCGCTCGATCCGTTCACCACCCACGGTCAGGACGGCATCATCGATGATGAAGGCTATGTGCTGAACGACATCACCACCGAGATCCTGATCAAGCAGGCGCTCTCCCACGCCGAGGCCGGGGTCGATATCGTGGCGCCGTCCGACATGATGGATGGCCGCATCGGTGCCATCCGTGCCGCGCTGGAAGAGAACGGCTTCATCAACACCCAGATCATGGCCTACTCCGCCAAGTACGCCTCCTGCTACTACGGCCCGTTCCGCGATGCGGTCGGTTCTGCCGGCAACCTTGGCAAGAGCAACAAGGCCACCTACCAGATGGATCCGGCCAACAGCAACGAAGCCCTGCACGAAGTGGCGCTCGACATCGCGGAGGGGGCCGACAGCGTGATGGTCAAGCCGGGCATGCCCTATCTGGACGTGGTTCGTCAGGTGAAGGATCAGTTCGGTGTGCCGACCTTCGCCTATCAGGTGAGCGGCGAGTATGCCATGCACATGGCGGCGATCCAGAACGGCTGGCTGAAAGAGAAGGAGACCATCATGGAGTCCCTGCTCTGCTTCAAGCGGGCCGGTGCCGACGGCATCCTCACCTACTTCGCCAAGCGCGTGGCGCAGTGGCTGAAGGAAGATGCCCGCTAAGCGGGTTGAATAGATAAACGAGAGGGGGAGCCGATGGCTCCCCCTCTGTCGTTATTGCTCTCTTTTGGTAACGAGCGGATGATTACAGCTTTATCTAGGCATCGCTCCAGGCAGAGCCGGTCGCGGTTGATGCATAGTGGCTGAGGCACGGCTCCCTTTTTTATGACCCGCTGATTACAGCTTGGTCCAGGCATCGCTCCAGGCAGAGCCGGTACCCGGCGCATAGTGGCTGGTCGAGCCGCTACACCAGCCGCTGTAGGGCCAGGGTTTACACTCGTAGTTGCCACCGGCATTGCTGACCCGATCACCGGCCTGATAGCCGGTGTTGGGGGCGTAGACCGGGTAGTCATCCTCGCCACCGCCGCTGCTCTCTTCGGTCAGCGCAACCGGGAAGCGCTGTACCACCGGCTGCTGGCCATCTGCCCGACCGTTGATCACAACGTCGTAGCTGCCATCGGTGACATTGCTGCCCTGCAGTACCAGGGTGCTGGTGCCGTTCACCTGGCTGCTGGTGGTACCGTGGTTGCGGCCGCTCTGCTCCAGAGTCGCGGTGATCTGTACCGGGTTGGCGGTGGTGATGTTGAAGCGGATGGAGACCTGACCGTTAACTATGGTGTAGTCGGAACCCATGGCGCCGACAGTGAAGTCGCTGCTGCCTTCGGCGGGTGGTGTTGTGCCGCCGCAGTCGCTGTCGCCCTGTACGCGCCAGACGCCCCAATCACCTGTGGTGCCCGGCTCTTCGTTCTGGGTCCACCAGCCTGCCAGCCAGTTCTTGCCGTTGTGGCTGACGATGTCGCCGCCCACATAGACCTTCTTGGCATCCCAGCTGTTTTGACAGATGGCACCCTGCTCCCTGACGGTCACGTTGCGCAGTTGGGTCACCTGCTGGTTGGCACTGTCGCTCACCTGATAGGTGAGGGTGTAGCGGCCAACCTTGCTGCTGTCGACGTTGCCGCTGACCTGAATGTTGGCGGTCAGATCGCCATCTTCCTCATCGTGGGCGCTGACGCCGGCCATGGCGTTGAACGGCGTACCGAGCTCGATAGTAGTGTCCGCAATACCGGTAAAGATCGGCTTCATGCTGTAGACCTCGACGGTGCGAACCTGCTCGGTGGTCTGGTTGTCGCTGTCGCTCACCTTGTAGGTGAGGGGATAGAGGCCGATGCGCTGGCTCTCTACCGAACCTTCCACCTGGATCTGACCGGTCAGATCGCCATCTTCCTTGTCGCTGGCGCTGACGCCGGCCAGCGGGTCAAAGCGGGTGCCGTGCTTGACGCGGGCATCACTCAGGCCACTGAACACCGGCTTGCCGTTTTCGTCCGGCGGGGTGATGTTCTGATCGTGGATGAAGGGGCCGTAGCTCTTGATGAAGGCTTCGTTGTAAGCCTGACCGGCCGCGTTGCGACCCATGTCCCAGTTGATGGACCAGGTCATCACGCCGCGCAGGGGCTGACCCTGGCTCTTCAGCTTGTTGAAGGCATCGAAGAGATCCTGCGGATTCTTGACGTAACCGGTGGCGGCCGCATCGATATTGGTCGGGATGCCGAATACCAGCTTGTCGTGAGGGATCTTGTAGTAGCCGCGGCTGCCGTTGATCAGCGAGTCCGCCATGTAGTAGATGAACTCTTCTTTCAGGGCATCGTTGTTCTGGGCGATCCAGCCTACCCGGTCGATCCAGATACCGTCGCCACCCTGGTTGTAGAACTGGGGATTGATCCAGTCGTAGTAGCCTTCCAGCGCCCGCAGATAGGGGGTATAGAGACCGCTGGCGGTCAGGTAGGGGAACTCCGGCGCCATGGTGATGAGGAAGTTTTTCCCTTGGGCGCGGTAGTGATCCTTGACCAGACGCAGGGCCGCCGGGATCACGGTCTGGTTGTCGGCGGCAGTGATGGCGGCCTGTTCCAGATCGATATCCAGCCCGTCGAAGCCATAGGTCTCCACCAGACGGATGATCTCGTTGGCAAAGGCCTGCTCCTGACCCTTGCGCAGCTCGATGTGTGCATCGGCACCGCCCAGCGCTAGCAGCACGGAACGGCCCTGACGGTTCAGCTCTGCAATCTGCTCGATAAACTGGCTTTCACTCATGCCGATGGCCGGGTCGAGTTTGAAGGTGGGGATGGGATCGCTGCCATAGACCTTCATGAAGGAGACATCGACCACGTTGTATTGCGGGTTGACTTGATCGAGCTTGACGCAGGGGACTATACCGCCCTTGTAGCCCGAGCTGTCACACCAGTTGTGCCAGTAACCCACTACGACACCGGATTGGGGATTGACCATGGCCTGACCGGCCGAGGCGGCCTGCGCCATGGGGGCGCCCATGCCGAGCAGGCAGCCCAGCAGGGATAACTTCAATTTGTTCATCTTGATATCTCCATACATTACAAACGGAGCGTCCAGCTATGGCTGAACTCTCCCGGGGGCAGCCCCGCTGTCATAGGTGTTTTCCCTTAGACCGGTGGCTTTGCGTCGCGCCCTTTCGGGTCACTTTGCCTTTTTCACCCGATTTCTGTGCAGCACAGAGAATCAAGTGACCTGAATAACAGGCTGCTTATGATATGCACTTAAATATAAATTAATCAATGTATGTACATGATTTGTTTTGGTTATTAACTTTTCGATTAGTTATTTTCCAAGCATGGAAAGGACCGGTAATAGGCCGCTGTAACCTACTCTTTTGTCGATTGGATTTGCTCTGCTCCCTTGTGGTTCGAGAGTTGAAAAAGCCACAAAAAGAGTAAAAAAGAACCGATTATTCATGCTGTTGCCGTCCAGTATCTGGCAGAGAGGTGTTGGAGCTCACAAAGAGGGGAAAACAGTGCTGATAGGCGGATTGAAGCTTGATTATTGCGTGACTTGGCCACATGTTAGAAAGCCATACAGAGCTGCTAAAGCGGTCTGTGCAAGACCAAACAAGAGGTAACCGGGATGAATAACCCTTTGCTGACAATGGATTCGCTGCCCCCTTTCAGCCAGATCCAGCCTGATCATGTACAGCCCGCAGTGACGCAGGCCATCGCCGATTGCAAACAGAAGATCAAGGATGTGCTGGCACACGCCGAGCCCCACACCTGGGATAGCCTGATTGCCCCGCTGGAAGAGGTAAATGACCGTCTGTCACGGATCTGGTCACCGGTCAGCCACCTCAACTCCGTACTCAATAGCGAAGCGCTGCGCGAGGCCCATGACGCCTGCCTGCCGCTGCTCTCCGAATTCCAGACCTATGTCGGTCAGCATGAAGGGCTCTATCAGTCCTATCTGGCCCTCTCCCAGAGCGATGATTTCCCGCGGCTTGGCGACGCCCAGCGCAAGGAGATCCAGAATACCCTGCGTGACTTCCGCCTCTCCGGCATCGGTCTGCCTGCCGAGGCGCAGCAGCGTTACGGCGAAATTCAGGCCCGCCTCTCCGAGCTGGCCTCCCGTTTCAGCAACAACGTGCTGGATGCGACCCAGGGCTGGCACAAGCTGGTGGCCGATGAAGCCGAACTGGCCGGTCTGCCCGACAGCGTGCGTGCCGCCGCCCGTCAGATGGCCGAACTCAAGGGCAAAGAAGGGTGGCTGTTCACTCTGGATATCCCCTCTTACCTGCCGGTGATGATGTATGCCGACAACCGCGAGCTGCGTGCCGAGATGTATGAGGCCTTCACCACCCGCGCCTCCGATCAGGGCCCCAATGCCGGCAAGTGGGACAACTCCGCCATCATGAGCGAGCTGCTCACCCTGCGCCGCGAACTGGCTCAGTTGCTGGGGTTCGCCAACTATGCCGAGCTGTCGCTGGCCACCAAGATGGCGGACAAGACCGAACAGGTGGTGAGTTTCCTCACTGATCTGGCGGCCAAATCCCTGCCGCAAGGCAAGGCCGAGTTGGAAGAGATCCGCGCCTTCGCCGCCGAACAGCACGGTCAGAGCGAGCTGGCCGCCTGGGATCTCGCCTACTACGCCGAGAAGCTCAAGCAGCACAAGTTCTCCATATCCGACGAGCAGCTGCGCCCCTATTTCCCCGCCAACAAGGTGGTGAAAGGGTTGTTCGAAGTGGTCAAGCGGGTGTTTGGCATGAAGGTGCGCGAGCGCCTCGGCATCGACACCTGGCACCCTGACGTGCGCTTCTACGACATCTTCGATGCCGACGACGAGCTGCGCGGCAGCTTCTATCTAGACCTCTATGCCCGCGAGCACAAGCAGGGCGGTGCCTGGATGGATGTCTGCCTGGGTCGTCGCTACCGTCAGGATGGTTCACTGCAAAAGCCGGTAGCCTACCTGACCTGCAACTTCAACGGCCCGGTGGATGGCAAGCCTGCACTGTTCACCCATAACGAAGTGGTCACCCTGTTCCATGAGTTTGGCCACGGCATTCACCACATGCTGACCCGCATCGATGTGGCCGGTGTCGCCGGTATCAACGGCGTGGCGTGGGATGCGGTAGAGCTGCCGAGCCAGTTCCTCGAGAACTGGTGCTGGGAGTCCGAAGCACTGGCCTTTATCTCCGGCCACTACGAGACCGGCGAGCCGCTGCCTGCCGATCTGCTGGAGAAGATGCTGACCGCCCGCAACTTCCAGGCGGCGATGCAGATGCTGCGCCAACTGGAGTTTGCCCTGTTCGACTTCCGCCTGCATCAGGAGTTTGACCCAGCCAATCCGGCACAGCTCCCGGCGCTGCTGGACGAGGTGCGCAGCCAGGTGGCGGTGATGACACCACCGACCTTTAACCGCTTCCCGCACAGCTTCTCCCATATCTTCGCGGGCGGCTATGCGGCGGGTTACTACAGCTACAAGTGGGCCGAGGTGCTCTCTGCCGATGCTTTCTCCCGCTTCGAGGAGGAGGGCATCTTCAACCCGGCGACTGGCCAATCCTTCCTGAAGAATATTCTGGAGAAGGGGGGCTCGAAGGAGCCGATGGAGCTGTTCCGAGCCTTCCGTGGTCGTGAGCCCAAGGTGGATGCACTGTTGCGACACAGCGGGATCGCCGCCTGAGGGTCCTGATCCGCCTGGGTGGACATCAATTGGATGCGTCTTTGTGGCGTAGTGGGATCAAGGCGTGATTTCTGCGATAAAAAGGGACCTTTAGGTCCCTTTTTTCAAGGCTTTTTAATATCTTGCTGATAGCATATTTGCACTGCCCGCACCTCTTCAGTAGAGTCGTGCTCTAACCTTCCAGGAGAGAAAGTCCCTTGCCATGAGGCGAGCACTCGATTCCGTCTATCAAATCATCTCCAGTCTGGCTCATTCGAACGGTCAGGGGTATTGCGATACCTTTGTGAGTGAAATCGCTGTTGCAGTGATGGCGGATGTCGCTCTGATCGCCAGCAGGGAATCAAATGCTAGCCACCTGACGGTTCAGGCAGCGTATCCTTCCTCTCTTGACCCCGATACCCTGATGCTGCCAATGACTGACTCTCCCGATGCCATTACCTGGCAGGAGGGGGAAGCCTGGTTCAGCGATCGTCTGTTGCAGCTGTTCCCCGCGATGCAGCTTACCGACGAGTGGCAGGCCCAGGCCTACGCCGGGATCGCCCTCAAGGATGCGGATGGCGAGACCATAGGTATCTGCTGCCTGCTCTATCGTCAGCCGCAGGCCAATATGACCAAGGTGATGGGGCTGCTCCGGTTGCTGGGGCCGCTGGCCGGTCGTGAACTGGCGTTGATGCTGCAACGCCAGCTGCCACAGCTCTTGCCTGATACCCCCCATGTGCTGCAGAGCATGCTGTTTCAGGCCCCGGTGGGGATCGGCAAGCTCGATCTCACCGGCCGAATTCTCTGGGCCAACCCGGCCATCGAGAAGATGCTGGGCTATCCCCTCAACGAGTTGCTGCAGTGCACTATCTCCGATATTAACCACCCCGAGGATTGGCAGCACAGCATCGCCAGCTATGCAGAGATCCGGCGGGGTGAGTGCAGCAGTTTCACCCGGGAGAAGCGCTACTTCTGCAAGGGGGGCGAGATCCTGTGGGTGAGGGTGACCGTTACTCTGATCCGCGATGAGCAGCAGCAACCGGACTACCTGATGGTGCTGCTGGAGAATATCGATCCCCTCAAGCGCCATGCGGAGCAGCTCAAGCTCTCCCACCGGGTCTACGATAACCTCTCCGAAGCCATTCTGGTGTGTGATGCCGACAGTCGTATCATCTCGGTCAATCCGGCCTTCGAGCAGATCACCGGCTACCGCAGTGAGGAGGTGTGTGGCCAGCGCCCCAGTATCCTCAACTCCGGCCTCCATGATCGGACCTTCTATGCCGACATGTACCATGCGCTGGAGCGGGTGGGCGTGTGGCGTGGCGAGGTGTGGAACAAACGCAAGAACGGCAAGCTCTATCCGCAGCAGCTGATGATCAGCACCCTGCGCGAAGCTGGCAAAATCCAGCAATATATCGCCATTTTCAGCGATATTTCCCAGACCAAGGTGGCCGAGCAGAAGATCGCGACCCAAGCCAACTACGACAACCTCACCAGCCTGCCCAACCGCTGGCTGTTTGGCCGCAGCCTCAACCGCTTCTGCGAGCAGGGCGAGCGGTTTGCGCTGATGGTGCTCGACCTCAACAACTTCAAGGCGGTCAACAACAGCATGGATCACCATGCCGGTGATGCCCTGCTGCGGGAAGTCTCGGATCGGCTGGTGAGCCGGGCACGTACCGAAGATCTGGTGGCCCGCATCGGTGGCGATGAGTTTGCGTTTCTGGTGCCCGGCATCGTTACCCGCCGTCAGGCCGAGGTGTTTGCCAAGCAGGTGATCGGTAATTTCTCCCGTCCCTTTATGCTGGCTAATCAGCATCTCTATGTGACGGCAACCATCGGCATGACCCTCTGCCCGGTCGATGGCTGTGAGAGCGATGAGTTGTTGCGTAACGCCGAGCAGGCGCTGTTTACAGCCAAGCGGCAGGGGCTGTTGCTCGGTGTTTATTGCTCGTCCATGCGGGAAGAGGCCCGCCAGCGTCACCAGATGCAGCAGGATCTGGCCGAAGCGATCAAGCTGGAACAGCTGACCATGGCCTATCAGCCCATCTGGGACAACCGCAGTGGGCGGGTTGCCAAGCTGGAAGCCTTGGTGCGCTGGTATCACCCCCAATGGGGCCAGGTCTCACCTGCCGAGTTTATTCCACTGGCGGAAGAGGCTGGGCTGATGCAGGGGCTAGGCTCACTGGTATTGTGGCAATCGTGTCGGGATCTGGCTCGGTTGCAGCAGTCCGGCTTCCCGGATCTGCAGATGTCGATAAATCGATCCACCATGGAGTTCCAGACCATAGATCCCGAGGCGAGCGAGTGGCTCAAGGTTATTCACCATTTTGGGCTCGATCCTGCCGACATCGTGATCGAAATCACCGAATCTCTGTTGATGGAGAACAGCGATCAGCACAGGGTGCGGATCGATGCCCTGCGCGATGCAGGTTGCAAGCTGGCTATCGATGACTTTGGTACCGGCTACTCGGCCCTCAACTATCTGCGCACTTTCCCGGTAGATCTGGTCAAGATCGACCGCTCCTTCGTACGCTATATCCCCTTCAACGAGCAGGATCGGATGCTGCTCGACGGCATCATCAACATAGTGCACAACCTCGGCATGCAGGTGGTGATCGAGGGTGTAGAGACCCGCGAGCAGCTCAACTTCCTCTGCCAGAAGGGGTGTGCTTTCACCCAGGGCTATCTGCTCAGCCGCCCGCTGGCCTATGACGACCTCATCGATTACCTCGCTCTCAACCGTCAGGGGATGAACCTCACAGTCGTGAGCTGATCTACCGCTTCTGTTATCATGGCTGCTTCTGTTCGTGCCATGAGTCTGCCTCCTATGCACCATATTCAGGTTTTCAGTGAAGTATCCACCCGTGATGGCGAGCTAGATGCCTTGCGTTTACGCCTTGCGGATGTGGCGTTTCCGGCTCCGTTTGCGCTGGTACTGACTGAAGAGAGACTGGAACTGCGCAAGCTGGATGAACCCAAGCTGGGTGCCGTCTATGTGGACTTCGTGGAAGGGGCGGTGGCGCATCGTCGCAAGTTTGGCGGTGGTCGCGGTCAGTCCATCGCCAAGGCGGTGGGGCTCAAGGCCGGAGCCACACCCACAGTGGTGGATGCCACCGCCGGGCTGGGGCGCGATGCCTTCGTGCTTGCGTCCCTTGGTTGCAAGGTGACCCTGATCGAACGTAGCCCTGTGGTGGCTGCTTTGTTGCAGGACGGGCTGGCTCGGGCGGCACAGGATCCCGAGATTGGCCCCTGGGTCAGCGAGCGGATGCATCTGCTGCAAGGCCCGGCGGTGGACAACTTGCTGGCGCTGCCGGAGCGGCCCGAGGTGATCTACCTCGACCCCATGTTCCCCCACAAGCAGAAGTCGGCGCTGGTGAAAAAAGAGATGCGGGTGTTCCAGTCGCTGGTGGGGGCGGATCTCGATGCCGATGCTCTGCTGCCAGCTGCGATCCAAATGGCAGAGAAGCGGGTGGTGGTGAAGCGCCCCGACTACGCCGGCTGGCTCAATGAACAGAAGCCCAGCATGGCCATCGAAACCAAGAGCAACCGCTTCGATGTCTATGTGATGGCGGCGATGGCGAGTTAAGCGGCGACAGGCATATCGTCCGGGCGACCAAAGAAGAGGGCCAACCCGATCGGGTTGGCCCTCTTGCTATCTATTGGCTGTCTGACTGGGCTGGCGGGGCGAAGCGGATGAGCTTCTCTTCCCCTTGCCAGTGCAGGCGCAGGGTCGCCAGATCCGCCAGACTGAGCTGCTCGCCACTGTGCAGCAGCAGATACTCGACCCCTTCGCTGGCTTCGATAGTGCGGATCTTGTCAGCCCGCTGGCGACCATCGCGGCTGGTGAGGGTCACCGGCAGTTGCCAGCTGGCAGCAATTTCGAGCCAGTCGTAGAGGTCACAGCTGATGGGTTGGTAATCCGGCATGGTCTGCTCCTTGAGAAGATAGGGGGATCAGCCCTCCTGCAAACGGGTGGGCCAGCCCATCTTCTGCTGGCGCTCCACTTCAAAGCGCAGTTCGCTGGCGCGCAGATAGTGCTCTTCGAGCCACCCTTTGGGCAGGGTCAGTGTGAGTGCATCCTCGTCGGCTTCCAGCGTGAAGCGAGGTACAGTGCCCTGGGTGCGGCGCATGCAGAGGATCAGGGCGATGCGCAAGATGCGGGCCAGCCGGATCGCCTGACGAGCGGTCACTGCCCCCTGCTTCTCCAGCGGCTCAAGCTTGAATTCATCCCGCTGGTTGAACAGCAGAGCTGACAACAGTTTCTTTTGCGCCGGGGTGAAGCCTGGCATATCGATGTTGTCGATGATGTAGGCGGCGTGTTGCGGCGCCTTCTTGTACTCGATACAGAGACCGATCTCGTGCAGCAGTGCCGCGTAGCGCAGGATCGGGCGACCATAGCGTTTGGAGAGCCGCCAGGCCGGCTGCAGCTGGGTGAACGCCTCGATGGCGGTATCGCGCACTCGTTCGGCGTGCGCCTTGTCCAGCTGGTAGCGGTTGATCAGGCTATCGGCGGTGCGATCCCGGGCGTCGCAGTCGTGATTATTGCCCAGCAGGCCGTAGATCAGGCCTTCGCGCAGGGCTCCACCCGCCAGCGTCATACTCTCGATATCGAGGGTTTCGAAGATGGCGATCAGAATGGCGAGGCCGGAGGGGAACACGGTCAGCCGCTCGGCCGCCAGCCCTTCCAGTTGCAGCTGGTCGAGCTTGCCGCAGGCGATGGCCTGACCCATCAGCTCCTGCAACTTCGGCAGGGTGACCCGCTCGCTCTTCCCTTGCGCCAGCATGATCTCTTGCAGCGCCTGTACCGTGCCGGAGGCGCCAACGCAGGTGCGCCAACCGAGGGCGCGGTAATCTTCCGCCACCTTCTCCAGCACCGCCTTGGCGGCAGCAATCGCCTGCTCGAAACGGGCTTCGGAGAGCTCGCCATCACCAAAGTGATTATTGAGCCAGGTGACGCAGCCCATGTGCAGGCTGTTGAGCAGTTTTGCTTCGCTATGTTCGCCGATCACCAGTTCGGTACTGGCACCGCCGATGTCGATTACCAGCCGGTTGCCTTCCCCGGCAGAGGTCCAGGAGACCCCTTCATAGATGGTTTTGGCCTCTTCCTCGCCCGAGATGATCTCGATGCTGTGGTTGAGTACCCGTTCCGCTTCGCTGAGGAATTCGTCGACGTTGGTAGCAAGCCGCAGGGTGGCGGTGCCCACCACCCGGATGTTGTCGGCCGGAATGTCCTGCAGCTGTTCGGAGAAGAGACGCAGACAGTCCCAGCCCCGTTCCATGGCGGCACGGCTGAGGCGAAATTCTGGATCGAGCCCGGCGGCGAGGCGAACTTTGCGCTTGACCTTGGCGACGGTGCGCAGGGCACCGGCGACCTCGCGCACCACCAGCATGTGAAAGCTGTTGGAGCCGAGATCGATGGCGGCATAGAGTGGCGAGCAGTGCAACGGGCCTATCCTTTAGCTTTTGCGCGGCGGACGACGGCGGTTGTTGCTGTTGCCACCGCCCTGGCGATCCCGCATGTTGCGATTCACCGGTTGACGGTTGCGGAACACCCGTTTCGGCGCGGTGACATCATCCAGCAGCGCTTCGCGATCATATTTGCTGACCGGAATGGCGTGGTGGATGTACTCCTCGATGGCCGGCAGGTTGAAGGCATAGTCTTCACAGGCCAGGCTGATGGAGTGACCGCTCTTGCCGGCACGGCCGGTACGACCGATGCGGTGTACATAGTCTTCGGCGTCGTCGGGCAGGTCATAGTTGAATACGTGAGTGACGTCAGGGATGTGCAGACCACGGGCGGCCACATCGGTGGCGACCAGAATGTCCAGCCCCCCCTTGGTGAACTCTTCCAGGATTTTCATCCGCTTCTTCTGTGGCACGTCGCCGGTCAACAGACCAACGCGGTGGCCGTCGTTCTCCAGCCAGGCATGGACGTCTTCACAGACATGCTTGGTGTTGGCGAAGACGATCGCTTTTTCCGGCCACTCCTCTTCCATCAGGGAGAGCAGCAGCAACATCTTGTCTTCATTGGAGGGGTAGAACAGCTCCTCCTTGATCCGTACGCCGGTCATCTGCTCCGGTTCGACCTGCACATGTTCCGGGTGGTTCATGTGTTCGTAGGCCAGCTCCTGTACGCGCAGGGAGAGGGTTGCGGAGAACAGCATGCTCAGACGCTCGGTCGCGGGCGGCATGCGGCGGAACAGGAAGCGGATGTCCTTGATGAAGCCCAGATCGAACATGCGATCCGCTTCGTCCAGAACCACTACCTGGATGTTGCTCAGGTCGATCACCTTGGACTTGAAGTAGTCAATGATACGGCCGGTGGTGCCGACCAGGATGTCGACGCCCTGCTCCAGCACGGCCAGCTGCTTGTCGTAACCTTCGCCACCGTAGGCGAGGCCGAGTTTCAGGCCGGTAGAGGCGGAAATGCTGTCGGCATCGTTATAGATCTGTACTGCCAGTTCCCGGGTGGGTGCCATGATGATGGCTCTGGGTTGGTTAACCAGACGGGGCTTGGTCAGCGGGTGAGTCAGTAAATAGTTGAATGTCGCGGCCAGGAAGGCAATGGTCTTGCCGGTTCCTGTCTGGGCCTGACCGGCGAGGTCATGACCTTCTACCAGCAGTGGCAGAGACAGTGCCTGGATGGGCGTGCAATAGTGAAATCCCTTTGATTCCAGACCAGCCAGAACTTCGGGTTCGAGGCCCATTTGGGCGAATTTGTCGGTCGTTAAGTGTGTTTTGCTCATGGCGGTAGGTTATCAGGTTAGGCTTGCAATAATAAACAGGATCATTTCAAATAGGGCAACTATTGCCTTTATTGACCTGTCAATAAAGCCTTATTTACTGACTGGAGTTGGAGATGAGTGACAAGATTGTTCAGCTGAGCGATGCCAGCTTCGAGGCAGATGTAATCAAAGCCGATGGCGCCGTTCTGGTCGACTTCTGGGCCGAGTGGTGTGGTCCGTGCAAGATGATTGCCCCGATCCTGGAAGAAGTTGCCCAAGAGTACGAAGGTCGCGTGACCGTAGCCAAACTGAACATCGACCATAACTCTGATACTCCGCCCAAGTACGGCATTCGTGGTATCCCGACCCTCTTGCTGTTCAAGAATGGCGAAGTGGCAGCGACCAAGGTCGGTGCTCTGTCCAAGACTCAGCTGAAAGAGTTCCTGGACGGTAACCTGTAATAATCGAAGAGGAGCGCATTGCAATAATGCGCTCCTTCTGTTTTATCACCTAGACGCTCACCCAGATTGGTGCTAATTTATCGCTCGTTTGCTAACCTTTTTTTGCCTGACTCTTTGCTCACACATCAGCCTGGCAAATCAAATCTGATCAGCATCAATCCAGCAGACTGTCTCCTCATTTCAATCCTTGCTTACAGACTTTCACCACTATGAATCTGACTGAATTAAAGAACACTCCTGTGTCCGAGCTGGTACAGCTTGGCGAATCCATGGGGTTGGAAAATCTGGCTCGGGCGCACAAGAAAGATATTATTTTTGCCATCCTCAAGGCGCACGCCAAGGGTGGTGAAGATATCTTTGGCGACGGTGTGCTGGAAATTCTGACCGATGGTTTCGGCTTCCTGCGCAGTGCAGACGGCTCCTATCTGGCCGGCCCTGACGATATCTACGTCTCTCCGAGCCAGATCCGCCGCTTCAACCTGCGCACCGGTGATACCATCTCCGGCAAGATCCGGCCACCTAAAGAAGGCGAACGCTACTTCGCATTGCTCAAGGTCAATGAGGTCAACTACGACCGTCCGGAAAACTCCCGCAACAAGATCCTGTTTGAAAACCTTACCCCCCTGCATGCCAATGAACGTCTGCGTATGGAACGGGGTAACGGTTCTACCGAAGATATCACCGCTCGCGTACTGGATCTGGCTTCCCCCATCGGTAAAGGCCAGCGCGGCCTGATCGTGGCGCCGCCCAAGGCCGGTAAAACCATGCTGCTGCAGAACATCGCCCAGAGCATCGCCTACAACCACCCTGACTGCGAACTGATCGTCCTGCTGATCGACGAGCGTCCGGAAGAGGTGACCGAGATGCAGCGCATGGTGAAGGGTGAAGTTATCGCCTCCACCTTTGACGAGCCTGCTTCCCGTCACGTGCAGGTTGCCGAAATGGTGATCGAGAAGGCCAAGCGTCTGGTCGAGCACAAGAAAGATGTGGTGATCCTGCTGGACTCCATCACCCGTCTAGCTCGCGCCTATAACACTGTTATCCCGTCATCCGGCAAGGTACTGACTGGTGGTGTAGACGCCAACGCCCTGCACCGTCCCAAGCGCTTTTTCGGCGCCGCGCGTAATGTTGAGGAGGGCGGCAGCCTGACCATCATCGCCACCGCGCTGATCGATACCGGCTCCAAGATGGACGAGGTTATCTACGAAGAGTTCAAGGGTACCGGCAACATGGAACTGCACCTCTCGCGCAAGATTGCCGAGAAGCGTGTCTACCCGGCCATCGACATCACCCGCTCAGGCACCCGTAAAGAAGAGCTGCTCACCTCAGGTGACGAGTTGCAGAAGATGTGGATCCTGCGCAAGATTGTCCACCCGATGGGCGAGATCGACGGTATCGAGTTCCTCATCGACAAGCTGGCGATGACCAAGACCAACGACGAGTTCTTTGACGCCATGCGGCGCCAGCAGAAGTAAGTCCGGTCAGAAAATGACGAAACCGCGGCCCTGGTCGCGGTTTTTGTTTATCTGTTTTCCGGTCGCCCTAGTAGTATGAGATCCCGATGTCACATGGATGGAGACGTCATGAAGCCTGTTTTCTGGTTATTGCTGGGGTTGCTGAGTGCAATGCCAGTCTATGCGCAGAGTGCTCCGGTCGCGGTGACAGCCGAGACGTTGCAGACGCACCAGCGCTATCTGGCGGGCCGTCTGCAGGAGGGGCAATTTGCTGCAATCGACTCTCTGCTGGCGACCCTGAGCCGCGAGCGGCGGGAGTTCCTGCTGTTGCAGCTGCTGCGGGATATTCCCGCGACCACCCCTGCATCCCCTGCGTTGCAACAGTGGGTCGCGGCTCAGGCCGACAAGGCCCCCGAGTGGCTCATGGAGCAGCAGGTCGACGGTTTTCTGGTGCAGCAACCTGTCTATGATTTTGCCGCTCGCGCCCGTCAGTTGCTGGGGGAGTGGCAACTGCAATCACTGGTGCAGCGCTATCGCCAGCAGCTTGCCCAGGGCAGCTTCCAGCTCAAGTCCATCTATTACAGCAGTAACCCCGATATTGCCATGCAGCAGCAAGCCCTGTTGCTGGCCCTCGACACCTTGCCGCAACCGATCTGGATGCGGGAGGCGCAAGAGCTGGCCAGCCAGAATATCTATCTGCCCGACAATCATCTGTTGTTCCATCTGTTGCAGCGCACCGGGGAACCGGCGCTCTATGGCATGCTGTGGCGGCGGCCGGCAGATCAGGATGCGCTGCGCGCACTCTCTACTATCAACCTTTTCCATCACGGCAGTACCGCCAGCTCCCTGCTGATTGCAGCCAGTGGCAATCCCGGGCTGAGAGAGCCGGCCCTGCGCCAATTGAGTGCTCTCGCGCCTTTGCCACCGCAGGCCCAGAAATATCTGCTGGCCCAACTCGCCAATAGCCAATACGGGGCGCAGGTGGCAGGTTTGTTGATGGAGATGGATGAGCCTCGACTGCTCTCTGCGCTGGCCCGACACTTTGGCCGGCATGAGATATCCCCGATTGTTCCGGGGCTGCTGCCCGATTCGGGTACAACGAAGGGGAAGCCAGGGTTATAATGCCTAACCTCCTGAAGCTGGTTGGGAACTTGCATGAAATACAAGGATTTGCGTGATTTCATCGCGCAGCTGGAACAAAACGGACAACTCAAGCGCATTACCCGCGAGATAGATCCCTATCTGGAGATGACCGAGATCAGCGACCGCACCCTGCGTGCGGGTGGCCCGGCTCTGCTGTTCGAAAATCCCAAAGGCTACACCATGCCGGTGCTGACCAACCTGTTCGGTACCCCGGATCGGGTCGCGATGGGGATGGGTCAGCCCGATGTGGGCGCCCTGCGTCAGGTCGGGGTCTGGCTCTCCTATCTCAAGGAGCCCGAGCCGCCCAAGGGATTCAAGGAGCTGATGGAGAAGCTGCCGATCTTCAAGCAGGTGCTCAACATGCCGACCAAACGCCTCTCTTCCGCCCCCTGCCAGCAGGTGGTGCAGGAGGGAGATGCGGTCGATCTCGACCAGATCCCGATCCAGCACTGCTGGCCCGGCGATGTGGCGCCGCTGGTCACCTGGGGCCTCACCATCACCCGTGGCCCCTACAAGAAACGCCAGAACCTCGGCATCTATCGCCAGCAGAAGATCGGCAAAAACAAGCTGATCATGCGCTGGCTGGATCATCGCGGCGGTGCCATCGATTTTCGCGAGTGGCAGGAGGCCCATCCGGGTGAGCGATTCCCGGTAGTGGTGGCACTTGGCGCCGATCCGGCGACCATTCTCGGCGCCGTGACGCCGGTGCCGGATACCCTCTCCGAGTACGCCTTCGCCGGTCTGCTGCGCGGCAGCCGTACCGAGGTGGTAAAAGCCATCAGCTGTGACCTGGAGGTGCCCGCCAGCGCCGAGATCGTGCTGGAAGGCTATCTGGAGCCGGGCGAGATGGCGCCGGAAGGCCCTTATGGCGACCACACCGGTTACTACAACGAGGTGGACGAGTTCCCGGTCTTTACCATCACCCACATGACTATGCGCAAGGATGCCATCTATCACAGCACCTACACCGGCCGTCCGCCCGATGAGCCGGCGGTGCTGGGGCTGGCGCTGAACGAGGTGTTCGTACCGCTGCTGCAGAAGCAGTTCCCCGAGATCGTGGACTTCTATCTGCCGCCGGAGGGGTGCTCCTACCGGATGGCGGTGGTGACCATCAAGAAACGCTACCCTGGCCACGCCAAGCGGGTGATGCTGGGGGTCTGGTCCTTCCTGCGCCAGTTCATGTATACCAAGTTCGTGGTGGTCTGTGATGACGACATCAACGCCCGCGACTGGAAGGATGTGATCTGGGCCATCACCACCCGGATGGACCCGGCACGGGACACCACATTGATCGAGCACACCCCGATCGACTATCTGGACTTCGCCTCACCCATCTCCGGCCTTGGCTCCAAGATGGGGTTGGATGCTACCAACAAGTGGCCGGGAGAGACTAATCGGGAGTGGGGTCAGCCCATAGTTCAGGATGAGGCGGTGAAGCAGAAGATCGATGCCATCTGGGATGAGCTGAATATTCTCGGCTGAGATGAGAGTGGCCTGTTTGTCGCAAAAATGGATGATATCCGCACCGGTTTGGGTATTCTCGACTTATGAGGCCAGGGAACTGGCCATCACCTGACAGTGAAACAATGAGCGAAGCGGGTCGAGCGAACCCGCCACAAGGACAAAAATGCAACGTATCAAGTGCCGCGTAGAGGAACTGCGCGAATATGTCGACACCATCTGGCATGTGGCCCTGACGCCGCAGCAGGCGATCAGCTTCAAGCCGGGTCAGTATCTGCTGGTGGTGATGAGCGATTCGGACAAGCGTCCCTTCTCCATCGCCAACTCGCCGACCCGCCCGGGCGTATTGGAGCTGCAGATCGGCGCGACACCCGAAAACGCCTATGCCGGTCAGGTGCTGGCCCGCATGCGCGAACAGGGGGAGATCGAGGTGGAGCTGCCCGCCGGCAAGGCGTTTCTGCGCGATGAATCCCCCCGCCCGTTGATCCTGATGGCTGGCGGTACTGGTTTCTCCTATGCCAAATCGATTCTGGAGTACCTGATCGACTGCGGCAGCAAGCGTCCGGTGTTCTTCTACTGGGGGGTGCGTCAGGCTCACTGGCTCTATGAGCTGGAGCAGATGCAGCAATGGGAGCGTGACTATGCGCCGCTCACCTTTATCCCGGTGGTGCAGGAGCCTGAGGCTGACTGGACCGGCAAGAGCGGGCTGGTGCACAAGGCGATCATGGATGACTTCGTCAGCCTCCATGACTACGACATCTATGTCGCCGGCCGTTTCGAGATGGCGGGGGCCGCGCGGGAGGAGTTCAAGATCCTCGGCGCCGAGCCGGAGCGCATCTTCGGCGACGCCTACGAGTTTATCTGACCACGGCCAACCGCAGATCCTCGATCTGCCCCTTTACCGCCTTGTGGGAGAAGGGGGGATGAGAAACTCGTTGTCCCCATAAAAACGACAAACCCCAGCCTGGCTGGGGTTTGTGCTATCTGTGGCGGGTCACGCCGGATCATTCGCCCTTGGCGGCGAGCTGCTGCTCGAGCTGGGCCAGCTTGGCCTCGAGGGCGGTCAGCTTCTCCCGGGTGCGCAGCAGCACCTTGGTCTGTACGTCGAACTCCTCGCGGCTGACCAGATCCAGCTTGCCCAGCTGGGCCTGCAAGACCTGACGGGTCTTTTTCTCCACCTCTTCACCCATGCTGCGAATGCCGGGTGGCAGGGAGTTGTGCACCTGCTTGGCGATCTCTTCCAGTTTCTTCGGGTCGATCATGATGTCCTCCTTAAGCGTTGGCGGACATTCTACCGACAATTCCCTCACTTTGCCGAGATCGCGGCGGCTTTTTAGTCGTGATGGTACCCGCTGGCTGGTCGGGTCTGGTTAATCCACCACTGTTGTTACCCTTGCGCCCCTTTGTTGACGTAAAACCTTGATTCTCGCCACAAACCTGAGCAGAAGATGACCAGCATGAGTCTCGTTGATTGTTGATTTTATGTTAACGTTGAGCGGTCGGAGTGGTGAATGCTTCGTTGGCTTGTGATGGACAACAACCTATAAAGAGAACAAAAAATGAAGAAGAAGCTAATTTATGCAGCTGTTGTCAGCGCCCTGCTGGCCGGATGTGGTGGAGATGACAACAAGGGAGACACCACCAGCTCCCTCGACTACGTCCTGAGTGGTGTCAGCGGCCTACGCCCGAGCGTGCTGGCCCCCCGTGCCAGCGACGGCACCCTGAAGTTTTCGACAGAGACGCAGGATCTCTCCAACCCGGTGTCTGCCCTCTCCACCCTGGATGGCTGGTCAACTACCCAAGCCATTCAGCTGGTGCCATCGACTGTTAGCGGGGTCACCATCCCGGCACCGGCAGATGCTGAGTTTTCGGCTTCGGTTGCCCCCCTTTATCTGCTTGAGTTGATGCTCGATCCGGCCACTCTGCAGCCCAGCGGTGTGAAAAAAGTGTTGGCTTACGGCATTGATAAGGATTTTGTGGTCCGTTCTGAAGGTGGCAAGCTCAATCTGGTTCCGCTCAAGCCACTCAATCCCTCTTCTTACTACATGATCGTGGCGACCGATGCCCTCAAGGACAGTCGTGGCACACCGCTCAAGGCGGGCGGCGATTACAGCAGCTTCAAATCGACAGCTGGTGCAACCACTCAGGAGCAGACCATCAACGGCCTGATCTCGCTGCAGGAAGGTCTGTTCAAGGCAGCCACCGGGATCACCAGCGATCGGGTGATCTTCTCCGACTGGTTTGCCACCCAATCTGGTGCCGATGTGCTGCTGGCGGTGAAGAGTGCCGCCGCTTCCGTGCTGAAGAGCCCGAGCCTGGACGCCGCGGCGCTGTGGAAGCAGGATGCCAAGGGCAACACCAGCCTGCCGGCAACCTATACCATCAATGGTCTTAATGGCGGGGTGGATTTTCTGACCCAGCTGGCGAATGAGCCATTCTTGCCGCAGGATCAGAAAGATGCACTGACAGCCGCCTTTGGTGTTGGTACGCCGCTTAACGGGGTTGCCCAGCTAACCAAGGTGTATACCGGTACCGTCAAGCTCCCTTACTTCCTCTCTACTCCAGCGATAGCCGGCTCCTGGGACAAGGCCAAGGCCCAATCCTGGCACGGCGCCATTCCCAGCCTCTATGCTATCGCCAATGCCCTGAAAGCGGGCGATAGCGAGGTGATCGGTGGACTGGTCGGGGCGGGTGTGGATCCGGCACTGCTGGGTGAGCTGATCGCCGACCCGAGCCGTCAGGCCGATCTACTTACCGAGGCGAGCAAGCTGATTGGGGTGAGCCTCACCTCCGGCGGAAAGCCGCTGGATAGCGAGCGCAATATCGGCCGCTTTAACCCGCTGCCAGCCCTGACGGAGGTGCAATCGGTACCGCTGCGGATCTTTGCCGCCGCACCGCTCAATGCCATTACCGATGTGATCATCTATCAGCACGGGGTTACCTCCATCAAGGAGAACGCCTATGCGCTGGCGCTGGGCCAGATCGGCGCGGGTCTGCAAGTCACACCAACAGCCAAAAATGTCGCTGTGGTGGTGATCGATCATCCGCTGCACGGTGAGCGTGGCTATGCCCTGAGTGGCAGCATGGCGACCGTGACCACCTCTGAAAATCCGACCCCGTATCTGAACCTGAGCTACTTGACCGTGGCGCGGGACAACCTGAAACAGAGCGTGACCGATCTGTTGGGACTGCGACTGGCCGTCGGTCTGGCCAATGCCAAGGGGCTGGGTGGTCAACTGGGCGGCGCCGGTCTGAAGGTACATTTCCTCGGACACTCGCTGGGGGCAATTGCCGGAGCCAATCTGCTGGCCGTCGCCAACCAGCCTACTGGCAGTGCTCAGGCTGATGCCCTGTTCAAGTTCGATACCGGTGGTCTGGCGATGCCGGGCGGCGGCATCGCGCCGTTGTTGCTCAACTCGCCGAGCTTCGGGCCGACCATCAAGATGAGCGTCCTCACCTCGGGCAGTCCGGCGCTGAAAGCGGGCTTTACCGCCTATGCACCGAACTGCAAAACGGCTGCTGCCACTTGCTTCGTCAACGAGTTCCTGCCCAGTCTGGATGCGGCCACTCAGGCGGGGGCGGCGAGCACCTTGCAGAGCTATACCTTTGCCGCCCAGTCAGTGCTGGACTCTGCCGACCCGATCAATCTGGGCAGAGGCGTCGCCAAGAGCTTCCCGCTGTTCGCCACCGAAATTGTGGGCGATGGTGCGCTCAGCTTGCCGGATCAGGTGATCCCCAACAGTATCGCCTCTGCGCCGCTGGGTGGCACCGAGCCGCTGTTCCGGGTGCTGGGTTTACAAGAGCTGAAGGGTTCCGGCGTGCTCCCGGCGGGTCACCATGCTGCGCGCTTCCTGAAAGGGGGCCATAGCTCGCTGCTGGCTCCTGACGAGAACTTCGATCAGGCTGGCGCGGTCACCACCGAGATCCAGACCCAGTTCGCCAGCTTCTTTATGAGTGGCGGTGCGGCAGTCAAGGTAACTGACGACACCCTGCTCAAGCAGTAACTGCGCAGACCATAAACAAACGCCGCCCTTCGGGGCGGCGTTCTCGTTTCTGCAACTGCTGAAAAATCAGGTCGGCTGGTGGTTGCGATCCAGCCAGCCTTGCAGCAGGCCGACCAGCAGACCGGTCAGGTGGGCGATGTTGGCCGTGCTGGTTCCGAGCATGTCGAAGAAGCCGAGCACCATCCAGAACAGCATAAAGCCCATCAGCGCCGGTGGCAGGGTCAGGCCGCAGGACGGTTGCAGCTTGGCTCGCAGCCAGCAGTAGCCGAGCAGGGCATAGACCACGCCGGAGAGGCCGCCAAACAGCGGGCCGCTGGCAAAGAACTCGGCGATATTGGGCAGGGCGGCGCCCACCAGCAGCAGGATCAGCAGCTTGCCGCTGCCGAGGCGCTGCTCGATCTGGCCGCCGAGATACCACCACCACAGCAAGTTGAACACCAGATGGAGCACCGAGAAGTGGATCAGGGCGGGGGTGAAATAGCGCCACGCCTGCCAGTCGGTGAACTGGGCCAGCGTCGGGTGGAATGCCAGTTCATCGTAGATTGGCAGGCCGATGGCCTCGATCCCGTAGATGGCGAGACAGGCGATGATCACCACCAGCGTCAGTGGCCCCGCCTGATGGAGGAAATCGGTGATGGGGTCCGTCATCCCCTTGCTGTAGTCGATGCGGGCATCGGCGCGGCCGGATTGCCAGGAGGCCTCCATGTAGCGCGGGTGGCCCGGCTCGGCCAGAAAGCGCTTCACCTCCAGCTGGGCCTGGGCGAGGCGTAGCTCGTCAGCCAACCAGATGGTGACCCCCAGCTCGGACTGGGTCAGCTCGCAGGAGATGCCCAGGGTGGCGAGATAGTCCACCAGCGCCTGCGCCATGCGGGCGTTGTCGAGCACCAGCAGCTGGATCATGCTTCGCCTGCCTCGATGGGAAACTCGCGGCGCCACGCCTCGAAACCGCCATCCAGACTGTAGACCTCGTCATAACCCTGTTGCAGCAGGTATTGGGCCGCCCCTTGACTGCTGTTGCCGTGATAGCACATCACGATGACCGGGGTATCGAAATCCACTTCGTTCATAAAGCGCACCAGGGTGCCGTTGGTGAGGTGGAAAGCGCCGACCGCGTGGGCCGCTTCAAAGGACTGCGGGTCGCGAATATCCACCAGACGGGCTTCACCCGCGCTCAGTTTCTGGTGGGCATCATGGGCATTGATATGGGCAAACTGGTCCATCGGGATGTCCTGCGAATAGGTTGATTACGGGCCAGTGTACCGCAAGCTTGGGCGCAAACTAACCCCACAAAAGATAAGGGAGCCTGCGGCTCCCTTGGCGATATGGCATGCGGGTCAGTGGGTTAACCGCCCAGATAGGCCTGCCGCACTGCCGGGTTGGCCAGCAGGGCGGCGCCCGTGTCTTGCAGCACCACGTGGCCGTTCTCCAGCACATAGCCGCGGTCGGCCAGCTTGAGCGCCTGGTTGGCGTTCTGCTCCACCAGAAAGATGGTCATCCCCTTCTGGCGCAGCTGCTCTATGGTGTCGAAGATCTGCTGGATGACGATGGGGGCCAGCCCCAGCGAAGGTTCGTCCAGCAGCAGCAGGCGCGGCTTGCTCATCAGGGCACGGCCGATGGCCAGCATCTGTTGCTCGCCACCGGACATGGTGCCCGCCCGTTGTTGCAGGCGCTCGTGCAGGCGTGGGAACAGGGTGAATACCTGATCCAGCAGGCCATGCTGCTCTGCCTTGTCGACGAAGAAGGCGCCCATCAGCAGGTTCTCCTCCACCGTCAGGCGGGCGAAGATACGGCGCCCCTCCGGCACCACGGCGATATCCTTGCGCATGATGCGGGCGGTAGAGAGAGAGTCTATCTGCTCCCCTTCAAACCAGATGGAGCCACTGCTGGGCTTGGGTTCACCGCAGAGGGTCATCAGCAGGGTGGTCTTGCCGGCGCCGTTGGCACCGATCAGGGTGACGATTTCACCCTCTTTCACCTCGACGCTGACATCGTGCAGTGCCTGAATTTTGCCGTAGTGGGTCGATACGTTGCGAAGTTCTAACATCTTTTTGTCCTTACGACTCGCCCAGATAGGCCTTGATCACTGCCGGATTATTGCGGATCTCATCCGGCTTGCCGTGGGCCAGCGGGGTGCCCTGGCTGACCACGAAGATGCGGTTGGAGATACCCATCACCAGCTTCATATCGTGTTCGATCAGCAGCACCGAGACCCCGAATTCATCCCGCAGGCTCATGATGAGCTCGTCCAGCTCGTCGGTCTCCTTCGGGTTGAGGCCGGCGGCCGGTTCGTCCAGCATCAGCAGCTCGGGACGGGTCGCCATGCAGCGGGCGATCTCGAGGCGGCGCTGCTGACCGTAGGCCAGATTACCGGCGGCGCGGTTGGCAAGATCCTTGAGCCCCACTTTATCCAGCCAGAAGGCGGCCCGCTCCAGCCCCTCCTGCTCCGCCCGGCGGAAGGCCGGGGTCTTGAACAGGCCGGCGATAAAGCTGGTGTTGAGGTGCTGGTGCTGGGCAACCAGCAGGTTCTCCACCGCCGTCATCTCCTTGAACAGCCGCACGTGCTGGAAGGTACGCACAATCCCCTTGCGGGCGATGAGGTGGCCGGGCAGCCCCTGGATCTCCTCACCCTTGTAACGGATGGTGCCGCCGCTCGGGCAGTAGAAGCCGGTCAGGCAGTTGAAGATGGTAGTCTTGCCCGCACCGTTGGGGCCGATGATGGAGATCACCTCGCCCTTGTCGATATCCAGCTTGACCCCGTTGACGGCCAGCAACCCTCCGAAGCGCATCGACAAATCAGAGACTTCCATTAACTTCTGATGAGTACTCATTTCTTCAACTCCAGATGCGGACGGGTCATCGGCAGCAATCCCTGTGG
>NZ_JBODRQ010000027.1:0-32489 GCF_050633025.1 Aeromonas sp.
CATGACGGGCGGGATCTCGCTGCAGCGTTTGCGACCATCATCGAGATTGGGGCTGTTAACTTGTTGCACGAGATTCTTGCTCGCGCTTTCCCCGATGCTCGCTTTCATGTGGAAACCAGCGATGGCGGACTGGAGATAATGATGACGCGGAAGGGGCTGCACCGTCCGCTGCGGGCGCGCGAGTTATCCGATGGAACCTTGCGCCTGCTCTGCCTGACAGTGGCCCTGCTCAGCCCACGCCCGGCGCCGCTGGTGGTATTGAACGAGCCGGAGAGTAGTCTGCATCCCGATATGTTGCCCGCGCTGGGCCAGTTGATTGGCGAGGCTTCCCGTTATTCCCAGCTCTGGGTGACCACCCACAGTGCGGTGCTGGCGAAGATGATTGAATCCCACGCACCGTGTCACCACATCCCTCTGCAACTGATCAACGGGGAGAGCTGTTTGCATGATCCGGCGCGCCGTGAGTGGCGATTTGACGAGGATTAACGGTAAGACGAGCGAAGGGAAAGAGATCAAAAAACAGCGCCCCAGGTCATGAGTTGACCCGGGGCGCCGTCCTTCAGGCAGGATTACTTGCCCGCGACACTGAGGCCACCAAAACGGATAAGCGGGGCGTAGAAGCCCTTGCCATCGTTGTGGTGCAGGATATCGCCGACCGCTTCCAGCTCACCCAGCAGGCGGTAGAAGTTGCCCGCTACTGTGATGCCGCGCACCGGCTGCAGTCGCAACCCGTCGCGGCAGAGGAACCCTGACGCGCCAAAGGAGAAGTCGCCGCTCACCGCATCGGCACCGGAGTGCAGGCCGTCCAGCTTGACCAGCTCCAGATAGTCGCCGCTCTGCACCTCCGCTTCACAGTGAGGGCCCGCGCCAAACACCAGATGGCGAGCGGTCACATCGAGGGCGCTGCGAGCGCCGCGGGCGGCCGAGCCATTGCTAGCCACACCAAAGTGGCGGGCGGTAGCGCTGTTGTGGAGCAGGGTTTTCAGCTCACCGTCGCCAATCAGCAGCAGATCCGAGGTGGCAGCCCCCTCGCCATCAAACGCCTTGATGTTCATGCCGCCCGGCATATAGACCCGGCTTTCCAGAGTAAGCCAGCGTGACGCCACGCTCTGGCCGACCTTGCTGCGCCAGGGGTTGATCCCCTGCTGGGCCCACTTGCCCGACAGTACCCCCTGAAAGCAGCCAAACAGGCTGGCGAAGCAGTTGGTGCTAAAGATGACGCTGTAGCGACCGCTTGGTACCGCCTCGCCCGGCAGCAGGTCGCTGGCGATGGCGTAGATCTGCTCGATGAGCCGCTGGCTATCCAGCTCGTCGAAGCGACGGCCATACTGCCCCTGCGAGTGCATCGACTGGCGGCCATCCCGTTCCACCAGCGCCGAGGTGTAGCAGCCGACACTGAACTCGCCGTGCTGGCAGAGAGTGCCCTGACTGTTGGCGAGCCAGAGCTGGCTCTCCCCTTCAAAGAAGCTGTTGTAGGGGGCGCCGCTCACATCGGGCATGGCCAGCATGTCAGACTCCAGGCGCAGGGCCAGAGCAATCTTCTCCTCAACATGCGTGGTATCTGGCTGATTGATCTCGGCGCAATCTGTGGTGAGCCGGCTATTGGCCACCGAGATGCGCTGATCCGCATCCACCTTGGCAAAGCGGCTGGCGTCACAGGCATCTTGCAGCATGGCATCGAGCGCCAGCTCATCGAGGGATTCCGAGTAGGCGATGCCGACCCGACCCTCTTTGATCAGGCGAATGCCGAGCTGCTGGCTGCTGGTGACCTTGTATTCACCCAGTTCACTCTTGTCTGCCTTGAGGGAGAAGGCTTTCTCCTGATTGGCGATGATATCTGCCTCGGCGTTGAGGTCGGCCACCTTGTCGAGCAGGCGGGTGAGCAGTTGATTCATGTCGATGGTGCTCATCAGGCGTTCCCTCCCACCAGGATATTGTCTACTTTTAGCGCCGGCTGGCCCACCGAGGTGGGGACCGAGCCTGAGACCGAGCCGCACATGCCGGCGGCCAGCGCCAGATTGCTGCCTACCATGGAGATCTCTTTCAACACCTGCGGGCCGGTGCCGATCAGGGTGGCCGACTTGAGCGGTTTGGTGATCTTGCCGTGCTCGATGAGGTAGGCCTCCTGCACGTTGAAGTTGAACTCGCCGGTGCCGGGCTGTACCGAGCCGCCCCCCATCTTCTTGGCGTAGATGCCGTGCTCCACCGTGGCCAGCATGTCGTCGAGGCTATGGTGGCCCGGTTCGATATAGGTGTTGCGCATACGCGAGGTGGGGGCGTACTTGTAGGATTCGCGCCGACCCGATCCGGTGCGGGCATAACCGGTCTTGAGGGCGCCCATTCGGTCCACCAGAAAACCGCTCAGCACGCCGTCCTTGATGAGCTGGGTATGTTGGGTCGCCATCCCCTCGTCATCGACGTTGATGGAGCCCCAGGCGTTGCTCTTCAAGCCTTCGTCCACCGCATTGACCACCGGATTGGCGATGAGCTGGCCCATCTTGTCGTGGAATACCGACGCCTTCTTGGCTACCGAGGTGGTCTCCAGCAGGTGGCCGCACGCTTCGTGGAAGATGACGCCGCCAAAGCCGTTCTCCATGATGACCGGCAGAGTGCCACTCGGACAGGGCGCCGCGCCCAGTTTCACCAGTGCCTGACGGGTGGCGGTGAGGGCCAGTTCGCGCGGATCGATGCGATCGGCATGCTCCCACCCCATCAGGGCGCCGGGGGCCTCGTAACCGACGCTCTGCTCGCTTCCTTCCATTGCGATGGTCTGGGCCATGATGCGGTTGTAGTGGCGGCGATCGGCGACTTGCAACCCTTCGCTGTTGAAGATCTCCACCTCCTGCTCCCAGCCCAGCACGTTGCCGGAGAACTGGCTCACCTTGTCGCTCTCGGCGCGAGCCACCGCATCCATGGCGTGCAGATAGGCGATCTTCTGCTCCAGCAGCTTGTCGGCCGACAAGGGCAGGGCCACCGGGTTGCGATCGCTCAGGCGGGTGAAATCGAAGGCGGTGGCGGTCACCACTGGGTCACGGCGGTCTTTGGCCGCCAGCAGGGTGACGATGCGCAGCAGCTCGTCGCGGCTGGCCAGATTGGTGTAGCCGTAGAGCACCTTGTGACCGTAACAGAGGCGCACACCGATGCCGAAATCGAGGCCACCGCTGATGTTCTCTATCTGGCTGGAGAGCAGGCTGAGCTGGCTGCGGCGCTTGCGCTCCACAAACAGCTCGGCGAAATCAGCACCCAGGGCCAGCGCGTGATCGAGCACGTCACGGGCAATGGCGGGGGCCAACAGGGAGAATGGGGTCATAGAATATCCTTTTCTGGTCTGTCCGTTTGCTTCCGACATCCGGCTCTGATTGTTATGGGATGTCGAGTCCATTGTTGCAGACCAGCATAAAAAAGTCGCTATAGCGTCACACGATGATACCGATTGAGAAAATCGGTGCGATAACTGCTCCCGGCGGCCAGGGCCAAGCGCTCAGGGTCGTTTTGCCAAAATGTGGGAAAGATCAGAGCAGCTCGTGAATTTCAGTCAGGATCTGGTCGACCCACAGCTCGATGCGCGGGTCGGTCTGGTCATATTGATTGGCATCGTCCAGCGCCAGCCCGACGAAGTGACGGCCATCGTCGATCAGTGCCTTGGAGGCATCGAATTCGTACCCTTCGTTGGGCCAGTAGCCCACCAGCTTGACCCCTTTTGGCACCAGCTGATCGTGCAGCATGCCGAGGGCGTCCTGGAACCATTCGCCATAACCAAGCTGATCGCCGAGGCCAAACAGGGCCACGATGCGCCCCTCCAGATGGAGATCGGCGATATCTTCCCAGCTGGACTCCCAGTCCTCCTGCAGTTCGCCAAAATCCCAGGTGGAGATGCCGAGGATCAGGATCTCGTAATCCTCCATCCGGCGCAGGGAGACATCCTTGATATTGTGAATATCCACCAGCTCGGGGCCGATGAGGGCGCGGATCTTCTCGGCAGCCATCTCGGTGTAGCAGGTGGTGGAACCGTAAAACAGACCAATCTTCATCGCTCTACTCTCTGTTGGCGCTTTCTCGCTTGCTTTTGGCGCGTTCTCGCATGCTCGTGTGGGCTGCGCCATGTTGGCAACACGATGGGTAACGTAAGGGGAGGGCGCCAGTCTAGCAGATTGCCATTCGACCTTCACCGCCCGGCAAGGGGCGTGGCAAACGTGCCTTATCTTTCCAATGAAAGAGCCTTGTCTTTCCAAGGAGTTGGCGCGTTACAATGGGCCATCGATCCCCTGATTGCAGCGCACCATGAGCAAACCCGATCCCCATCCCCTGATTGAACCCTTCCTCGACGCCCTCTGGCTGGAGCGGGGATTGTCTGACAACACGGTCAGCTCCTATCGCAGCGATCTGGAGAAGTTCTCCCTCTGGCTCGATGAGCAGGGGAGCTCGCTGCTGCTGGCGGGGATGGACGAGATCCAGCACTACCTCGCCTGGCGGGTGGATCACCAGTTTGCGGCCAGCAGCACCGCCCGCTTTCTGTCGGCCCTGCGCCGCTTTTACCAGTATCTCAACCGCGAGAAGCTGCGCAGCGACGATCCGACCGTGCTGCTGGAGGGGCCCAAGCTGCCGAAAAAACTCCCCTCCGATTTAAGCGAAACGGAGGTGGATGCGTTGCTGAGTGCGCCGCTGGTGGATGACCCGCTGGAGTTGCGGGACAAGGCAATGCTGGAGCTGCTCTACGCCACCGGCTTGCGGGTTTCCGAGCTGGTGGGGCTCACCGCCGAGCATGTCAGCCTGCGTCAGGGCTTGGTGCGGGTGGTGGGCAAGGGGAACAAGGAGCGGTTGGTGCCGATGGGCGAGGAGGCGATGCACTGGCTGGAGCGTTACTACCGCGAGGCCCGTACCCTGCTGCTGGGGGGCACCAGCTCTGATGTGGTGTTTCCCTCCAAGCAGGCCCGTATGATGACTCGCCAGACCTTCTGGCATCGCATCAAACTCTATGCCCTGCGGGCCGGGATCAACGGCGAGCTATCCCCTCACACTTTGCGCCACGCCTTTGCTACCCATCTGCTCAATCACGGCGCCGACCTGCGAGTGGTACAGATGCTGCTGGGCCACGCGGATCTCTCCACCACCCAGATCTACACCCATGTGGCCAACGAGCGACTCAAGGCGCTGCACGGCGAGCATCACCCGCGGGCCTGAGCGGAGTAGGTGGCCAACAAAACAAAAAACCGCCTTCGGGCTATTTCAGCTGCTGTACGCGGTCGACCTCTCCTCGTCAGTATCTTTGCATCTCATTCATTCGATCATCTTCCACGCAACATATAAACAAAAAGCCCCACACTCGGCGGAGTGCGGGGCTTGCTCAGGCGGCCGTGCGCGCCGCGATTCAGAACTTACAGGATAAAGGTCGAGACCTGCTGGTTCAGGTCGGTAGCACGCCCCTTGAGGCTATGGGCCTGATCCAGATCACGCATGGCGGCTGCGGTGATCTCGTCACTCACATCCTTGATGGCGGTGGTGTTCTGGGTGATCTCACCAGTCACCTGGGTCTGCTCCTCGGCGGCAGTGGCGATCTGACCCGCCATCTCGGAGATGAGGGAGATGGCACTGGTGATCTCTTCCAGCGCACGCACGGCCTGATCCGCATCCTGCACGCTGTTGTCCGCGAGTCCCTGGCTGGTCTGCATCAGGCTCACCGCGCGGGCAGTGGTCTGTTGCAGGGTCTCGATGGTAGCGTGGATCTCCTGAGTGGAGTCCTGAGTGCGACGTGACAGCACCCGCACCTCATCCGCCACCACCGCAAAACCGCGTCCCTGCTCACCGGCACGGGCCGCTTCGATGGCCGCGTTCAGTGCCAGCAGGTTAGTCTGCTCGGCAATCCCCTGAATGGTAGAGAGAATGCCTGAGATAGCCTGAGCATGACGACTCAGCTCGCCGATCACTTCGGTCGCCTGCCCCACCTCTTCGGCCAGACCATGGATGGAGTGACGGGTCTTGTTGACCAGCATCTTGCCCTGCTCACTGCTCTGGGCGGACTGCTGGGCAGCAGCAGCGGTATTCTCGGCGTTGCCGGCGATCTCCATGGTGGCGCTCGCCATCTCGGTGACGGCTGTGGCAACCATGGTCACCTCCTGCTGCTGACGCTGCAGCTCGTCCACCGCGGCCTGGTTGGTCACCAGACTGCATTCGGCATCAGCGTTCAGCTCGTTAGCCAGACGGCGGATATTGCCGATCAACTGATGCTGGCTGCCGACGAAGCGGTTGAAGCTGTTGGCCAGTTGGCCCACTTCGTCGCTGGCGTCGATCTTGATGCGCTGGGTCAGATCACCGTTACCATCGGCAATGCGGGCCAGCGCTTGGGAAACCTTGGTGAGCGGGCCAAGCAGCATGCTGACCAGCCAGGAGATAGCGAGGATGCTACCCACCAGCACCAGCAGCGCCATCCCCAGCTGGGTCATCAGCAGGGAGGAGAGCGGCGCTTCCAGAGCGGCCTTGTCCAGCACCAGCAGCAGTTCCCAGTCGGTATCGGGGATATCCACTGCCCACAGCAGCTTGTCGCGACCTTCGCTATCGAAGTAGACCGGAACCAGCTCCTTGCTCGATTTGCTCTGCTCAATCAGCGCATTGGTCAAATCGTTGTCGATCTCGCTGGCCGGTTTCATCGCCTTGGCGGCATCCTTGTAGGCGATGATGGTGCCATCCTTGTGCATCATGATGGCGAAACCATCGGCAGGCAGCTGCATCTGGGTGACATCTTCCACCACGGCATTGATAGCGAGATCGCCGCCAACGACACCGCCACCGATCGGTGCCGCGATGGTAAGAATGGTTCCTTCACTCGCAACTCCCAGGTAAGGCTTGGTAGTGATCATTGTGCCCTTGCTCATGGCTTCCTGATACCAGGGGCGGGCTCTCGGGTCATAATTGGAGCGGTCGATCGCTGGATTGGAGTCATTCATCTTGCCGTTGCTCTCACCGAAATAGGTAAGCTGGAAACGACCGGAGGCTTGCGCCTGTTGCAAGGCATGGAGGGGATCGGCGCTGGCCTTGCTCGCGAGCGCCTGGATCACATCATGACGGTCCGAGAGCCAGTCGTGGATCCGCTCAGCTTGCAGGATACCCAACCGTTGCAACTGCTCCTGGCTGCCCTGCAACAACAGGTTTTTCTGGCTGCTATAGCTCTGCCAGGAGAGCAACGAAATCACCAACGAAAGGGCGATCACCACTGACAACAGTATCTTCTGCTTGAGTGACAGGTTTTTCATCATGTGTTCTTCTTATTAAGGTGAGAAGCGGGTTTTTCCCTAAAGGTGCACAGCATTACGAAGTTATTAGCGACCAAACCAGCCAAAACTGAACCTGAAAATGGACCGGCGGGCGATATTTTCTACCGCGGTGGAATAAAGTGCACCAGAAATTAACTGCATGAGCCTCCCAAGCCAAGGCAACCCTGTTTATTCCTTCCGCAATTGGCTAGAATATCCCGTTTTTAAGTCACATCGACCCTGAGAGTTGTCACGATGTTTGAAGTCAATCCTGTATTAAACAAGCTTAAGGAGCTGTCTGAGCGGACCGAGCTTCTTAGGGGGTACCTTTGACTATGACGCCAAGAAAGAGCGTCTGGAAGAGGTCAACGCCGAGCTGGAACAGCCGGACGTATGGAATGAACCCGAGCGTGCACAGGCGCTGGGCAAAGAGCGCGTAGCGCTGGAAAACGTGGTCGGCACCATCGATACCCTGACCCAGGGCGTGGATGACGTCGAGATGCTGGTGAGCCTGGCCGTGGAAGGGGAAGACGAAGAGACCTTCAACGAGGCCACCGCCGAATCCGAACAACTGGAAGCCAAGCTGGTGGATCTCGAGTTCCGCCGCATGTTCTCCGGCCAGCAAGACGGCTCCGACTGCTATATCGATATTCAATCCGGCTCCGGTGGTACCGAGGCCCAGGATTGGGCCAACATGGTACTGCGCATGTATCTGCGCTGGGGCGATGCACATGGTTACAAGCCCGAGCTGATTGAATGCTCCGAAGGCGACGTAGCTGGCATCAAATCCGCCACCATCAAGTTCACCGGCGAATATGCGTTCGGCTGGCTGCGCACCGAAACCGGCGTGCACCGTCTGGTTCGCAAATCGCCGTTCGATTCCGGTGGCCGCCGTCACACCTCCTTCTGTTCTGTGTTTGTCTACCCGGAGATCGACGACGATATCGAAATCGATATCAACCCGGCGGACTTGCGGATCGACGTCTACCGCGCCTCCGGTGCCGGTGGTCAGCACGTTAACCGTACTGAATCCGCGGTACGTATTACCCACGTTCCGACCGGTGTCGTAGTACAGTGCCAGAACGACCGTTCCCAGCACAAAAACAAAGACCAGTGTATGAAGCAGCTGAAAGCCAAGCTCTACGAGCTTGAAATTCAGAAGCAGAACGCTGAGAAACAAGCCCTGGAAGAGACCAAGTCTGATATCGGTTGGGGCAGCCAGATCCGTTCCTATGTGCTGGATGATTCCCGTATCAAGGATCTGCGCACCGGCGTCGAAACCCGTAATACTCAATCGGTGCTCGACGGTGACTTGGACAAGTTTATCGAAGCCAGCCTGAAATCAGGTCTGTAAACAAGCAGGAATCACCATGTCTGAACAAACCATCACTCCGGAAGTCGACCAAACTCTCGAACTCAACAACGAGATGACCGAGCGTCGTTCCAAGCTGGCCGCCCTGCGCGCCCAGGGTAATCCTTTCCCCAACGACTTCCGTCGCGACAGCCTCTCTGGCGATCTGCACGCAGAGTTCGACGACAAAAGCGCCGACGAACTGGTGGCCTTGGGTAAACGGGTGAAGATTGCCGGTCGCATCATGACCCGCCGGATCATGGGCAAGGCTTCTTTCGCCACCCTGCAGGACATGGCCGGCAAGATCCAGGTCTACGTCACCCGTGACGACCTGCCGGAAGGTTTCTACAACGAGCAGTTCAAGAAGTGGGATCTGGGCGACATCGTGGGTGTCGAAGGCACCCTGTTCAAGACCCAGACCGGTGAGCTCTCCGTTCACGTTTCCGATATCCGCCTGCTGACCAAGGCGCTGCGTCCGCTACCCGAGAAGCACAAAGGCCTGACCGACCAAGAAGCTCGCTGCCGCCAGCGCTACCTGGATCTGATCGCCAACGAAGAGTCCCGCAAGACCTTCATGATCCGCACCCAGGTGGTTGCCGGTATCCGCAAGTTCTTCAACGAAAAGCGCTTCATGGAAGTGGAAACCCCGATGATGCAAGTCATCCCGGGTGGCGCCTCCGCGCGTCCGTTCGTCACTCACCACAATGCGCTGGACATCGACATGTACCTGCGTATCGCTCCGGAGCTCTACCTGAAGCGTCTGGTGGTCGGTGGTTTCGAGCGTGTCTACGAGATCAACCGCAACTTCCGTAATGAAGGTATCTCGGTTCGTCACAACCCCGAGTTCACCATGATCGAGTTCTACATGGCCTACGCCGACTACATCGATCTGATGGACCTGACCGAAGAGCTGCTGCGCACCCTGGCTCAGGACATCCTGGGCGACACCAAGATCCGTTACGCCAAAGAGGGCGAAGAGGGCCTGACCATCGATTTCGGTCAGCCGTTCCAGCGCCTCACCATGGTCGAGTCCATCCTGAAGTTCAACCCGGATGTAACTCTGGACGATCTGGCTACCCTCGAGAGCGCCAAGGCAGTTGCCAAGCGTCTGCACATCGAACTGATGAAGGGTTGGGAGCTGGGCCACGTGATCACCGCGATCTTCGAAGAGACCGTGGAGCACATGCTGCTGCAACCGACCTTTATCACCGAGTACCCGGCCGCCGTTTCTCCGCTGGCCCGTCGCAACGACGTGAACCCGGATGTAACCGACCGCTTCGAATTCTTCATCGGTGGCCGCGAGTTGGCCAACGGCTTCTCCGAGCTGAACGATGCAGAAGACCAGGCCAAGCGCTTCCAGGATCAGGTTGATCAGAAAGAAGCAGGCGACGACGAAGCCATGTTCTACGACGCAGACTTCGTCACCGCGCTGGAGCACGGCCTGCCGCCGACTGCCGGTCAGGGTATCGGTATCGACCGTCTGGTGATGCTGTTCACCAACAGCCACACCATCCGTGACGTCATTCTGTTCCCGGCCTTACGTCCACAAAAGTAAGAGCCGCAGAAACAGGGCCACAGCAGCACAGCTGCCGTCCATGACAATCAAAACGCCCCGCAACCGCGGGGCGTTTTTTATGGCGGACACAAACCGGTGGCGAACCTTCAATACACCGCCAGCTTGCCGCTTATGAGGCCGCTGGCAGCAGCCACTCCCCCTGCCACAAGGTGACGGCCTGACCGGCCATCAGCACCCGATTCTCCTGCAGCTCTAGCCGCAGCTCTCCACCTCTGGCCGAGATCTGGCGAGCCCGCAGCTGCCGTTTGCCGAGCCGCTCAGCCCAGAAGGGCACCAGGGCGCAGTGGTTGGAGCCGGTCACCGGATCTTCATCCACCCCGACCCAGGGGGCGAAGTAGCGGGAGACAAAGTCATGGTCCGAGTTGCTTGAGGGTGCCGTCACCATCAGGCCGCGACCAGGAAGCGCGCGCAGGGCCTGAAAATCGGGAGTGAGCGCACGAACCTCCTCCTCGCTGGCCAGCACCAGCAAGAACTTGGCGCCAGCCGCCAGGGTTTGCTGCGGCTGGCAACCGACCGCAGCCGCATAGGCCGGATCCAGAACGAGCGGCGCCGGGGCAAGGCGCGGAAAATCGAGCCAGATCCACGCCCCTTCACGCCGGGCCAGCAGCTCGCCGCTGCGGGTCTCGAAGCAAATGACCTCATCTTCTGCCACCGCCCCCGTCTGCCACAGCACCTGGGCCGCCGCCAGGGTACCGTGGCCGCAGAGATCCACTTCCAGCTCAGGGGTAAACCAGCGCAGCTGATAGCGAGCATGGCCAAGAGGCACCAGAAAGGCGGTCTCCGACAGGTTGAACTCGGCCGCCATGGCCAGCAAGGTGGCATCCGGCTGGCTCGGCCCCAGCACCACCACCGCCGGGTTGCCACCAAAGGGGTGCCGGCTGAAGGCATTGACATGAAACAAGCTGATGGTCGACATTCACGCTTCCTGTGTGGGTAATACGGGTTCATTCATCACCCTTTATACCATGAGAGCCCTGTCGTCCTGAGTCGCCTTGCGACCCTCTCCATCGCCTTTTTAATGCAGAAATAGAATAAAAAAGACATTTTTATTCTTTGTTGTTATCCATCGCACCCCTTAATCTGGCCAAAAATCAGACCATGGAAGACGCGTGTGATGCAATTGAAGGATTCCCCATTCAACCTCTCCCCCCTCTCTGATGAGCAGCAACGTCAGCTGGGGCAGGTACTCTCGACCCTCAATACCCAGCAACTGGCCTGGATGAGCGGTTATCTCTACGGCCTCTCCCAGACCGGTAACCAAGGCGTTGCAACCAGCGCCGCCGTGGCTGCGCCCAGCGGCAGCCTGACCATTCTCTTCGGCTCCCAGACCGGCAACGCCAAAGGTGTCGCCAGTGCCATCAAGGCGCAGGCCGAAGCCCGCGGCCTACCCGTCACCCTCGCGTCGATGGCTGACTATAAACCCAAGCAGCTGAAGAAAGAGAGCCACCTACTGGTGGTAGTGAGCACTTACGGGGAGGGTGAACCGCCGGAGAGCGCCGTCGATCTGTTCGAGCAGCTTAAAAAAGGCAAGATTGGCAAGCTGGACGGGCTCAAGTTCGCAGTGCTGGGGCTGGGTGACAGCTCCTACGAATTTTTCTGCCAGACCGGCAAAGATTTTGACGACTTCCTCGCCAAAGCAGGGGCCGAGCGCATTTATGAGCTCGCCAGCCTCGATGTGGACTATCAGGATGCGGCCAAGACGTGGGGCGAGCAGGCACTCAATGCCATTGCCGCGACTCTCACTACCGGGACAGCCAGCAGCGTGGCAGGTGCGGTGCAGCAGGCGGTTGGCCACAGCCAGTACAGCAAGGAGAACCCCTTCCCTGCCCGCCTGTCGGTCAATCAGAAGATCACCGGCCGGGATTCCACCAAGGATATCCGCCATATCGAGATCAACCTGGCCGACTCCGGCCTCACCTACCAGCCAGGGGATGCCCTCGGCGTCTGGTTCGACAATGACGTCGAACTGGTGGGCGAAGTGCTGGCCCTGACCGGCCTCTCTGGTGATGAAGCCACGGCCCACGGCACCTTGCGCGCCGCACTGACCACTCACTTAGAACTGACCCGGCTGCACGGCGGCTTTATCACAGGGCTCGCTGACATATCAGACAACGCAGCGCTGAAAGATCTGGCTGGCGACAAGGCCCAGGTCAATGCACTGGTCGCCTCTGCCCAGGTGGTGGATGTGCTCAAACGCTTCCCGACCGTCCTCACGGCCGAGCAGCTGGTTGGCCTGCTGCGCCCCCTCACCCCGCGCCTCTACTCCATCGCCTCTGCCCAGAGCGAAGTGGAAGAGGAGGTGCACCTGACCGTCGGGGTGGTGCGCTACCCACAGGAAGATGGCACAGTGCGCTCTGGCGCCGCCTCCTCCTATCTGGCGGATCGGCTGATTGAGGATGGCGAGGCGCGGGTATTCGTGGAGCACAACGACAACTTCCGCCTGCCGCAAAACCCCGACACCCCCGTCATCATGGTGGGCCCGGGAACCGGCATCGCCCCGTTCCGTGCCTTTATGCAGGAGCGGGAAGCTCAGGGCGCGGAAGGCAAGAACTGGCTCTTCTTCGGCAACCCCCACTTTACCCAGGATTTCCTCTATCAGGTGGAGTGGCAGCGTTATGTGAAATCGGGGCTGCTGTCGAAGATCTCCCTGGCCTTCAGCCGGGATCAGGCCAACAAGATCTATGTGCAGGACCGTCTGCGCGATGCAGGGCTTGAGCTCTACCAGTGGCTGGAAGCAGGCGCTCACTTCTATGTGTGTGGCGACGCCAACAAGATGGCCAAGGATGTGCAGGAGGCCCTGCTGGAAGTGATTGCCGAACACGGTCACAAGAGCCGTGAGGAAGCAGAAGAGTATTTGAGCGAATTGCGTCGTGCCAAACGTTATCAAAGGGATGTCTATTGATGAGCAAACAACCTCTTTCTCACCCAAAAGCGGGACCGGTCGAAGGGCCGCTGGCCGACAACGAGCGCCTCAAGCGCGAGAGCAACTTCCTGCGCGGCACCATAGAGCAAGATCTGCAGGACCCGCTCACCGGCGGCTTTAACGGCGACAACTTCCAGCTGATCCGCTTTCACGGCATGTATCAGCAGGATGACCGCGACATCCGCCCGGAGCGCGCCGCCCAGAAGCTGGAGCCACTGCACAACGTCATGCTGCGTGCCCGCCTGCCGGGGGGGATCATCACCCCGGCCCAGTGGCAGATCATCGACAAGTTCGCCGAAGAGCACAGCCTCTACGGCAGCATCCGCCTGACCACCCGTCAGACCTTCCAGTTCCACGGGGTATTGAAGCGCGACATCAAGCTGATGCACCAGACCCTCAACAGCACCGGCATCGATTCCATCGCCACCGCTGGCGACGTGAACCGCAACGTGCTCTGCACCAGCAATCCGGTGGAGTCCGAGCTGCATCAGGAGGCCTACGAGTGGGCCAAGAAGATCTCCGAGCACCTGCTGCCCAAGACCCGCGCCTACGTGGAGATCTGGCTGGACGGTGAAAAACTGGGGCAGGACGAGGAGCCGATCCTGGGTTCCAACTACCTGCCGCGCAAATTCAAGACAACCGTGGTGATCCCGCCTCACAACGACGTGGATATCCACGCCAACGATCTCAACTTCGTGGCGATTGCCGAGCATGGCAAGCTGGTTGGCTTCAACGTGCTGGTGGGCGGCGGGCTCGCCATGACCCACGGCGACACCAGCACCTACCCGCGCAAGGCGAGCGATTTTGGCTTTATTCCGCTCTCCCACGTGCTGGAGGTGGCGGCCGCCGTGGTCAGCACCCAGCGCGACTGGGGCAACCGGGTCAACCGCAAGAACGCCAAGACCAAGTACACCCTCGAGCGCGTCGGTGTCGAAGCCTTCAAGGCCGAGGTGGAAAACCGCGCCGGCATCCAGTTTGGTGAGGTTCGCCCTTATGAGTTCACCAGCCGTGGCGATCGCTTCGGTTGGGTCGAGGGGATCGACGGCAAACACCACCTCACCCTGTTTATCGAGAATGGCCGCCTGCTGGACTTCCCGGGCAAGCCCCTCAAAACCGGCATGCTGGAGATCGCTAAGGTGCATCAGGGGGATTTTCGCCTGACCGCCAACCAGAACCTGATCATCGCAGGGGTGCCTGCCAGCGAGAAGGCCCGCATCGAAGGGCTGGCACGCCAATACGGCCTGCTGGATGACGGCGTAAGCGAGCAGCGCAAGCAGTCCATGGCTTGTGTGGCCCTGCCTACCTGCCCGTTGGCGATGGCCGAGGCGGAGCGCATGCTGCCGGCGCTTGTCACCGACATCGAAGGCTTACTGGCCAAGCACGGCCTGGCGGATGACGCCATCATCTTCCGGGTCACCGGTTGCCCCAACGGCTGCGGCCGCGCCATGCTGGCGGAAGTGGGTCTGGTGGGCAAGGCGCCCGGCCGCTACAACCTCCATCTGGGGGGCAACCTGGAGGGGACCCGCATTCCGCGCCTCTATCAGGAGAACATCACCGAGCCGCAGATCCTGGCAGAACTGGACGCGTTGATCGGCCGCTGGGCCAGCGAGCGCAACGCGGACGAGTGCTTCGGCGACTTCGTCATCCGCACCGGCATCATAGCCCCGGTCATCGACTCCGCGAGGGACTTCTATGCCGCTTAATGTCACTGAAGATGGCCGCCTTGACCTGCAGGCACTGCTGGCCCTCGGCCGTGAGGAGCAAGTCGAGGTACTCGCACCCCTCAACCGGGAGCTGGATACCATGAGTGCCCCAGAACGGGTGCGCTGGGCCCTGGCCAATCTGCCGGGGGAGCATGTGCTCTCATCCAGCTTCGGCATTCAGGCGGCGCTGATGCTCCATCTGGTAAGCCGCGAGCGGGCCGACGTGCCCGTGGTATTGACCGATACCGGTTATCTCTTCCCCGAGACCTACCGCTTTATCGACGAGCTGACCGAGCGCCTCGCGCTAAATCTCAAGATCTATCGGGCCGAGCTCAGCCCAGCCTGGCAGGAGGCGCGATTTGGCCTCCTGTGGGAGCAGGGGGTGGAGGGGATCACCCGCTACAACCAGCTCAACAAGGTAGAGCCGATGGACCGTGCCCTGCGTGAGCTGGGGGCTCAGACTTGGTTCTCCGGCCTGCGCCGGGAGCAGTCCGGCAGCCGTGGCAAGCTGCCGGTGCTGGGCATCCAGCGCGGCCGCTTCAAGTTCCTGCCGGTGATCGACTGGAGCAACAAGGACGTCTTCTACTACTTCAAGGAGTTCGACCTCCCCTACCATCCGCTGTGGGAACAGGGTTACCTGTCGGTGGGCGATATCCACACCACCGCCAAGTGGGAGCCGGGCATGAGCGAGGAGCAGACCCGGTTCTTCGGCCTCAAGCGCGAATGCGGTTTGCACGAGGAAAATGGCGAGAACGACGGCTCAGGCATCTAATACCGTCTTGAAAAAGCAACCAAACAACAAGGGCATCCGAAGATGCCCTTGTTGTTATTTGCCCATTAGCATTCGCCCGTCAGCGGCGCTGCCAGGTCTCGAAGCTATAGGGAGACGGGTTTTTCTCATCGGCAGGGTGGCTCTCGCACGCAATGCGTTGCCACTGGCCATCATCAAAAGCGGGGAAGCGGGTATCCCCCTCCACCGCCAGATCGATTTGCGTCAGGTAGAGGCAATCCGCGCTCGGCAACATCTCGGCATAGAGATGACCGCCACCGATCACCATCAACTCCTCCACCGAGCTACCAGCCAACAGCGCCAGCGCCGCCTCGACGGAGCCCACCACCTCGATGCCCTCGGCCTGATAGTCGGGATTGCGGCTGATCACCAGATTGCGCCGTCCGGGTAGCGGCCGACCGATGGATTCGAAGGTCTTGCGCCCCATCAATACCGGTTTGCCGAGGGTGACACGCTTGAAGTGAGCCAGATCGGCAGGCAGATGCCAGGGCATCTGGTTGTCCTTGCCGATCACCCTGTCGTGGGCCATGGCGGCAATCATGGAAATCTTCATGGGGCCTCTCACCGTCTGTCAGATTATGGGGCGGTTACGGTACACGACCAGAGAGGGGATCGCCAAACCGAAACTGAGGGCACCGACGATAAAGAGCGCCTTGAGGCCGTTCTCCACCGCACTCTGGATTAACTCCATGGTCACGCCGCTGATGTTGAGCTCCACCACCGCGATCATGGTCTTGAACGCATAGCTGCCCGGGATCATCGGAATGATGGAGGCAACGCTGAACACCGGTCGCGGCGCCAGCAGACGGCGCGACCAGTAGACGCAAACAAAGCCGACCGTGGTCGCCGCAGCCAGCGTCGCCCACTCGATGGGCATGCCGTAGTGGATCAGCAAGGTACGCAGACTATGGGCCAGCGCCCCGCCCATGGCGCAATATTTCAGCATCCGTGGCGGCACGTTGAACAGCATGGCAAACCCCACCGCCGGGATGGCCGACCAGAAGGCATCCTTGGCCAGTAGCCAGAGCAAGTCCATCATACCTTCCACCCCCAGATCCCGGTGACCGACATGGCCAAAATGATACCTATGGCGGCGCTAATGGTCAGCAGGGTCGCTGTCCCCCAGCGGGCCAGCCCCATGTTGAAGTAGCCCTTCACCATGTCTGAGACGGCATTGATCAGCGGAAAGCCCGGCACCAGCAGCAGCACGCTGGCTGCCATGGCGAGATAGGGCTGGTCACCCCAGTTGAAGAAGGTGGCGCTGGAGGAAAGCAAAGTAGCGATAAAGCCGGTGGCGGCAAAGTTGATGAGCGGGCTGTGGTGATGGCGGGCCATCAGCTGGCGCACCCGCATCGCCACAGCAGACGAGAAGCAGGTCACCAGAAAGATGGGCCAGTCACCGCCAAACAGCAGGCTAAAGGCACCACAGGAGAGGCCCACCATGGGCACCACCAACCAGGGGTGATAGTGGAAGGGAACAATGGCTTCGAGGCGCTGGCGTACTTCACGGGCACCGATCAGATCTTTCTCCGCCATGATGCAGATCCGCTGGATCTCGCACACCACCTGCATATTGATGCCATGCTCGCGCACCCGCCGGGTCGTGGTGACACAGCCCCCCTGATAGAGACTGGTGAGCACGATGGCACTGGAGGAGATGGCCATTTCGACACTCTCCAACCCCAGTGCAATTCCCAGCCGCACCGTGGTCTGCTCGATAATCCGGCTCTCCGCCCCAAACTGGGCCAACATCTGAGCCACCTTGACGACAATACGGGTGATCTCAGTCTGTTGCTCCCGCGACAACACCCGTCTTGGAGTGATACTTCTCATAATCCCTTCGAGTCGTAGCAATAAAAATTACGGCCATATTAGCCTAACTTTTACTGTTATTCATCCACCCCTATCACAACCTGACTGATAAGTTATTACAAGAAGAAGAAAATAGGTCACATTACAAATACATTACCACTACCATTAAGAGCCATAACAATCCGCACATCATAACCTCCCTTTATTCTGGCTTTTTCAAGTTAGCTTAAATATTGGACAAGGGAGTGATTTCAGATTATTTACGATGTTGATAGTCCGCCAGACGGATTATTTTACCACTGCTATCGTTTTCATGCGAAAGCCCCCTCTCCTCCCGAAACTGAATCATTTCACTGCGCATCAAATAAAAAGACTCCCTCATCATATTGGCAATCCGGATGCAGCTATCGAGATTGTTTTTCGCCAGACGGCGCTGACCATCAATCTTGAACTGCAACCCGCGCAGACGGCGCTGCTGATCGGGGCTCGCACGGGCCATCAACTGGTCGATCTGCTGCTCCAGAATTGCATCCAGACGGGAGGGCTCACTCGAAGCCAACTTCTTCAGGGTGTCAAAATCAGGCAACTCCATATGCCCTCCTTGTCGACTATTGCTGGCAGCACACTGCGGTACCACACCATCACGTCCCTGCCATATAGACCTGTATATACGATGCGGCTAAAAAGGGGTCAATCCTTCCACTGGCGACCAAACCGGACAATGGTTACTACGAGGGTGTCTATCTATTTTAATTGTGTTTGGAAACAAGCGATTGTTTTTAATTCAGGCGAGATAAAACACTTATACATTTTAGGTATGTGATTTTCTGTTTTTTATTGCAAATAAACTTCTAGGTGGCCTTATTCTGCTTCATTCGACACTTTATTCTTTCCTCACCGCCCCGCGTCATCACCTGACGGTTTAACATATCTCACTGATTATGTTATTTTAATTCCCACTTTTATCGAACACTCAAGAGCAGACCATGAGCAAGGCAAAAATCGGTATCGTCACCGTCAGCGATCGCGCCAGCGCGGGCATCTATGAAGACCTCTCCGGCAAGGCCATCATCGACACTCTGAACGCCTATCTGACCTCGGAGTGGGAACCTGTCTATCAGGTGATCCCCGATGAGCAGTATCAGATTGAAGCGACCCTGATCCGGCTGGCGGATGAGGAGCAGTGCTGTCTCATCGTCACCACAGGCGGCACCGGCCCGGCCAAGCGCGATGTCACGCCGGAAGCAACCGAAGCAGTGTGTGATCGCATGATGCCGGGCTTTGGCGAGCTGATGCGGGCCACATCCCTCAAATTTGTGCCGACCGCCATTCTGTCGCGTCAAACCGCCGGACTGCGTGATGACACCCTGATCGTCAATCTGCCGGGCAAGCCCAAATCGATCCGCGAATGTCTGGATGCAGTCTTCCCCGCCATCCCCTACTGCATCGATTTGATGGAAGGGCCCTATCTTGAGTGCGATGAAACTGTCATCAAGCCATTTCGGCCGAAAAAATAGCAAACCCGACCATAAAAAATAATGGCGAGCCACGGCTCGCCATTATTTTTAACTCATCTGTTTGCGCAGAAAAACCGCATCAATTATTTGCGGCCGAATACTTTTACGCCCGCTTTGCTGCGATCTGAATTACCGTACACTTCGATCTTTTTCACACAACGACGCGAACCCAGTGATTTCCACTCGGTCTCTTTATCACTGCTCATCTCCCGATCAAAGCGAATGGTTTTGGTTCGATCACTGCCATAAGTCACCACCACCCGATCCAGGGTCAAATCACGTTCCGCCTTCACCTTGATATATTTGGTCTGACGGCAAATCACCAAAGGAATTGTCGCACCATGATCACCGGCTCCCAGTAAAATAGTCCGCCCCAGCGTGAACTGATCATCACCAGCATGGCTGGCTGACGCCACCACCAGCAAGGCACCACCCAGCAGGGTGCTTGCAGAAAAACGGGAATTCCAGATAGACATCAGGGACATAACACCTCCAATAAAAAACGGAGTGTGATGATAAGGGTTAAACCATAACGGAAGCTGTATCACGGCTGAATTTGCTGCGAATGTGCGCGGAAAAACCGAGAAAAAAGCGCGACTTTTCGGCGAAAATGAGAAGAGCCGCAGATAGCGGCCCTTGCGGCAAGAGAGCGCTTAGCGTTCCATAATTTGGGTCACGTCATCTTTCTTGATCATTACCTCGCGCCCTTCATGATCGTAATAGCGATACATGCCGGTGCTCTCGTCCAGCTTGGGTTTGCTCTCTGTGGTGATCATCTTGCCATCCTTGGTGCTCATGATGTATTGGGAGCTGCATGCCACCAGCCCCAGGGCGCACACCAGGATCATCATCAGTTTTTTCATAGGTGCAATCGTCTCCTTTCACCCTCACCACGAGGGTGTCGATCACAGCCTACTCCAATCCTGTTATCACTTGGTAACTGACGCAAGAAATTGAGATCACTATCAAACATCAGTGACAACCGGGAGCCCATCGGTAAAGCCGAGCCGCCAGGAATCTTGGCGAACAGAGACAAAGAGGCCGGACATCTCTGTCCGGCCTCTTCTTTTCAGCACCAGCGCGCAATCATGACTTGGCGGGCTGACGCTCACCGGTCACGGTCGGGTTCTTGGGATCGGAACTCCACTCGTACCAACCGCCGTCGTAGACGCTGATCCGTTTCCAGTCCATCAGCCAGGCGTAGAAAAAAGCTTCGGAGGCGCGCCAGCCGGTACCGCAGTAGAAGGCGGTCTGCTGGGTCTGCTTGATGTTCCACTCATCCCACATAGCGAGGATTTCGCGGGCCGGTTTCATGGTGCCGTCCGGGTTATGGAAGTCGCTCATGCTGTTGGCATCCACCCCGCCGTGACCCCACTTGGCCCCCGGGATATCGCCCTTCGGCTTGATGTAGCTGTAACCTGAGGTGTTGCCGACAAACTCGTCCCAGGTACGCACGCTGACCAGTGCGCTATCGTGCTTCTTGAGCAGCTCTTTCGCCTGACTTAGCGTGGTGTAGTACTCGGGGTGAGCGGGAATGGCCACGCCAAACTCCTTCACCGGCTCATATTTGTTGGGCAGACCGGTTTCGGTGCGCAGATGCTGGATAAACCAGGCATCCAGACCACCGTCCAGCAGGCGTACATCTTCCACCCCCGCATACATCATCAGGTGCGCGGCACGGGCGGCCGCCATGGTGTTGCGACCATAGAGGATGACGGTGGTGTCGTGACGGATGCCGTTATCCAGCAGCAGCTTCTTGAGCGCTTCGTCAGAGACCTTGTTCCACAGCGGCTCCTCTTCGAGGCTGTTGGTATCGATATAACCGGCCCCCGGGATGTGGCTGATGAGGTAGGCCTTGGGTGAACCCCAATCCACTTCAAACAGCTTCCAGTCACCCTTGGGCGCCGCGGCAACCGGCTTGCCCTCTTGCAGATCCGCCAACCAGCGCGGATAGACCAGCTGCTGCCAGCGTGCCAGCGACTCGCGCGGTGCGGTTTGCCACCCTTGCAACTCGAACAGCTGCTTGATCCCCTGCTTGCGCAGCAGACGGGCCACCTCGGCCACCTCGCGGGACGCACCGTAGAGGGCTACCGGACGATCGGCTTTCAGCCCCTTGATCTCGAGGGCCTTTGGCCACTCTTCATCGCTGTATTTCCACTCGGCTGAGAGGTTCTCGGCGCCCGCCACATGGCCGCCCTGCTTCTCCCCTTCCATCGGCCACCCCTGATAGAAGTAGCTGGCGCGGGTATCCAGGATGACAGCCTGTTTGGCCTTGGCATCGGCCAGCGAGAGCGGTGGCAACTCCCCTGCCACGGCGGGCAGGGCACACCAGAGCAGTAAGGTCGCCAGCGCGGCCTGCAGGAAGCGAAGATGTCGTTTCATGGTGATTTCTCGATTCATAGTGAACAAGGTTAAAAAATGGAGCGACCCAGCCGCTCGGCCAGCAGCTCCAGTGCCGCCGTGCCCGCCAGCGAGTTGCCGGCTTTGTTGAGCTCGGGCGACCAGACACAGACGCAGAGCTCGCCCGGGATCAGGGCGATGATACCGCCGCCGACCCCCGATTTGCCCGGCATGCCGACCCGATAGGCAAAATCGCCCGCCTCATCATAGAGGCCGCAGGTGGCGAGCAGGGCGTTGACCTGCTTGGTGGTACGGGTGGGCAGCAGCGGCACGCTCTCGCCCAGTGGCACACCACGGTTGGCCAGATAGATGAATGCCCGCGCCAGATCGACGCAGCTCATGCGAATGGCACAGGCATTGAAGTAGCTTTGCAGCACCTTGTCCACTTCGTTTTCGAAGTTGCCATAGGCCTTCATCAGATAGGCGATGGCGGCGTTGCGGGCAGAGTGCTGATATTCGGAGCGGGCGACCACCTGATCCGCCATGATGGCCGGATTGCCGGAAAGGCGGCGCACCAGCTCAAGGGTACGTTGACGGGGCGCAGTGAGGCGGGTCTCCAGCAGATCGCTCACCACCAGCGCCCCGGCATTGATAAAGGGGTTGCGGGGGATCCCCTGCTCGAACTCGAGCTGAACCAGCGAGTTGAAGGGCTGGCCGGAGGGCTCCTTGCCAACCCGGGCCCAGATCTCCTCCTCCTGATAGAGGGTAAGTGCCAGGGTCAGGCTCAGGGCCTTGGAGATACTCTGGATGGAGAAGGGTTCAAAAGCGTCACCGGCGGTGAACAGCTCCCCCTCGACGGTACAGACAGCGATACCGAGCCGATCGGCCGGCACCTGAGCCAGTGCCGGAATGTAGTCGGCCACCTTGCCTTCTCCCAGCAACGGGCGCACCTCTTCAAGGATGCTGGCCAGTAATTCGGATGACAACACCATAAGCAATAAGCGATTCCATGACTAAAACAGCGGTGGAGATCCCATCCCCACTGACAAAAATCCCGCCAGCGGCGGGATTTTTCAGTTACCCACAACAAGGCGCCAGATGCGGCAGCCTTGTATCAGGCCGGTTCACCGTACCAGAGGTCGAACAGCTCGGTAACGACCACGGCTTCCATCCCCTTGCCTTCCAGCCAGGATTTGACGGCGGCGCGGTCTTCTTCGGTACACTTGCCCAGTTGCTGGGTGCAGATCATCCCTTCCCAGGCCAGGTGACCGGAGCCGGCAAAAGCCAGTTTGCGGGGTTCAACAACCTCATCGATCATCGCATCGACTACCGCATCGATGGTCTCTTCGGCAGTGCCGACCGGGAAGTTGAAACTGATGTCGAAACCCATTTCCTGGAATTCATCGACGCGCAGTTTCTTGCGCAGGCGGCGGCTACGATTGGCCATGATAGCTCCTCAAGTTAGTTGATACGCTAGGTGTGTTGACGTGCCAGCTTAGCTGACACGCTTGAAAATCAGATCCCAGACCCCGTGCCCCAGACGATGGCCACGTTGCTCGAATTTGGTCAACGGGCGCCAGTCAGGGCGCTCCACCCAGTTGCCGGTCGTGGAGGTGTTCTCGTAACCTTCGGCAGCGCTCATCACTTCCAGCATGTGCTCGGCATAGTTTTCCCAGTCGGTGGCCATGTGGAACACGCCACCGATGGCCAGCTTCTGGCGAATATCCTGGGCAAACGCAGGCTGTACAATGCGGCGCTTGTGATGACGGCTCTTGTGCCAGGGATCAGGGAAGAACAGCTGCAGGCAGGAGAGTGAACCGTTCGGGATCATGTGCTCCAGCACTTCCACCGCATCGTGGCAGATCACCTTCAGGTTGGTGACGCCCGCTTCCTGAGCGGTACCCAGACAGGCGCCCACGCCCGGCGAGTGCACTTCAATGCCGATGAAGTTCTTCTCGGGGGCATTCTTGGCCATCTCGACCAGAGAGGCACCCATGCCAAAGCCGATCTCCAGCACCACAGGTGCCTCGCGGCCAAACAGCGCGACCAGATCGAGCTGCTTTGGCTCGAAATCGATGCCCATGACCGGCCAGAGATCTTCCAGAGCCTTCTCCTGCCCTTTGGTCAGGCGGCCTTCGCGACGGACAAAGCTGCGGATCTTGCGCATGAACTTGCCGTCTTCGTTAAATACATCTTGGGTCACAGGCATAATGGTCTCGTTATTTCATCAATCCGGGTAATACATCTTGTGTCCGATCCCGAGCGGGACCGCTCGCGGCTCGTCATTTCATCGACCCGCGCAAACAGGGGAGCGAATTATCCCAAGATAGGCCCAAGGCGCAAGTGTTTCGCGCAACAAATATTCCGGCCATCCACTTCCCTGCCCCCTCACTGGCATCCCCCCTCCGACTAACCGCCCAATATAATCCGCAGTAGAGTCGTTCCAGCCCTTTTTTGGCGATTTTTGTGACAATCATTGCCTCATTTCTGAAATCTGATACAAACGGATAACCTGGCGGTCGAATGGAGCGACCGCCCACATGCCGAGAGAATTGTCTATGCAGCCGTTTTTTGCCCAGCGCTTCGAGAAGGTCGAGCCTTCCTTTATCCGTGAAATCCTCAAAGTTGCCGCCAATCCGGAGATCATCTCCTTCGCCGGTGGTCTGCCCAATCCCCACCTGTTTCCGGTCAAGGCGATCGATCAGGCCTGTCAGGATGTACTGCGCGAGCAAGGGGCTGCCGCCCTGCAATATGCGGCGACCGAGGGCTTCGCCCCGCTGCGCCAGTATATTGCCGACCGCTATCTGGCCCGCCACGGCATGCTGGTCAATCCGGACAACATCCTCATCACCAGCGGCTCCCAGCAGGCGCTGGATCTGCTGGGCAAGGTACTGATCGACGAGGGTCAGGATCTCATCATCGAAGAGCCGGGTTACCTTGGCGCCATTCAGGCCTTTTCTGTCTACCAACCCACCTTCAAGCCGATCACCCTTGAAGAAGAGGGGCTGGATCTGGCGGCGCTGGATGCGCTGCTGGCAAGCGGCTCCAATGCCAAGCTGCTCTACGGCGTGCCCAACTTCCAGAACCCGAGCGGTGTCTCCTACAGCCGTGCCAACCGCGAGGCACTGGCCGAGCGACTGGTGCGCCACGAGCTGTTGATGGTGGAAGATGATCCCTACGGCGAGCTGCGCTTCGAGGGCGAGCATCTGCCCCCCATTGCCAAGTTGGCACCAAACAATACCGTGCTGCTCGGCTCCTTCTCCAAGACCGTGGTGCCCGCCTTCCGTCTGGGCTGGATGCTGGTGCCGGAGTGGCTGCGCAAGAAGGTGACCATCGCCAAACAGGCGACCGACCTGCACAGTAACGCCTTCAGCCAGCAGGTGCTGCACCGCTTCCTGATGGATAACTCCCTCGATGCCCATCTGGAGAAGATCAAGGAGGTCTATGGCCGTCAGCGCGCCGCCATGGAAGCCGCCCTGACTCGACACTGCCCGCCCGGCGTCAGCTACACCCGGCCGGAAGGGGGCATGTTCCTCTGGCTGACCTTGCCGGATCACATTAGTGCCATGGCGCTGTTTGACGAGGCGATCAAGGAGAAGGTAGCCTTCGTGCCGGGCGCCCCCTTCTATGTGCGCCCCGAGATCAAGAACACCCTGCGCCTGAGCTTCTCCTGCGTCGATGAAGCGACCATCGAGGAGGGGGTCAAGCGGCTGGCTCGCGCCCTCCAGCGGATGCTCTGACCCAAGCCACCGCACTGAAACAAAAAACCAGCGAACAGTTCGCTGGTTTTTTATGCTCCCCATTCAACCGATCAGCCAAACAGGGTCTTGCAAAACTGCGCCATCGGCATGGGGCGGCTGTAGCGATACCCTTGCAGATAGTCGACATGGCGATCCCGCAGGTAGTCCGCCTGCGACTGCTTCTCGACCCCTTCCGCGATCAGGATCAATTCAAGCCGTTTCGCCAGATCAATCACGTTTTCAACGATATGGCTGGAGAGTGCATCCGTGCCGATCATCTCTACAAAACTCCGGTCAATCTTGAGGGCATCGACCTGAAACTGTTGCAGATAGGTCAGACTGGAGTGACCGGTGCCAAAGTCATCGATAGAGATCAACACGCCCAGTTTGCGCAATTCGGCAAACATCTGAGCGGTTGTCTCATCGGCCACCAGCAGCTCCCGCTCAGTCAGCTCCAGCCCCAAATCAACGGGATTCTCCTTGAAGGCGTCGAGAAACGCCTTGCAGTCAGCCAACAAGTCGAGATCCTGAAAGTGCTTGGCACTGATATTGAAGCAAAAATGAAACTTTGCTGGCAGCTTTCCGGCATGAGGGGAAAAGTGGTCGCGCACCTGGGCCATCAACAGGCTGGTCATGGGCACGATCAGCCCGCTATCTTCCGCCAGCGGGATAAAGCGATCCGGCGGAATCATCCCCTGTTTGGGATGCTGCCAGCGCATCAGTACCTCACAGCCACGCCACTGCTCGTCATCGCCGGAGACCACCGGCTGCAGGTAGGGGATAAACTCCTCTTCGATCAATGCCCGCTTGAGCTCCTCCGCTGGTGAGCTGCTACGCCCCATCAACCTGAAGGTGCCGAATCCAATCAGCAGCGCCAGCAACGGAGAGAGGAACAAGGTATCTCTGGAGTAGCGCCATGCGTGGCTCCAGTAGTCATGAACCGTGACCCGGGTGACGACCTGATAGGGGAAATCGGCCGAAGAGAGGGCAATATAACCCTCTTCTGTCGGAGAGGGCGCCGCCCCGACCTGACCTGAGCCAAACAGAGCCCTCTGTCCCACCACCAGAGCCATCGAGGAGTTCTTGCTGGAGATCTCCAGGGTATTGCGCAGGTAATAGCCATCTACACCGATCAGCACACTCCCCTTGTCCGTTTCATGACGCAGCACGATCAAGGGGCGATCCGGTGTGACCTCATTGCCTGGCAGCAGTTGCAGCCTGCCATCCACATAACTGTCAGGATTGAAGGGGCCATCGTAGTCACCATAGAGCGAGGTGCAGTAGATACGACTGCCGACAGCCAGATTGGCGGAACGGACATAAGGCACAGTGGCCACCTGCTCGCGCAGCAGTTGTGCCGCCTCCTTGCAGGAGTGACCTAGCATCCCCTTCACATTGATGGCCGCCTGCCGGGCATGGCCGATGGATCGATCAAACATCATCCGGGCATGCTGCAACCGTGAATCGGCATCACGCTCTGTCTCCGTCACCGTCTGCCAGATCACGGCAACAACCCCCAGCAGCAGGATCCCGCCCCCCATCAGCAGCGCCACCAGAATCCTCGAGTAAAGCTGGCGAAGTTTCAAACGACGAAATGGCATGGCGGCCTCTTTGATGCTCGGATAATGGGTGACAGCCTCGCTGGACAGGCGAAAAGGGTCGCCATAATAGCGATTGTTCAACAAATCTCCACCCAACAAAAATCAATCAATTCAAACTATTGTTCAACAATATGTCGTAAGAAGAGGATAGAGTTAACAAACGTCAAACAGGAAACTCCCGAAGCACGTCTCACTTGTTGAAGGGAAGCCACACCATTAAAGTTGAGCAAACGGCAGCAGGAGCATGCAGCGATGAAGATTCTTATTACCGGAGGAACCGGCTTTATCGGCCGCAAGCTGGTTGCCCATCTCAAGGTCAATCACGAGGTCGTGGTCTTGAGCAGGCATGGGAGCCGCGCTTACTCCCTGCTGGGTCACGATATCAAGGTATTGGATAACCTCGACCGGCTCGATGACCTCAATGACGTGGATGCGGTGATCAATCTGGCGGGCGAACCCATCGCCGCCGGACGCTGGAGCGAGTCGCGCAAACAGCTGCTCTGCGATAGCCGCTGGCTGTTGACCGAGCAGCTGGTAGACCTCATCAAGCTATCCAGCACGCCGCCCAAGGTGCTGATCAACGCCTCCGCCATCGGCTGGTATGGCAGACAGGGCACCGAAACCCTCGATGAGCAGTGCCGCTCTCCCAACGACGAGTTTACCCACCAGCTCTGCCAGCAGTGGGAGACCCTGGCGCAGGAGGCCCAGAGCCGCCAAACCCGGGTCTGTATCGTGCGGATCGGACTGGTGCTTGGCATGGATGGCGGCGCCCTGCCCAAAATGCTCCCTCCCTACCGACTCGGACTCGGCGGCCCTATGGGGTCAGGCAGCCAGATGATGAGCTGGATCCATGTGCAGGATCTGGTGCGCGCCATGCTGTTCTTGCTGGATCACGAGGAGTGCAGAGGTATCTTCAACGGCACTGCGCCCCATCCGGTCAGCAACCGGGTGTTCAGCCAGACCCTTGCCACCACGCTGCACCGCCCACACCTCTTTTTCGTGCCCGCCCCCCTGCTGCAACTGGTGATGGGGGAGGCGGCAGAACTGCTGCTGACCGGACAAAAGGTGATACCAGCACGGCTGCAACAGGCCGGTTTTCACTTCAGCTATCCCGAGCTGCCGAGCGCCCTCACCAATCTGCTGCGCGAGCCCCGCTAACTCACACCTGCTCGCTACGTCCGCTCGTCAGCACCTCATATAGCAAGCAGCCCGACCAATGGCCGGGCTGCTTGTTTATTGTGGATACTCGATTGCACTTGGTCGCATCGGCTCGCGTTGGCGGTATTACAACAGTCCCTGACCCAGTCCCCGCAGCCGATCGCTCAGGGTGCCAGCCAGCAGCTGGCGCTGCATCCCCTGCCCCGCCAGCGTCACCAGCAGCGCCCCCAACGTTGGCAGGCCAAGCCAGATGGCCCAGTGGAACTGCCACTGCCCCTCGAACCACCACCACTGCAGGCCAAAGGAGCAGAGCTCCACCACCATGCTGGCACAGAGCCCCGCCAGCGCACCACTGGCCACCAGCTCCCAGCGCAGCATCTTTTTCAGCAGATCGCTGCTGGCCCCCAGGGTGCGCATCAGCAACAGCTCGCGCCGACGCTGGGCCATGCTGGCCTGAGTCTGGGTCAGCAGCACCAGCAGCGCGGCCACTGTCACCAGCCCCAGCATCAGCGCCAGCGCCCTACTCACCTGCTCCGAGACCTGAGTAAGCCGCGCAATCAGGTCATCCACATCGATAAGGCTCACCGTGGGATGACGGCGAATAAGCTCCACCTCGGCAGTGCGCCCCGCCTCGGGCAGCCGGTAGCTGCCAAGCCAGGTGCTTGAGAAGGGGGCCAACAGATCCCCAGAGAAGATCATGTAGAAGTTGGGCCGCATATTGTCCCACTTGATGCTGCGCAGACTGGTGACCCTGGCGCCAAAGCTGCGCCCCTCGATAGTAAAGGCGAGCATGTCCCCCAGCTTGATATCGAGCCGCTTGGCCAGCTCGCTATCCACCGACACCTCGCCGGGCCCGGCGAGCCATTTCCCGGCCACCAGCTTGTTATCCGCTGGCAGGGTGGCTGTGGTGGTGAAATTGAGCTCACGATCGACCCCTTCGCGGCCACTGCTGGCCCCCTCGCCCACCGCCTCACCGGCGATATGGGTCAGCCTGCCGCGCACCATGGGATAGAAATCGGAAGTGGTGGCCCCGGCTGCCGCCAGTTCGCTCAGGATCCCCTCCCGCTCGTTCTCGGCCACATTGACCAGAAAACGGTTGGGCGCATCGACGGGAAGACGAGCCGAAAACTCATCCAGCAGATCGACCCGGGCCGCCCAGAGCAAGCCAAACAGCATCAGCGCCAACGCAAAGCCCGCCAGCTGAAACAGGCCGCTGCTGCGCTCGCGCGACAGGTGGGCCAGCGCCAGCCGCAAGGCATGAGGCCCGTTCACTCTCGCCCCCAGCCGCAACATCAGTGCCGCCAGCAGGGCCAGCAGCCCCATCAGCAAGCCCATGCCACCCACCAGACCCAGCGCCAGCCGCACATCGGCGGTAAAGCCCCAGACCAGCGCAAACAGCCCGAACAGGCCGACCGGCAGGGCCAGCCAAGGGGGAATACCCGCCTCCAGCTCCCGGCGCAATACTCGCAGTGGCGGCACTTTCAACAAGCGCAAGAAGGGCACAAAAGCGAGCAGCAGGGTGATAAAGAGCGCCACTGCCACACCCAGGGCAAAGGGGCGCCAAGAGGAGGGCGGTAGATCCGGCGGCAGCAACTCACCCAGCAGTTGCAGGGTGAACCACTGCATGGTGGTGCCCGCCACCAGCCCCAGCAGCGCGCCGATCAGCGTCAACGACAGCAGCAGGGTTCCCATCAGTTGCCAGAGCGAGCGACGGGATGCCCCCAGGGTTTTGAGCAGCGCCACCATATTGGTCTGGCGCTCGGCAAAGTGGCGCACCGCAATCCCCATCGCCAACGCCCCCAGCAACACCCCGCTTAGCGAGGCGAGCCGGAAGAAACGCTCGGCATTGGCCAGCGAGCGGCCTACCCGGGATTCACTGTCATCCGGTTTGATCCATTTCTGTCCGGCCTGCAGCTGCGGCAATAGCCACTGTTCGTAACGGGCCAGCGATTCTCGCGGCCCCTTGAACAGATAGCGCCACTGCTGACGACTGCCCGGCAACAGGGCACCGGTCGCCTCGATATCGGCGCTATGGATCAGCGCCCGCGGCGCGAGCAGGAAGGGGCTGAAGCCCTGATCCGGCTCCTCGCCAAGCAGGCCTGCCACCTTGAGCACCGTATTGCCCACCTCCAGCTCATCCCCCGCTTTGGCCTGCAGCAGTTGCATCACCCGGGCAGAGAGCCAAATCTCGCCGGGAGCCGGGGCGCGGGCAGGTTCCAGAGTGAGCTTGCCGTAGAAGGGAAAACCGTCGGGCACCGCCCGAATGGAGGCAAGCTGCAACGCGTCGCCGTGAAACAGCATGCTGTTGAAGCTGACGGTGGTCTGCACCGCCAAGCCATCCTGCTTCGCTCGGGCCAGCCAGCCATCCGGCAGGGCAGCGGCAGTACGCAGCACCCGATCCGCCCCGATAAAGTCGCGGCCCGATGCCTTGAGTCCGGCATCGAGCCGATCCGCTACCAGCGCCACACTCAAGACGCACGCCACGCTCAGGGCCAGTGCCAGCACAAACCAGCGCAGTTCGCCGCTGAAACCTTCCCGGCGAAGCAGTCGCCATCCCAATCGCCACTGCATCATCCCTTGCATCTCCCGCCTGATCCGCTGCTCACCCCGTTACACCACATCATGGGCCACCTCGCGATCCAGTCTGCCCGCCGTCATAACCACTTGCCGCTGACAACGCTCGGCCAGCTGATGGTCATGGGTCACTACCACTAGCGTGGTGCCGTGCTTGCGATTGAGTTCAAACAGCAGCTCGATCACCTTCTCGCCGGTCTTGCTGTCGAGGTTCCCGGTCGGCTCATCCGCCAGCAGCAGACTGGGACGGGTCATAAAGGCACGGGCGATGGCCACCCGCTGCTGCTCACCGCCGGAGAGCCGGGGCGGCAGATGGTGCAACCGCTCGCCAAGCCCGACCGCGGCCAACAGCTCGCGGGCTCTAGGTTCGCAATCACGCTCGCCGCGCAGCTCGGCGGGCAGCATCACATTCTCCAGCGCCGTCATGGTCGGGAGCAGCAGGAACGACTGGAACACAAAGCCGATCTGCTCGGCGCGCAATCGGGCCCGCCCCTCCTCATCCAGCTCACCGAGGGATTTGCCGAGGATCTCGATATCCCCCTGACTCGGCAAATCGAGCCCGGCCAACAGCCCCAGCAGGGTGGACTTGCCGGAGCCGGAGGCGCCGACCAGTGCCACCGTCTCGCCGCTATTGACTTGCAGATCGATCCCTTCAAGGATGGTGAGGCTTTCCTGGCCGAGGCGAACCGATTTGCCGAGGCCCTTGACGACAATAATGGGGGTTAAACTCATGCTCTGTATCCTTTGTTCCAATCCCTTGATGACAATCCATAGCGGGAGTTGAATTGATGGTGCGTATTCTGTTTGCCTTGTTGGTTGGCCTCGGCAGCCTGCTCTCGTCGGCTCAGGCCCAGACCCTGCTGGTGCTGGGAGACAGCCTGAGCGCCGGCTATCAGATGCAGGTTGAGCAGAGCTGGCCCGCCCTGCTCAACCAGAAATGGCTGGAGGAGGGGGGCAAACACACCCTGCTCAATGCCAGCATCAGCGGTGAAACGACCCAGGGGGCGCTGGCCCGTCTGCCCTCGCTGCTGAAGGAGCACAAGCCAGACTGGCTGCTGATCGAACTGGGGGGCAACGATGGCCTGCGCGGCTTCGCACCGACCATTACCCGCCAGAATCTGGCCAGCATGATCGCGCTCGCCAAGGAGCAGCAGACCAGTGTGGTGTTGACCCAAATCCAGCTGCCCCGCAACTACGGTGCCCGCTATCTGCGCCAGTTCGAACAGATCTTTCCCGAGTTGGCAGAGATCAACGATCTGCCCCTGCTGCCCTTCTTTATGGATGATATTGCGCTGCGCCCTGAACTTATGATGAACGATGGCATTCATCCCACCCCGGCGGCCCAGCCCCAAATCCGCGATAAAGTAGCCCGCTTTATGGAGCCGCTGCTCAGCCAATAAGCACACCGCTCCGGCCAATATCCCATAACAAAACATCCCGCCGAAGCGGGATGTTTTTTGCTATTGATTGAACAGAATCGACAGAGCGCCGCTCATTTTTCCAGCAATTGACGCAGCCGCTCCTGAGCCACCCCCACCAGCAGGTCGGGCTGAAACTTGGAGATAAAGCGATCACACCCCACTTTCTTGACCATGGCTTCGTTGAAGTTGCCGCTCAGGGAGGTGTTGAGGGTGATAAAGAGATCGGCCATGCGCGGATCACTGCGCACCTCGTGGGTCAGGCGGTAGCCATCCATCTCCGGCATCTCGGCATCGGTGATCATCAGCAGGATCTCGTCGGTCACCTTCTTGCCAGCATCGCACCACCCCTTGAGCAGGGTCAACGCCTGCAAACCATCCTGACACTCGATCACCTCGAGCCCAAGCTGACCCAGGGTCTCGCGCACCAGATTGCGGGCGGTGCTGGAGTCATCGACTATCAAGACCTTACGGCCATGCATCTCCGGCAGGATCTCCCGATCCAGCACCTCTTCAGAGATCCGGATGTCATAGGTGATGATCTCGGCCAGCACCTTCTCCACATCGATGATCTCAACAATCTGATCTACCCCCTCTTCCGCGATGCGAGTAATGGCGGTGAGGTAGTTGGCGCGCCCAGCCGAGCGCGGTGGCGGCAGGATATCCTTCCAGGTCATATTGACAATATTGGCCACCTGCCCCACCAGAAAGCCCTGAATGGTACGGTTGTACTCGGTGA
>NZ_JBODRQ010000028.1:0-32178 GCF_050633025.1 Aeromonas sp.
CCTAAAATAAGCAGGATAAACAGGGGCACGGAATACAAGGTGATATTGGTAATGCAGGCTTAATAACTGATTGTTTTCCAATTGGTTATATAAATGGCAAGCGGCAGGTTAGTGCATCCCGCCGCTGTTTGGTTCAGGCGGAAGGCTCACCCGATTGTTGCCGCGCCAGTTTGGCCGCTTTTTTTTCGGCGCGGCGCCGTTTGAAGAAATCAGAAAGTTGGGTCGAACAGGCCTCAGCCAGTACGCCAGCGATCAGCTCAACCCTGTGGTTGTGACGCGGATCCTGCAAGATCTCGAACACCGACCCCGCCGCACCCGTTTTGAGATCCCGGGCGCCAAAGACCACCCGTTTGACCCTGCTATGAATAAGCGCACCGGCACACATGCAGCAGGGCTCCAGCGTCACATAGAGGGTTGTGTCGAGCAGCCGGTAATTCGCCAACTGCTTTCCTGCCGCGCGGATCGCCATCACTTCGGCATGGGCACAGGCATCGTGCTCGCTGATAGAGCGGTTCCACCCCTCTCCCACGATCTCGTCTCCCAGCACCAGTACGGCACCGACCGGGATCTCCCCAATTCCTTCGGCCCGGGCGGCCAATGCCATCGCATGGCGCATCCACTGTTCGTCCTGCGCGGTCTGACTCGGAGCCTGACCCAGTGTTTCTGGGACCTCTGATGGTTTCACACCCATCCCCTCTTTCATATTGTTGAATTGTGCCGTTTGCATTCCCGCGACCCACACCCGTCAGATAATTCCATAGATAGCAGGCATGTGAGCTTGCGCTGACAGGGCGGCGATTATGCCAAAACTCCCTCATCCGCCCAAGCCGCATCCAGACTGGACAATAAAGAAGCAATCGGCATCTCTATGATAAAAAAGAAGTTGCACCCGTTTGGTCATGCTATTAGACTTCCTTCCCGTCAGCCGAGTCTGACTCCGTCGGTGTGTAGCGCAGCCAGGTAGCGCATCTGCATGGGGTGTAGAGGGTCGGAGGTTCGAATCCTCTCACACCGACCATTTTCCCCGAAAATAGCCCAGTCAAACGACTGGGCTATTTTTTTGCTTCCGATTTATCCTCCTGACAACGCCAGCCTATCAAGCACAAAAAACACACAGCATCACTTGAATCTTTTTGCCAAACTCATTAAGATGCGCAACTTTCCGCCGGCAGACAACACAGGGAGGTGGAAACACGAGTGAAGGGATCACTGTCCGGCTTGCGTGCAACACAGGACCAGGCATGAACCAGAACACCGATTTCGCACCCGCGATTACGCTTTATTCCGTTCCTCACGACACCCCTTGCCACACCGAAAGCGAAAATGAACAGGTCATCCAGCTGGATGTGATCGATCTTGCCGAACCGGATGATGACTATTGAGCACGGCCAGATGGCTGCTCAATCACCGGCACATCGCCTGTTCAACGCACTCCGTTTCACACCCTTGGCGAGAACTCTGCAAAAAACGACAAACTGCTAATTCTATCAAGGATGGCAGTATTATTGACTAATGCATCTCCCACTTTCCTCCTCGGTATTCCCCCCGACAACTGATACAAACCTACGTTATTGCGCTTCACTTTCTATCGCTACAACCGCTGGTGTCAACAGAGCCCACATCACCACGCCAAATTTAAAACGCACGTTCACCAGTCATATCTAGCAATAGCAAAACATTCATTGCCTCATTCAAACACACTTTATACGGCTGTTTTGGCAAGGCCTGGAGTTAGGTCGGGATTTGTTTTTGCATTTGTAATTTTATTACGTAATAAGTTACAAGGCGAAGGGCAGGGTAACGGCCCAAATTAGCCGTTGTCCGATGGGAAAAAGCAGGAGCATAACCATCTGCGTAGAGTTTTTATACCAACCAAATAAAACAATAAAAAACATCAACTTAACCATATTGAAAAAACAGGCATTTAAAAAAACCTGTTGACGTACTCAACAATATTTCGCACCTTATCATTGTGTTACCCCGTTGTTGCGGGAACGTTTCAGGAACAGGGATTCGACTTTAGTCGTAGTTAGTAAGTTCAAAATGTAATTCTCAAAGGAGTGAACCTTATGTCGGCACCGGCTCAGACCCACTGCAGCGCTCGCCTTCGCATCCAGGGCGAGATGCTGCCCGAATACGCGCAAATTCTGACGCCGGACGCGGTGGCGCTGGTCTCCGAACTGGTGGAACGTTTTGCTCCCCAAAGAGGGGAATTGCTGAAACAACGTGTGGCACGCCAGGCCCGTATCGATGGCGGCGAGCTACCGGACTTCCTGCCGGAAACCGCCCACATCCGTGAAGGTGACTGGACCATTCGCGGCATTCCCGCCGACCTGCAAGACCGCCGTGTGGAGATCACCGGCCCGGTCGAGCGCAAAATGGTGATCAACGCCCTCAACGCCAACGTCAAGGTGTTCATGGCGGATTTCGAGGATTCACTGGCCCCCGCCTGGAATAAGGTGATCGAGGGCCAAATCAACCTGCGCGATGCGGTCAACGAGACCATTTCTTACACCAGTCCGGAAGGAAAGGCCTATACCCTGAACCCCAATCCGGCCGTTCTTATCTGCCGGGTGCGTGGTCTGCATCTGCCGGAAAAACATGTCACTTTCGATGACGAGCCCATCCCCGGCGGCCTGTTCGATTTTGCTCTCTACTTCCTGCACAACTATCAGGCGCTGCTGGCCAAAGGCTCCGGCCCCTACTTCTACGTGCCCAAGTTGCAGAGCCATCTGGAAGGGCGCTGGTGGAGCGAGGTGTTCGCCTGGACCGAGGACAAGTTCGGTCTGCCCCGTGGCACCATCAAGGCCACCGTGCTGATTGAAACCCTGCCAGCCGTATTCGAGATGGATGAGCTGCTCTATCAGATGAAGGATCACATCGTTGCGCTGAACTGCGGCCGCTGGGACTACATTTTCAGCTACATCAAGACCTTGAAGAACCACCCGGATCGGGTACTGCCTGATCGCCAGGTGGTGACCATGGACAAGCCGTTCCTGAGTGCCTACTCGCGGCTGCTGATCAAGACCTGTCACAAGCGCGGGGCGCTGGCGATGGGTGGCATGGCGGCCTTTATTCCGGCCAAGGATGCCGCTGTCAACGAGCAGGTGTTTGCCAAGGTCAAAGCCGACAAGGAGCGCGAAGCCAACAACGGCCACGATGGTACCTGGGTCGCCCACCCCGGCCTCGCCGATACCGCGATGGCAGTGTTCAACGCCACCATTGCGGCTGGCGCCAAGAACCAGATCGGTGTGTTGCGCGAGCAGGATGCCCCCATCACCGCCGCCGACCTGCTGGCCCCCTGTGAGGGCGAGCGCACCGAGGCAGGGATGCGCACCAATATCCGGGTTGCCCTGCAATATCTGGAAGCCTGGATCAACGGCAACGGCTGTGTGCCCATCTACGGTCTGATGGAAGATGCCGCCACCGCCGAGATCTCCCGCACCTCCATCTGGCAGTGGATCCGCCACGGCAAGAGCCTCGCCAACGGCAAGGTGGTGACCAAGGAGCTGTTCCGCCAGATGCTGGCCGAGGAGCTGGAGGTGGTCAAAGCCGAGGTGGGCACCACGCGCTGGCAGGCAGGACGCTTTGCCGAGGCAGGCGAGCTGATGGAAGAGATCACCTGCGCCGACACCCTGATCGATTTTCTGACGCTGCCCGGTTACGAGCGGCTCTGAATCACGGGCCCCCAGCGGGGCTCGCCAATAACAAGTCAATGGAAACGTGAAATCAATGAAAGAGGGAACTGATATGGCACTGACCCGTGAGCAACAGATCCAGGCTATCGAGAAAGACTGGGCGGAAAACCCCCGCTGGAAAGGGATCAAGCGCGGCTACAGCGCCGAAGACGTGGTGAACCTGCGCGGCAGCTTGCAGCCGGTGCACACTCTGGCCCAACGTGGTGCCGACAAGCTGTGGGGTCTGATCCACGGCGATGCCAAGAAAGGCTACGTCAACTGCCTCGGCGCCCTGACCGGCGGTCAGGCGGTGCAGCAGGCCAAGGCGGGGATCGAAGCGATCTACCTCTCCGGCTGGCAGGTGGCGGCGGACAACAACTTGTCCTCCACCATGTATCCGGATCAGTCCCTCTACCCGGCCAACTCGGTGCCGTCCGTAGTGGAGCGCATCAACAACTCCTTCGCCCGTGCCGACCAGATCCAGTGGGCCAACAAGGTTGGGCCGCAAGATGAGGGCTTTATCGACTACTTCCTACCGATCGTGGCGGATGCGGAAGCCGGTTTCGGCGGCGTGCTGAACGCCTTCGAACTGATGAAGGGGATGATTGAAGCGGGTGCCGCCGGCGTGCACTTCGAAGATCAGCTGGCATCGGTGAAAAAATGCGGCCATATGGGCGGCAAGGTGCTGGTACCGACTCAGGAAGCTGTGCAGAAGCTGGTTGCCGCCCGTCTGGCAGCCGATGTATGCGGTACCACCACGCTGGTGATCGCCCGTACCGACGCCAACGCCGCTGACCTGTTGACCACCGACGCTGACCCGTACGATGCAGACTTCCTGACTGGTGAGCGCACTGCTGAAGGGTTCTACAAGGTGCGTGCCGGTATCGATCAGGCCATCGCTCGCGGTCTGGCTTACGCCCCCTACGCTGACATGGTGTGGTGTGAAACCGCCAAGCCGGACCTGGACGAAGCGCGTAAATTTGCCGAAGCAATCAAGGCCAAGTTCCCGGATCGCATCCTGGCCTACAACTGCTCCCCGAGCTTCAACTGGAAGAAGAATCTGGACGATGCCACCATCGCCCGCTTCCAGCAGGCGCTCTCCGACATGGGCTACAAGTACCAGTTCATCACCCTCGCGGGTATCCACAACATGTGGTTCCACATGTACGAACTGGCCTACCAGTACGCCCGTGGCGAAGGGATGAAGCACTACGTCGAGATGGTGCAGGAGCCGGAATTTGCCGCCGCCAGCCGTGGCTACACCTTCGTGGCCCACCAGCAGGAGGTCGGTACCGGTTACTTCGACAAGGTGACCACCGTCATTCAGGGCGGCCAATCCTCGGTGACCGCGCTGACCGGCTCCACCGAAGAAGATCAGTTCCACTGATAGGCAGAACTCTTTGAGAAAGTCCCTGAGATAGCAAAACCCCGGCCCGAAACCTGTCTCTCTAAAACACTCCCCGGCAACTGCCGGGGATTTTTGTTAACTTCTTTTCCCTGCCGTTGCTCTGAACCGTTTCTCGCTCTCTACTCTGGCTATCACATCCCCCTTATTCAACCGGCCCATTTGGCCCAAAGCCAGTTTGGCTAGGCCAACCTCAATAATCAGGAGATTACGCCTCACACCTGCGCCGCTCATCCGCTGATGTGCCCCCCTGAATGCTCTGCACTGGCACTCTCTCGCGAGTAACAAGCGTTGCTATCAAAAGACCGCTATCGCATCCAGCCAATGCAACCCTCCATTATATCAGCAGACAACCACCTGATTTAAAACACATTAATAAGACATGTCACAGTTATTGGCGAGCCGTCACAGAACAGTGATGTGTAAAGAAAGAGCAATTGAAGCACTGGTCAGATCTCATGTTTAATAGCTCCGCCTACTAAACTGGAGCATCACAAAAATGATAAAAATCAATAAATTGGTTCTGGCTGTCACCCTCACTCTCGGTTCTGCCCCGCTCTTTGCGGCAGGCTTTACCTGTGGCGATCATGTCCGTTTCGGCACTCCTTCTGATTCACACCAAAACCTCTGCCGTGTTGGTTATGCGGCTGGCTACAACTATGACCACAAGATTTCCGAATGGGTCTCATACCGAATGACTGCCCAAAGCGCACAAGGCAAGGTCAAGCGCAAGGATGCCTTCGCTGAAGACAAGGAGGTACCGGCAGCCTATCGTGCCACCCTCTCTGACTACAGGGGCTCAGGCTATGACCGTGGCCATCAGGCACCTGCCGCCGACATGGCCGCTAGCGACATCACCATGAAGCAGAGCTTTCTGCTGACCAACATGACCCCGCAGTTACCCGCCCTCAACCAGAAGGCGTGGCGTATTCTGGAAGAGAAGACCCGCCAGTGGGCCATCGCTCGCAAGGATGTGCAGGTGATCACTGGCCCCATATTTACCGGCTCTGAAGAGTCCATCGGTCAGGGTGTGACCATCCCGAGCGCCTACTACCGAATCGTGATGGATCCGAGCAGACTGCAGGCTATTGCCTTTATCATGCCGCAAGAAGATATTCCCACCAGCCAGATCCCCAATTACCGGGTCTCGGTACGCGAGATTGAAGAGCAGACCCAGCTCGACTTCTTCAGCGATATGCCTGAAGAGCAGCAGGAGACGCTGGAAGCCCGCGTCTCCCAGATGTGGAACTGACCGCGAGCACTCACAAACGGTTAGATTGACATCCCATCTATCCAGCATCGCGACAATAGAGAGGGGCTAAGCCCTTCACAGCAGGGGGAACTATGTTCCCCCTGCCTTTTCCTGAAATCTGCCATTCGCAGCCACTGGTATGGCATAACCCGACGACCCGCCCCGACTCACAGTTTGCCACTCCGTTAGCTGCTATATTGCCCCCTCTTTGGCACTAACAGACTGAATTGGCGCACATTTGCCTCGTCGCATCGGCCCACAAACCGCTGCACAGGGACGCGATTCAGCCAGACAGAGGACCTTTTGATGAAACAGACCCTTCTTGCCCTCACCATAGGCGGCCTGCTGGCGCTCTCGTCCCTCACCCTGCAGGCAGCCGAGAGCTCGATGCAGATGGAGCACGACCTCAATACCCTGGTCAGCAAACGCCAAGCGGTGGACATGCTGCTCGGCGAAGCGCTGCAGATCTACAAGTCGCCAGCCAAGATCTCCCACGCCGGTTTTACTGCCAAGATGCCGAGCAATATGGAGCTGGTGACCGAGCGGCTGCTGGCCGCCTACCAGCTTGAACCATACCGCACCGACCTGCTCATCTCGGCAGCCAACGCCCAGATCTACAACGGCAACCTGAGCCGCGCCATCACCTTGCTGGAGCAGGCGCAGGCCGTCGCCCCCGATGATCTCGACATCAACAGCTATCTCGCTATCTGGCAGTTGGTGAAGGGTAACAAGGAGGCTTCCCGCAGCTATCTGGCGAAAGTGGCGGATCGCAACAGTGGCCGCGCCGCCGATCTGGAGGAGATCATCGCCCGGGTGCAGCGGATCACCGCCGCCCCGTTGCAGACCGAACTGACCGAGGATCAGGTCAAAGCCACCAAGGAGGGCAAGCGCGCCATCGTCACCCTGGGCTACGCCCTCAATCCCGACGGCAGCATGGACAAGATCCTGCTGGGCCGCCTGCAAACCACTCTTGAGCTGGCCAAAGCCGACCCGGAAGCGCTGATCATCCTGACCGGTGGCGTGCCCCAGAACCGCCAGACCGAGGGCACGCTGATGGCTGACTGGCTGGCCAACCACGGCATCGACCGCAGCCGCCTGATTGAAGAGAACTACGCCACCAGCACGGTGGACAACGCCCTCTACAGCGCCTATGCCCTCGCCCGCCACCAGATTGACTATGCGGTGCTGGTGAGCTCTGCCAGCCATGTGCGCCGCGGCCAGACTGTGCTGGAAATCGCCTGCGACCAGATTGGCCCGGCCAACATCAAGGTGGCGAGCGTCAGCTACCCCGACAAGCCCCTCGAGGAGCTGGCCACCCCGAGCGAGAGCGAGCTGCTCGGCATCTACCGCGATGCCCTGCGCACCTACGGCATGTGGAGCTACCGCTCCGCCCCGCTGATCGAGCGTTGATCGGCCATCAACACGAAAAAGAGAGGGAGGCGTGATGCCTCCCTCTCTTTTGATTGGCCGATGATTGGCCAAGCCGCGCCCGTTAGCTGACGATAAAGCCCTGCGAGGGGGCCCCTTTGGGATCGTCACCGAAGCGGTTTGGCCCCTGCTGACCGTTGCAAACCATAAAGTAGATAAGCACCAGGGTGCCGATAATTGGGATTAGCCCGAGCAGCAGCCACCAAGCGCTGCGGTCGGTATCGTGCAGGCGACGGGCCGCCACCGCCAGCGATGGCAGCAGCAGCGCCAGCTCCTGGCGACTGACCCGTTTGCTATTGATGAACCACGTTCCGGTGCTTATCCCTTGCGGGATTTGGGCCCCGACTGCGGCGCCGTTGGCTGGCGGTAATCGCCATAGGGGAAGATATTGCGAAACCGCTGGGCCACCGGTTCGGGGATGGAGCGGGAGAAGATCAGCTTCACGCCATCACGCTGCCCCACAATGCGACCGCGCACCGTGTCGTGGCGCAGGATCTGCTTGGCATGCTCAATAAAGGCGGGTGACACCTTGCCCTGCTTGACCACTACCTTGCCGGGTGCAAGACGGATCTCGAACAGGGCGCCACGCCCCAGCTTCATCAACCACCAGATCAGGGCTATCGCCACTATCAAGGAAATCCATGCCATCTTCATCCCTCCCAAGCTCTTGATATAAGGCAGTATAAGCGGCCGTGCGCTCCGATTGTTTGGCGCCGCTCACAGCCCCCGCGTCAGCGCAATAGCGCCCCTTTGCTCAGCAATCCTTGCCCCAGCCCACCAGGGTATCGCGATAGAGCGCCAGCAAGGCTTCATCGCGCACTGCCACTCCGACCTGCTGCGGACGATAGGCTGCCCAGTCATCGTGGGAGTGGCGCTTGCCATCGAACTTTTGCAGGGTGTGGCCGATGGCCGGGCCGCTGGTGATGACCCGCACCGGCCCTTCGCGCAGGGTAAAGAGAGTCGGGTCAATGACATAGGCGATGGCGGACGGGTCGTGGACGTGGCAACCGGAGAGCCCCAGCTTCTCGGAGTAGAAGCGCAGGTAGAAGCGGCTCACATCCCACAAGAAGCGGCCCGGCTCCCCCGCCTTGTCCCTGAGCTCATCCAGATAGGCGCTGCTGAAGAAGCTCTGCTGGGTCACGTCCAGCCCGATGATCACCACCGGCCAGTCTGCGGTAAAGACCCGGTCGGCAGCATCGGGATCGTCGTGGATATTGGCCTCGGCATAGGGGGTGACGTTGCCGCGATGGCCGTTGACGCCAAAGGCGCCCCCCATCACCACCACCAGCTTCACCAGCGAGACAATCTCGGGCGCCTGTTGTAGCGCCAGCGCCAGATTGGTGAGCGGGCCGATAGTGACCAGGGTGATCTCCCCCGGCGCGGCTTTCACCGCCTCGACAATATATTGCCAAGCGGGGCGAGGATCCGGAGCGATAGTCACCTCCCCCGCCTCCATGTCGCCAAAGCCGCTCGGGCCGTGGACTATGGTGGTGGGGCCGACCGGCTCGCGCAGCAGCGGGGCGGCAGCACCTTTGGCCACATCCGCCTTCATGCCGTACTTCTGCTTGAGCCAGAGGGCGTTGCGGGTGCCATTGTCGATGGTGGCGTTACCAAAGACGGTGGTGATGGCGAGCAGCTCGATGGCGGGGTGGGCCTCGGCAAACAGGATGGCCATGGCATCGTCGATACCCGGGTCGGTATCCAGAATGATTTTATGGGTCATGAGAAATTCCTACGGTGACAAACCCTGCGACAAAAGGGAGAGTCTACTCGGCTGACGGCCCCGTATCCCGGCATGGGATCACAGACCGGGCCTTTGCTCCCGGCAGCGGGGGCGCGGCTGGCGACAATCTGCACAAGAAACGGCGCGGCTCTGTTGCCAGCGCCGCGCCCTTTATCGTTGTTCGTTATCTGCTATCTGGCAGTGATCTGCCTGACTGCGCCCCTCAGTGCTTGCGATGCCAGCGCGGTGAGGTCGCCTTCTCCCCCCAGGGGGTGACGCAGGGGAGCAGCGCCCCTTCAATCACCATCTCGCTGCCCGCCAGCGCTTCGGCGATCTTCTGGTGCAGCACCCGCAGTACCTTGCTCTCGTGCTCGGCCAGAGAGTGGCCCGCGGCAAAGAACTCCGGCTGATATTGCAGCGCAAGTTTCTGGGCAAATTCGTAGGTGTTGAAACAATCCGGCATCCGCTCAACCACATCTTCAAGCCGGGCCAACAAGCTGTTCAGTTCCCTGGTCATAGTGCTCTCTCCGTGTCGGTTTACAGCCAAAAAAAACTACCCCTTATTGGATAATCCACCAACGAGCAAACCACAAAAGTGTGGCAAGGCACACAGTTCGCTCTTGCGTCATGCTCGTGGCGAGCAGGGAGCTGCGTGCCAGCTTTACATTTAAGCAACAAAGTTCTAGATTAAGACCGACCAATCAGTCGGTTGTTTTTCAGACGGAGAATAGCATGGGAGTCGCACCGCATCAGCACAGTCCGGAGGATATCCTCGCCATCAAGCTGGCCCTGCCCGAGCAACTGGAGCGGCTCAAACGAACGAGCAGGGAACACCCCATGCCGACGCTGACCGAGCGGCGAACCCAACTGACCAAGCTCAAGCGGGCGCTGCTGGCTCACAAGGATCAACTCTGCACGGCGCTGGCGCAGGATTACGGCCAGCGCAGCCACTACGACAGCCAGATCGCAGACATCCTCCCCTGCATCATGCAGATCAACTACACCCAGAAGCGGCTCAAGCGCTGGATGCAGCCCCACCGCCGCCACACCGGCCTGCTGCTGGCCCCCGCCAAAGTGGAGGTGCACTTCCAGCCCCTCGGGGTGGTCGGCATTATCGTGCCGTGGAACTTTCCGGTGATGCTGAGCCTTGGCCCCCTCATCACCGCCATCGCGGCGGGCAACCGGGCGATGCTGAAACTCTCCGAGTTCACCCCTCATACCAATGCCGTGCTGCGCACCATGCTCACCAGCGTGTTTGACGAAAACGAGATCGCCATCATCGAAGGGGATGCCCAGATGGCGGCGGCGTTCAGCTCGCTGTCGTTCGATCACCTGCTCTTTACCGGCTCCACCATGGTGGGCAAGCTGGTAATGGCCGCCGCCGCACCCCAGCTCACCCCCCTCACCCTTGAGCTGGGTGGCAAGAGCCCCTGTCTCATCGCCCCCGACATGCCAATCGCCACCGCAGTCGAGCGAATGATCTTCGGCAAGAGCCTCAACGCCGGGCAGATCTGCGTCGCCCCCGACTATGTGCTGCTGCCCCGCAGCGAGGTGAATAACTTTATCGCCGCCTATCGCAACCACTTTGCCAAGCTCTACCCTGCCGGGCTCGCCAGCCCCGACTACGGCGCCATCATCAACGACCGCCAATATCAGCGCCTCGTCAGCTGGCTCGATGAAGCCGAGCAGGCTGGGGCCCAGATTCACCCCTGCGTGGCTCCGGCGCGGGATGACAGCGGACGCCTGTTGGCCCCCCATCTGCTGACCGGGGTGCCGAGCCACTGCCAGGTGATGCAGCAGGAGATCTTCGGGCCGCTGCTGCCACTTATCCCCTACGACACCCTGGAGGAGGCGCTCGCCTACATAGCCGAACGTCCCCGCCCGCTGGCCCTCTACCTGATGAGCTTTGATCCCGAGCTGCAGGCACGGGTGACCCGGGAGACCCACTCCGGCGGCATGGCGATCAACGAGAGCCTGTTTCAGGTAGCTGCCGACGATGTGCCGTTCGGCGGCATCGGCGCCTCCGGCATGGGCCACTATCACGGCCACGAGGGGTTCCTCACCTTCTCCAAGGCGAAAACCGTGCTGACCCGCGGCAAGTTCACCACCGGATCCCTGATCCATCCCCCCTACCACAGCTGGATCCAGAAGCTGATGATGGCTTTCTTCCTGCGTTGACGGAGCCCGTAATGACCGACAAGCGCCGCCAAATTCTGGATGCCGCCCTCGCCCTCTGCGCCGAAGATGGCCTGCAGGGGGCCGCCACCGCCCGCATTGCCAAGGCGGCCGGGGTGGCCAACGGCACCCTGTTCCACCACTTTCCGAGCAAGGAGGCGCTGATCCTCGCCCTCTATCAGGATGTAAAGACCCGGATGGGGAGCGCCATCCATGAAGCTGACCCCACCCTGCCGCTGTACGACCAGACCCGCCACTACTGGCAGCTGGCGATGAGCTGGATGCTGGCCCACCCCAATGAGCTCAAATTTGTGCTGGGTTTTTTTCACTCTCCGCTGCTGGCCAGACCGGCCCGCAGCCAGATCCTGAACGATGCCCTGCGCTTTCTGCCTGCCCTGCTGGCAAAGGGGCAGGCCAGCGGCGAGCTGATGCAGGCCCCCGCGCCACTGTTGCTGGAGGTGTGTCAGGGCCAGTTCCTCGCCTGCGCATCACTGTTTGTCGATCAACCGGAGCTGGGACAGGACGACTACTGGCAAGCCAGTGCGTTCGCCCTCTTCTGGTCAGCCATCTCAGGAGCCAATCCCTATGACAACTCCGACCGTTGAATCTTTGGCCACACTGGGCCGCCGCCTCTGGATCATCACACTGCTCTGGGTGGTGGGTCGCACCCTCTGTCGCGCCGCCCGCACCGACGAGGCAGTACGCCGCGAATTGGCGCCGTTGCCGGACGGGCTGGCTATTCGCCTCGAAGTGGGCGGCATCGGCTACGCCATGAACATGCACAAGCAGGGTGGCCGCTGGTATCCCGGCGCGCCAGTCGCCCCTCATGCCACCATCCATCCGCTGCGGGTGCGCTTCAAACACCCCAATATCGCCTTTCGCGCCCTGAGCTTTCGGCTCGGGGTCAATCAGGCATTTGGCGAAAACCGGCTGCTGGTGGAGGGGGATCTGACCGTTGCCATGCATCTGGTGCGGGGGCTTGAGCAGTTGCAGTCCCTGATCCTGCCCGCCTTTATCGCGCGGCCGCTGCTGCGCCACTATCCCGCCCCGACCAACAAGATCGGCCGGGCCTGCAACATCTATCTGGGTCTGGTGACCGGCTAACGCGCAAGGAGCCTTGAAATGAGCCGCTATTACGATTTCTTCTGCCCGGTCAAATTGCTGGCCGGTGAACAGGCGCTGGAGCAACTGGCCAGCGAGCTGGCCAGTCTGGGTGCCCGTCGCCCGCTGCTGCTGACCGACAAGGGGGTCAATGCCACCGGCCTTGCCACCCTGCTGGCCAATGTGCTGGCCGAGGGGGAGCTGCCGGTCGCCGCCATCTGGGACGAGATCCCGGCCGACTCTTCCACTGCCGTGGTGGAGCGGATCGCCAAACGCTATCGCGAGCTCGACTGCGACAGTCTGGTAGCGCTGGGGGGCGGCTCGGTCATCGACACCGGCAAAGCGGTCAACATTCTCACTTCCATGGGAGGCGAACACCTGCTCGACTACTCGGGCGCCGGCTGCCTGACCCGTCCCCTCAAGCCGCTGGCGGTGGTGCCCACCACGGCGGGCACAGGTTCCGAAGTGACGCTGGTGGCGGTGATCAAGGATGAGGCGAGCGGGCGCAAGGTGCCCTTCACCTCCCCCTTCCTGCTGCCCCAACTGGCGGTGCTCGACCCGCGCCTGACCCAGGGGCTGCCCCTCAATATCACCGCCGCTACCGCCATGGACGCCATGACCCACGCCATCGAGGCCTTTATCGGCACCGCCAAGAATCCGGTGAGCGATGCGCTGGCCCTGATGGCGGTGGAGAAGATCGCCAGCGCCCTGCCGCAAATTATCCACGACCCGCAAAACAAACAGCTGCGGTTGCAACTGGCGGAAGGTTCAACGCTGGCTGGCATGGCTTTTTCCAACTCCATGGTGGGGCTGGTGCACGCCCTCGGCCACAGTCTGGGGGCCCGCTGCCATCTGCCCCACGGTCTGTGCATGAATCTCTTTTTGCCCACCGTGCTCGACTACAACCGCCCCGAGGTGGATAGCGAGTTGGCCCGGCTGCTGTTGCCGCTGGTGGGGGCCGATCGCTTTGCCGCCACCCCGGCCCATCAGCGGGCGGAGGCGACCATCACAGCCATTCGCACCCTGCGCGACACCTTGTGGCAAGCGGTCAAGCTGCCGCGCACCATGAGCGAGGCTGGGGTAAGCGATCGCTCGCTACTGACCGAGATCCGCGATCTGGCGGTCAACGACGGTGCCCTGCTGTTCAATCGCAAGGACGCCGACCGTGAGCAGTTACTTACCCTGCTGGAGCGGGCCTGGGCCTGATCCCGCCCCTTTGCCAACACACTTGTGCTGACACTAACGCGGTGCCCGACTCACCATCGGGCACCTTGATCTATATCGCGATATCGATGCGCCCTCTGTCAAAGGGGGATGATAATGACCACGGGCTCTCATTATCTGTTCTATACCTTGGCTAACAGTTATGTTGTGCCGAGAGACCCAACTTTATGCCAGAGGTGCCCACCATGAGCGACATCATCCATCAGGCCAACCAGCAGCAGTTCATCTGTACGGTGGAGGGGAAAGAGTCGAGACTGCGCTACCGCCGCCTCGATGCCAAGACCATCGACGCCTACAGCACCTTCGTACCACCCGAGCTGCGGGTGCAGGGGATTGCCGATCAGCTGGCGCGTGCCTTCTTCAACTGGACTCAGGCGGAGGGGCTCACTATAGTGCCGAGCTGCCGCTACATTGATGTCTGGTTACGCCGCAATGCCAACAACTGAACCTCTGAACACCGTCCTCGAACAGCAATTCCAAGCCAAAACAGAAGCCCTGCTGCGGGCCGATCCGCAGCGGATGGCCTGCCTGCAAGCCGCGGCCGAGCTCAATCTGCCCGACTGGGCGCTGGGGGCCGGTTTTATCCGCAACCTCATCTGGGATCACCTTCACCACAAGGCGGTGCCCACCCCGCTCAACGATATCGACCTTATCTATCTCGATAAAGCCGATCCGCAAGGGCTGGCCGAAGCGGAGCACGAAGCTTGGCTCGCCAAACGCCTACCCGGCCAGCAGTGGGAGGTGCGCAATCAGGCCCGCATGCACACTCGTCAGCTGGTAACGCCGTTTGCCAGCAGCCTTGAGGCGCTGAGCCACTGGGTCGAAGTGCCCACCTGCATCGGCGTGCGCCTGAATCAGGATGGCGAGTTCGAGTGGCTCGCCCCCTACGGCTTTACCATCAACTGGTCGCTGCAAGTGAGTGCCAACCCCAGATGTCGCCAGGACAAACAGATTTTTACCCAGCGCATCAAGGAGAAACGCTGGCAGGCTATCTGGCCTGACCTTCAGGTAAACTGGCCATAACCTGATTGCAATCTTTCGATAACCTTGGGCACACTAGGGGAAAAGCTGGTTGTAACTCAATGGGTTAAATAATGCGCGACTTCTTCTCTCTCGAACGCTGGCTACCGGGCCTCGCCGCCCTGCTGCATTACCAGCGCGCCTGGTTGATACCAGACCTTCGCGCCGGACTCTCGGTGGCGGCAGTAGCACTGCCCGTCGCCATCGCCTATGCCGAGCTTGCCGGGGTGGGTGCCATCGTCGGGCTCTACTCCTGCATCCTGCCCATGCTGGTCTATGCCCTGTTTGGCACCTCCCGCCAGCTGATTGTCGGCCCCGATGCCGCCACCTGTGCGGTCATCGCCGCCGTGGTGACGCCGCTGGCTGCAGGCGACCCAACCCGTCACTGGCAACTGGTGATGACCATGACCGCCATGACCGGCTTCTGGTGCCTGATTGCCAGCCGCTTCAAACTGGGGGTGCTGGCGGACTTTCTCTCCCGACCCATCCTGATGGGGCTGCTTAATGGTGTGGCCATCACCATCATGGTCGGCCAGCTCTCCAAGATCTTCGGCTTCACCTTCAGCGAACGTTACCTCATCGAGCGAATCGCCAGCGGGGCCACCTATATCACCCAGACCCATCTGCCGACCCTGGCCATGAGTCTGGTGGCCCTGCTCACCCTGCTGCTGGCCAAGCGCTACAAACCGGCATGGCCCTCCTCCATGGTGGCCATGGTGGTGACCGCTGCGCTGGTGTGGGGCTTTAATCTCGGCCAGTTTGATATCGCCACCCTGGGGACGGTGGGCTCCGGCCTGCCCGCCTTCCAGATGCCGGAATTTCCCCCCGGTCTGATGCGGGAGCTGGTACTGCCTGCGCTTAACCTGGCCATGGTGAGCTTCGTCTCCATGATGCTGACCGCCCGCAGCTTTGCCGCCAAAAACGGTTACGAAATCGACGCAGACAAAGAGTTTCGGGCCCTCGGTATGGCGAACCTCGCCTCCGCGGTCTCCCAGGGTTTTGCCATCAGCGGCGCGGATTCACGCACCGCGGTCAACGACGCCAACGGCGGCAAGAGCCAGTTGGTCTCCATCATCGCCGCTGCGGTGATCGCCATCATCACCTTCTATCTGACGGCGCCGCTCAAATATATTCCCACCGCCGCCCTCGGGGTGGTGCTGGTGATGGCCTCCCTGTCGCTCACCGATTTTCGCGGTCTCTGGGCCCTGCGCCACTCCGATCGCTCCGCCTTCTGGCTGGCGCTGATCACCTTTATCAGCGTGCTCACCATGGGGGTGATCCCGGGGATCACCCTCGCCGTGCTGCTGGGGCTGTTCCAGTTCCTGCGCAATGTGATGCGCCCCACCGACCAGCTGCTTGGCATGGATGACGAGGGGGTAGTGCGTACCCTGGGGGACAACGAACAGGCCAAAGCCATTCCCGGCATTCTGGTCTATCGCTTCAACTCGCCGCTGACCTACTTCAACGCCCCCTACTTCAAACGGCGGGTGCTGGCCCTGCTGGTGCAGGATCCCCGAGCCCCCAAGTGTCTGGTGATCGATGCGGTCGCCTGCTTCACCCATCAGGACATCAGCGTGATGAGCATGGTGGGAGAGCTGCACAAAGAGCTGAAACGGCGCGGCATCCATATGGTGATGGCGGGTCGCCATGGCCAGATGACCCACTGGCTAAAGCAGGCGGGTGTGCAGGTGGGCGATGAGGGGATCATCCTCTGCCCCGATATGTATCAGGCGCTACGCCTGACCCGCTGCTACCGCGAGCCGGTGTTCAAGGATGATGCGGTGGTGGAGAGCACCACAGATGCCATCCGCTCGAATTGGCCGCAGGATGATGCCCTGCCCGACTCGGCTCGCCTCACCCTGCCAAGCGAACAGGAGGCGGGCGCCACGCCTGCCTGATCCCCTGGCCGGTGCAATCCTGCACAAGGATTGCACCGGCCTTGGCCTTGGTGTTAAATGCGCCCCCAGAGGGCACTCCCCCGTGCCCTCCCAGCTGTTGGACATGCCATGCAATCTCAATCCCACGCAGGCCCGGGCACGCTCTTTGCGCTGACCTGGCCACTCTTTATCGATCTCGCCCTGCACTTTCTGACCGGCGCCCTCAATACCTTCATGGTGGGTCACGTCTCCTATCAGGGAGTGGCCGCGCTGGCGGTCGGCAATCAGGTGTTCGATCTCGCCATCACATTGTTCAGCTTCGTCAGCATCGGCACCAGCGTGGTGATCACCCAGTATCTGGGGGCCGGCGATCGGGAGAAGAGTCGGGTGGTGATCCACACCGCCATCGGCTTTAACCTGCTGATAGGTCTGGTGGCCGCCATCGGCGTGATGGCAGGAGCCAGCACCATGCTGGCGCTGATGAACCTGCCCGCCAACCTGATGAGCGACGGGACGCTTTACTTGCAGATCATCGGTCTCTGCCTATTGCCGGAAGCGGCCGCCCTCTGTCTGGCGGCGACCCTGCGCGCCCATGGCCACACTCGTCAGGCGATGTATGTGACCCTCATCGTTAACCTCATCACCTTCGTCGGCAACCTGCTACTGCTCTACGGCTGGTTCGGTCTGCCCCAGCTTGGCGTCGCTGGCGTGGCCATCAGCACGGTAGCGGGCCGACTGATCGGCGTGGTGCTGCTGATGTGGCTGGTAGCCCGCAAGACCGGCATTCGACTGGTGGTGCGCGATATCGTCCACCCCAGCCGGGAGATGCTGGGCAAGGTGCTCCATATCGGCCTACCTGCGGCGGGAGAGAACCTCTCCTGGATGCTGCAGTTTATGGTGGTGACAGCCTTTGTCGGACTGCTGGGTGACAAGGCGCTGGCGACCCAATCCTACTTCTTTCAGATCTGCCTGTTTATCCTGCTGTTTGGCCTCTCCATCGGCCTTGGCAACGAGATCATCATCGGCCATCTGGCGGGAGCAAGACAGTTCGATCGCGCCTATCAGCAGCTGCTCAAAAGCCTCAAACTGGGGCTGGCAGTCACCTGCGTCATCGCCGTGGCGGCGGCCCTCAATGGCCGCACCATCATCAGCCTCTTTACCGATGATGCCGACATCATCACCCAGGTGGCGCAACTGTTTCTTATCAGCCTTATCCTCGAGCCCGGCCGCACCTTCAATCTGGTGGTGATCAACGCCCTGCGGGCCACCGGGGATGCCCGTTTCCCCCTCTACATGGCGTTGCTCTCCATGTGGGGAATTGCCGTGCCACTCTCCTATTTCCTCGGTATCATGCAGGGCTATGGACTGGTCGGTATCTGGCTGGCGCTGGCCTGCGACGAGTGGGTGCGCGGTCTGGCCATGTTCTGGCGCTGGCGCAGTCGTCGCTGGCAAAACAAAATTATTGTTGAAACAAAAGCGGAATCACAATGAAGAAGATAGGACTCTTGCTGGCTGCCATCCTGCTCAGCCCCCTGGCCATGGCGCAAACTGCCCCTGCCGCTCCCAAGGCTCAAGCCACCCAGACCTGGTATGTGGCCCCCATCGCCATCGATGAAACCAGCGAAGCCCAGAAGGCGCTGACCAAGGACTTCATGGCCCAGATGATCAAGACCATCAAGATCAACGAGTACCAGACCGGCAAGGCGGTGGGCAACACCAAGAAGCCCAAGTGGCTGATCCGCACCAAGCTGATCCCCGCCAGCAACGAGCCACTGGTCGGCAAGAAGCACCCGCAGGGTCTCACCTACGGCAAGGGCAATCCGACCCAGGAGATCGTCGGCGAGCTGCTGATGAACGGCACCCTGGTGGCCCACATCGGCCAGGGCTGGCGCGAACCTATCGTCCCGGGCACGCCGGTGGCTGACAAACTCTCCATCGCCAACTATCGCTACGCCATCGGGGATCAGGCCAAGTCGCCGGATCTCGAAGAGCTGGCAGCCCAGATTGGCTTTGAGGCAGGCAAGGTGATCCACCGCGACGGCAAGCCGCTGCCCGAGAAGAAAAAGAAAAAAGAGCAGGCGGACGAAGAGAAAGAGTAACGTTGCCTGCATCCATAAAAAGGGGCCACTCGGCCCCTTTTTTGATCCTGCACCCTCACGCCAACACTGCCCCTGTTGTGACTTATCGCACAGTTTTGCTCACCATTCAGATTGATAAATTACTTATTTTGTTTTGATTCAACAAGTTATAAATATCCCGCCGAATACTCCAAATCATTGCCCCCAAATCCGATCATGATCACATTTATCCCCGGCACTAAGGGGTAGCTTTGGTCTTACAGGCACAATCAAACGAAACCAAGGAGGCTCCATTACATGTTCCCAGAGTACAGAGAACTTATCTCGAAACTGAAGAGCAGTGATGTCCATTTCCAGAAGAAGTTTGACTTGCACAACGACCTGGATGCGGAGATTAGAAAGTTGGAAAAGCATCACGCCAGCGACTATAGCGCCGAGGTGAGAGATCTGAAAAAACAGAAACTCAAACTGAAAGAGGAGATATACGACATCCTCAAACAACATCCACAATAGATGCCTCGAAGAATATGCGGATAAGCAATTTATCCCCCAGCCCGGCCCACGCGCCGGGCTTTTCATTACCCATCTCAACCTCTTCTTTCAAAATGGGCGCCAAATAAGACCTTTGCTGATGGCAGTTTCACCAACCTCTCTGCACGCTCGCAAAAATGGCTGACAAAACTGGACGGAGCAGAGGTCATGACTAAGATAGGGGGCTCTTGATGTCTCGATTTGGAAGGGAGTAGGAAATGGAGTTAGTACTTGGCCCACTGGAAGCCCGCGTCATCGGCTGTCTGATTGAAAAAGAGATCTGCACCCCGGATCAATATCCCCTCTCCCTTAATGCACTGGTCAACGCTTGCAACCAGAAGAGCAACCGCGAGCCGGTGCTAGAGCTTTCCGAGCTCGATATCCGCGCCGTGGTGGACGAGCTGATCCGCAAGCGGCTGGTGGTCAACACTGCAGGCTTCAACGCCCGGGTGCCCCGCTACCAGCACAGATTCTGCAACACCGAATTTGGCGAGCTGAAATTCAGTGCCCAAGAGCTTGGCCTTGTCTGCGAACTGCTGCTGCGCGGCCCGCAAACCCCGGGGGAGCTGCGCTCGCGCACCAACCGCCTCTGCAGCTTCGATGATGTCACCGAAGTAGATGCGGTGCTGACCCAGCTCATCGAACGTGGCCCCTACGTGGTCAAGCTACCGCGCGAGCCGGGCAAGCGCGAATCCCGCTACGCCCACCTGTTTAGCGGCGAAGTGGATATTCAGGCGATGATGGATGCCGCTCCCGCCGCGGCCTATGCCTCCCCTGCCGCCGACCGCCTGAGCGAGCTGGAGCAGGAGGTGAACGAGCTCAAGAGCCGTCTCGCCGCCATGGAAGCGCGGCTGGCAGCACTGGATGGTCAGGGCTGATCGCCGTTACCATCGCCAATCTCTATCAGGGAGCCGGGGCTGATGTCCCCGGCTCCCTGCGTTTTTTTATCGTGAGGACGTGCCCGTGATCACCCTGATTAAAGAGTCTGACCACCAGAAGATGCCCTGGAAAAACCAGCAGGGCACTACCAGCCAGATCCTCATCTCCCCGAAGGGGAGCAGCCTTGCCAAACTCGACTTTGACTATCGACTGAGCTCGGCCCCCATCAAGAGCGCGGGTCCCTTCTCCCCCTTTCCCGGCTATCAGCGCATTTTGCTGCCGGTGAGCGGGGCAGGCTTTGTGCTCAGCGGTCACCCCTACGCCACCTTCGAGGCGGCGCACTTTAGCGGCGATGAGGAGACCCACTGCGAGTTGCTGAAAAAAGAGGTGACCGATCTGGGGCTTATCTACCATCCGGATCGCATCAGCGCCAACGTGCGGGTGCTGAACCTCCCCTTCCCGCTGACCCTTACCCTCGAGCCAGAGAAGACCTACCTCTGTCACCTGCTGAGCGGCCAGCTGTCCGTGCAGGGCAAAGAGGTGGCTATCAACGAGACGCTGGTGGTGACCGGGGAAGAGAGCATTCACTTCGAATGCCAGAAGAAGACCGCCATCGCCTTCTTTACCCTGCAGGCCAAATAGCGCAAAAGTCGGCGGTGTGCAGTCATGCCACGCCACACACAAACAGCAGAGATGAAAAAGCCGGGAAATCCCGGCTTTTCTATTGAGGCAACCGGCTCGATGCCGGTCAGCACCTTAGTTGACCTTGAAGGAGCCCTTCATCATGGCGAAGTGGCCGGGGAAGGAGCAGAAGAAGGTGAGATCCTTGCCCGCCAGACCGTCGGTCTTGAAGGTGACGCTGCTGCTCTCGCCGCCACCGATCAGCTTGGTGTGAGCCAGTACACGAGGATCATCCTTGGGCAGATAGCCGTTCTCGGCCCCGGCGCTCATCCCGGCAGTTGCCACGGTCTGATAGTCGGCGGTGCTGGCCAGCACCCAGTTGTGGCCCATGGCGGTCACGGGCAGCTTGCCGGTGTGATTCAGGGTGACCGTCACCTCCTTGCAGGTGGCCGGCACGCTCATCTCTTTGAGGTTGTACTGCATGGCATCATTGCCTTCGATGACCAGTGCACACTCATCCGCCAGCACAGGGGCAGCCAGGGTACTCAGAAACAGCAGGGTAATCGCCTTTTTCATCATCTTCTCCTTTGATTGGCAATGGATGGCAACGACTTGGCGGATGCGGTTAACGCTTCGCAAAGATGCCGTCTAAATCGACCTTCATTTTACTCAATTGTCTTCAATCGGCTATGGCTTTTGGCCAAAGCTGCGGGCCAGGTCACCAGACAGTGCTCTACTCGCCACTCTCTCCCTCACGGATGGACGATACGACCCGCTCCCGCCACAGGTTCAAAACTGTTTAATTTTATCTGCTCTTTTCCCTCCGATTGCCCCCATCAGGGCTCGCCCGGCGGGCGCCCCTTGGCTAAGCTAGCGCCCCGATATGAACCTTCTCCAGATGAGAGCGCCGGATGATTGCGATAACCCCCGTGGCGGCCCTGCGCGGCCTGCTGCTGACCCTGCTGCTGGCGCTGGCCGGCTGCCAGCCCACCCCGCCAGCCCAGACCCGTATTCAGGGCAAGACCATGGGCACCTACTATGTGGTGACCCTGAGCGATAGCTACCCCGGTGGGGAGCCCGCCCTCAAAAGCGACGTAGAGAGCCTGCTGGCCCGGATGAACAAGGAGATCTCCACCTACGATCCGGGCTCGCTCATCTCCCGTTTCAATCAGGGGCCCGCCAACACCCCGTTTGCCATCCCGCCCGCCATGGCCATCATAGTCCAGCAGGGGATGGATGCCGGTAAGCTGACCGACGGCAAGCTGGATGTGACCGTGGGCCCGCTGGTCAATCTGTGGGGCTTTGGCCCGGACAAACGGCCGGTCAAGCGGCCCGATGAGGCAGCCATCGCCGCCGCCCGCCACAAGGTAGGCATCGACAAGCTGACCCTGACCTCGCAGGGTGATCACTTCCTGCTCGAAAAAACGATCCCGGATCTCTATCTCGACCTCTCCACTCTCGGCGAAGGGGCGGCATCGGATGAAATCGCCGCCCTGCTCGAGGGCAAGGGGGTACACAACTACCTGATCGAAGTGGCCGGTGCGGTGCGCAGCAAGGGCAACAACAGCAAGGGCTCGCCATGGAAAGTGGCCATCGTCGAACCTTCCGATCAGCCGGGAGCGTTTTCCGATATCGTCATCCCCAACGGCATGGCGCTCAGCACCGCGGGCAGCTATCGCAACTATTACGAGCTGGATGGCCAGCGTTACTCCCATATCATCGACCCCGCCACCGGCCAGCCGGTCACCCACAAGCTGGTCTCCGCCAGCGTCATCACCCCGACCGCACTGGAGGCCGACGCCCTCGATACCGCGCTGATGGTGATGGGGCCTGAAGTGGGGATGGCATTTGCCAAACAGCACCAGCTGGCGGTCTATCTCATCATCAAGACCGAACAGGGGTTCAAGGCCGAGTACACGCCGCAATTTACTCCGTATCTGGCAAGTAAACAAAACTGATCCGCAGGCCCCAAACCACGGGGTCTTGTCTGTTGCTGGATCAGACGGCGAGATGCTGTTTGCAATCGACCTCAGGCCAATTGCCTCTGTATACGCTTTGGTGGCACACTTTCCCTCATCAACCCGCAGCGCCTCGATCCAGACAGATGCAGACACCGGAACAAGAGCCAACAAAACAGAGCCCAGCCAAGACCCAGCGCATTCTGATGGTCAATGAACAGCGCTCGTTTCAGGTCATGATGAAGGCAATGCTGCTCAATTTGGGCATCAACAATCTCACCTTCTCCAATACCGCTGAAGATGCCCGGCGCCGCTGTCAGAAGGGCAGCTTCGACATCTATCTCATTGATTACGATCTGGGGGGCGGCGAAAATGGCCGCCAGTTGCTGGAGAGCCTGCGCGACCAGGCGCTGATCCCACCCCAAAGCGTGGTGATCATGGTGAGCGGCGACAACTCCCGCGCCATGGTACTGAGCGCAATCGAGTCTGAGCCAGATGAATACCTTATGAAACCCTTCTCCCAGGAGCAGTTCTCGTTTCGCATCAAACGGGCCCTCGCCCGCCGTCAGGCACTCGCCAGCGTTTTCAGCGCCATGGCGGCAAATGACCTGCCAGCCCTTATTACGGCCTGCGCCGAGCGGGCCGATGCTGTGCCCCGTTTTGCCAACTACTGCCGCTGCCTGCAGGCCGATATCTATCTCAAGCTGGGTCAGGCGCAAGAGGCTCGCGCCCTGATGCGCCAGCTGCTGGCCGGGCAGGAGAACAGCTGGGCCCGCCTGACACTGGGCAAAGCGTGCAACACACTGGGACTCCATGAAGAGGCGGTCAACCACCTGCAGGCAACCCTCAAAAATAGCCCGCTGATGGTGGAGGCTCACCTCTGGCTGGCGGAATCCCAACTCGCCCTCGGCAACGATGAACTGGCACAGCAAGAGCTCAGACGGGCGGTGGATATCTCCCCCCAGTCGGTGCAACTCTCCCGCCGGCTGGCGGAGGTGTGCCTGCAGCGCCACGACTACGCCCAGGCCAAAGATGTCCTGATGTCGCTGATCGACCTGTCGCGCAACTCAATCCATCGTACCCCCCACTATCTGGGGGCCTATATCCAGACCCTGACCCTCTACGCCCTCAACAGCAACGACAGCTACCACATCGCCAACCTGCAAAAGCAGGTCAATACGGCTCTATCACGCATCCGCGATTCACTGATGATGTCGGAATTCAACTACCCGGTGTTCGAACAAATCTGCCAGGCACGGGTGCAAATTGCGCTGGGTGAGCTGCTCAAGGGCAAGAAGATGCTCTATCGCGCCAACCAGAACTGGCTCGATGAGCCGGCCACCATGCCTCCCGCCCTGCTCGGCGAGACTATTCTCGCCCTCTACCAACTCGGCGAGTTCGAATATGCCGAAAGCCTGCAGAGCCAACTGGCAGAAGACGAAGACCGTTTGCTCACTACCTGCATTCAGGTGACCCGGGATGACAAGACGGTGCTGGAGCGGCGCCAGCGCTACCAGCAGCTCAACGATCTGGGGATCAAAGCCTATCAGAACGGTGAGCTGGAGCAGGCCCTCGGCCACTTTCGCGAAGCGCTGCGTCGAGCCCCAGCCAATACCGGTGCGGCCCTAAACAAGATCCAGGTGTTGCTGCAACTGATGCAGAAAAACCGCAAGAACCCGGAGTTTGCTGCCGAGTGCAAGGATACGTTGGAGGTGCTCGATGGCATTCCCCTCAACCCGGCCCAGCAGGATCGTTTTCGCAAGCTGCGTCAGGAGTTCAACCAGTTCAGCTAAGACGCCGCCACGCCTCCTTTTCCCCGCCTATGCTGAAACCAGTTCGGCAATGCGAGGGAAACAAAGATGGCGATGTGTCGTTATCTGGTGGCCGATGGCCGCCACTGCAGTGAAGAGGCTGGCGAGCACGATCTCTGCCACTGGCATGATCCCCACCATACCCATCAGGAAGCCCACACCGCCGAGGCGCTTGAACAGTACGTTCGCGCTGGCGGTCTCTGCCACGGCCTGCAGCTGTCACGGGCCAATCTGGCGGGTCTCAATCTGGTCAACAAGGAGTCCGATCAGGGATTTTTGCTGGAGCAGTGCAACCTCTATCGCGCCAACCTGCGCGGTGGCCACCTCTACGGCCTGCGCATGAAGGGCGGCAGCCTGATGAAGGCTGATCTGAGTGATGCCAACCTCCAGTGTTCCACCCTCGATGACGTCAACCTGCTCGGCATCCGCTGGCACAACACCCGGCTCGACAACATGCAGACCGGCAAACGGGTGATGCAGGATCGCAAGGGGCGCCGCGAACGGGATCCCAAACAGGCGCGCATCTGGTTCAAGGAGGCGGAAGAGACCTACCGGGATCTGCGCAAAGCCTCGGAGGCGCAGGGGATCTTCACCATGTCTGGCAACTATATCCAGCAGGAGCTCACCATGCGCCGCCTGCAACTGCCATTCTGGTCGACCCAGCGCTTCACCTCCTGGGTGGTCGATCTCTTCTGCGGTTACGGCGAGGCCCCGATGCGGGTGGTGCTCTTCTCGTTGCTGCTTATCTTTATCTGCAGCATTTTTTACTTCTTCTGCGGACTGCATTTTCAGGGCGAGCACCTCATCTACCAGCCCGGTGCCCCGCTCGAGCAAAATGCCATCTTCCTGCTCGAATGCCTCTACTACAGCGTGGTCACCTTCACCACGCTGGGGTACGGCGACTTCACTCCGGTCGGTCTCTCCAGGATCTTCGCCGCCTTCGAGGCCTTCACCGGCAGTTTTACGCTGGCACTGTTTGTGGTGGTGTTTGTCAAGAAGATGACCCGCTGACGCTTCACCCTGTCAACCGGGTCAGACACTGGTGCTGACCCGCGCCCCGAACTTGCATCCACCGCCGATTCCTAGTCCAATAGCCACTTATAAAAATGACATGAGCATCCCGGACATGAAGATCATCTCTTTCAATATCAACGGCCTGCGCGCCCGTCTGCACCAGCTGCAAGCCATTATCGACAAGCACCAACCCGATGTGATCGGCCTGCAGGAGATCAAGGTGCACGATGAAGCCTTCCCGCTGGCCGATGTGGAGGCCATGGGCTATCACGTGGAGTTTCACGGACAGAAGGCCCACTACGGGGTCGCCATCATGAGCAAGCAGAAGCCGGTCAAGGTGGAAAAGGGCTTCCCCACCGATGATGAAGAGGCCCAGCGCCGGATGATCATGGCCACCTTCGAGCGCGAAGACGGCGCCCTCATCAAGGTGATGAACGGCTACTTCCCGCAGGGTGAAAGTCAGGATCACGAGACCAAGTTCCCGGCCAAGCAGAAGTTCTATGAAGACTTGCAGCACTATCTAGAGACCCATCACACCCCGAGCGATCAGCTTGTGCTGATCGGGGATATGAATATCTCCCCCACCGATCTCGACATCGGCATCGGTGAGGCGAACCGCAAACGCTGGCTGCGGGATGGCAAGTGCTCCTTCCTGCCCATCGAGCGCGAGTGGATGGCCCGTCTGGAAGGATTCGGCCTGACCGACACCTTCCGCGCCGCCAACCCTACCGAGTGCGAGCGCTTCTCCTGGTTTGACTACCGCTCCAAGGGCTTTGACGAGAATCGCGGCCTGCGCATCGACCTCATCATGGCCTCCGACGCCCTCAAAGACACTGTGACCGAGACCGGTATCGACTATCAGCTGCGCGGCATCGAGAAACCCTCAGACCACGCCCCCATCTGGGCCTGCTTTGCCTGAGTCCGCGCATCCGACACATAGAAGAGGGGGAGCCATCGGCTCCCCCTCTCGTTGCTTTTTCTCTCTTAAGGGGCCTCCCCTACCCAGACCGAAACTGCTCCTGGCTTGGTCTTGAACTCTGCCCAACCATCGTTATTGGCGCACACCTTATCGCTGTAGCGACCGGTAGCATCGCGGAAGCAGCGATTGCGATGACGCGGCCCTATCTCCATCCACTTGCGCCCCTCATAGCCGTTGTCGGTCATGAGCACGGCAACCCCCTGCGGGTGGGCACTGTCCCCCTCGCGGGTCCAGCCGATCACATCCCGATCGTTAAGATAGCTGCGCTGGGTACCATAGGCGTGGTCGCGGCGCACCTGCAAGAGGGTGTCAATCACCCCCTGCTGGGAAGCGATGCGGATGTCGTGCTCCTGCCCATCCCGCCCCTTGTCTCGGTAACTGGCGCCGTAGTAGTCGGCGTAGAAGAGATTCGGATACCCCTCCTGGCGCAGCAGGATGAAGGAGTAGGCCAGCGGCTTGAACCAGTCCAGTACCGGTGACTCGAGCATCTGCAGCGGTTGGGTGTCGTGATTCTCCACCAGGGTCACCGCATGGGCGGGGTTGGACTGCATCAGGGTGCCATTGAGCAGACTGCCCATGTCGAAGTTGCCATTCCCCCGTGAGGCATTGTGGAAGTTCAGATGCAGAGGGGCATCGAACAGGGCCATGCGATAGCCGGTAGCCTTCAGGTATCCCTGCAGCTTGGCAATGTCGTAGTCCCAATATTCGCCGACCGTGAAGAGTCCCTTGCCGGTACTGCCGCGCACTCCGTCGAGCCACACTCTGAAGAAACTCGCCTTGATGTGTTTGACTGCATCGAGTCGGAAGCCATCGAGGGAGGCAGTATTCACATACCAGCGACCCCAGCGCTTGAGCTCAGCAACGACCTCGGCATGATCCATATCGAGATCCGCCCCCATCAGGTAGTCGTAGTTGCCAAATTCGCCGCTCACTTCACCATCCCACTCCTTACCGGAGCCACGGAACTTGAAGATACTCTTCTCACGCTTGGCATCATCCCAATCTACCCCGTCAAAGTGGTACCAGCGCCACTTGAAGTCGGAATAGGTGTCACCACGGCCCGGGAAGTCGAAACGGGTCCAGGCACTGATCCCGATATCACCGCCATACTCCTGATTGCGGTTGTTACCCTCCACCCGAACGGCAGTAACGGCTTCGGTCTGCTCGGCGCCGAACTTGTGGTTCAACACCACGTCCGCATAGATCTTGATACCCGCGTTATGGGCACTCTCAATCGCTGCCAGGTACTGCTCCTTGTCACCATAGCGGGTTCGCACCGACCCTTGCTGGTTAAACTCGCCCAGATCGTAAAGATCATATGTGGCATACCCCACATCCAGTGAACCGTCAGCGCGGATCATCGCCTTGCTTGCCGGCGGCAACCAGAGCGCCGTGATCCCCTTGCTCGCCAGCGAGGCCGCCTCGTTGGCCACCTTGGCCCACAGGTTATCCTCCTGGGTGTTGTACCAGTGGAAGTACTGCATCATGACCCCGTTGGCCTGTGCTGACGCCCCATCCCCCTTGATCGACAAGATTTTGTTCTGCAGATCGTGAGCATCGAGCTCAAAGCGATAGAGACCAGGCGCAACCACCCGGATCAGGATCTGCCCATCATCACCGGCATCTTGCAACGCCAATCCGCCGTCAGCTGCACTCACATCGCCATACCGGAGCTGGATCCTTTTCCAGTCAGCTGAGGCAATTTTGAAGCGATACTCACCCGGTTGCAGGAAGAGATCGGCGCTGTACTTACCGTTGCCAACATACGAAAACGCAGTCCCTGACTGCCAATCGGTAAGGCTACCGCGCAGATAGATTGCATCCTCCCCGTAGGGGGGCAAAACCTGAGGCGGCGCATCAGGGGCTATGATGGTGAGCCTGGGTTGGGCCGGGTTGGCAAGACTCAGCGTGAAGCGGTAGGTACCGCTCGCCAGCGCCTCGATCTGCACATTGCCGCCGACGTTGCGCCACGGCAAAGACCCGAAACCGGCGCTGAGGTTGCCGGCACCGAACTGGGGATCCCAGTCGCCGCTGGCCATCTTGAGCTCGTGGGAACCTGCCGCCAGCGTGAGGCTGGTCTCATAGACGCCCGCGCCCTTGTAGATCATGGAGGTCGAAGCATCCCAAGGGGTCTTGCTAAAGGAGCCACGCAGGAAGAGGGGCTCGCCGCCCACATCCATACCGGTCCCCTGCTCACCCTGCTGGGGTTTGACAAAGACCACGGCGCTCAGCCCCGGGATCACCAATTCTCCCCCCTCGACACGGGCTGCCCGTAGCCGCTCATCACCTCCGGCCTGCTGCCGCGGGTGCAGGATAAACGACTCGGCCCCTGGGATAGGCACGCGTTGCTCCCAGATACTGGCGTTGATGGCCACCGCCAGCGCCTGATAGGCAGGATCAAGATCCGCCCCCATCGCCACGCCATCATCCACCGTCATAACGATGGTACCGGGACGGGCCTGACTGCCAAGCGCATGGAAACGCACTCGCTTGAGGACCTGCTCGGTCTCGCCAAGGCGCAGCAGCTCGCTTCCGGCGCGGATAGCCAGTAGCTCCCGGAAACGGGCATCACTCCAGGCGATCTCGGCCGGGCCAACCTGGGTATTGGGGTTGGCGATGATGCGGCCGATCCAGACCCAGTTGCTGCCATCTTTGTCCTGACGGGGCAAGCCAACGTTCCAGTTGTTCCCTTGCTTGCTGAAGTCGACCCGGTTGTACCAATCCCCCGAATCATAACTGTCCCGCTCCATGGATTTGGAGCGCAAGATCTCCGACCCCATGTGCAGGAAGGGGACCCCCTGCCCGAGCAGCACGGGGGCGAGCCCCACAATCTGCATACGGGCCCGATCCTGCGGCGACACCTCCTCCTTTGCCTTGTACTGGTTGATGTCCCACAGGGTCTGGTTGTCGTGCTTGGAGACATAGTTCACCGCCTCCTGAGGGTCAGCCGCATAGCCTGCGCCGTGGCCACCGAATTGGTAGTCACGCCCCAGCACCGTCCCTGCGCCCGTGGGCAAGGGGTAGGTCTGCAAGTTAGCGGCCATACCCAGCCGGATCAGGTCCATCTTATTGCCCATGGCATCGAAACGATCGCCGGCATTGGCAAAGCCGGGGGTTGCGTTCATGGGATCGGAGTGATCGCCACGCACCGCATCACGCAGCCGGTCGTTATAGGTGCCGATGCCGGTACCAGCCATGTTCCACTGGCTCGAGTTGATACCACGTGCGTTATTTTGCACCTCGCCAAAGTCCCATCCCTCCCCATAGAACCAGGTATCGGCATCGACGCGCTTCACCGCATCGAAGGCCTTGACCACGCTGGACTTCATCAGGTGACCCATCAAATCGAAACGAAAACCATCGATCTTGTACACGCTTGCCCAGGAGACCAGACTGTCGCTCACCAGCTTCTCGAACATGCGGTGCTCGGAGGCTGTGTTGTCGCAGCAGGTGGAGCTCTCCACCAGGCCGTTGTCCGGATTGCGTCTGTAGTAGTAACCGGGCACCACCTTGTCGAGTACAGATGTGTTATAGAGGCTCGAGGAACTGGTGTGGTTGAAGACCACATCCTGCACAACTCTAAAGCCCATCTGGTGCAGGGCCTGCACCATGGTGCGGTACTCGCGGATCCGGGGCAGGCCATCGCTCTCGACCGCATAGCTCCCCTCGGGGGCATTGTAGTGGTAGGGATCGTACCCCCAGTTGAAGCCATCTTTCGGGCGGATCTCCGCAAGCAGTGCCTGGACATCGCCGCTGGCAGGATCGAGCCCCTCCAGCACACTACGCAAGGTACCGCTGCCCGCCTTGGCGCAGAGCGCCGCCTTGGGGTTTAGCCCATGGGCCGGGTCGCACAGCTTCCTCACATCATCGTCAAGATCCATGCGTCTGGCTGGCTCCTCCTCAACCGAGGAGAGATCGAAGCTCGGCAACAGATGTATGGTATTAAGACCAGACTCCCGCAATGCCTTGAGGTGCTTCACACTGGCCCGCTCCCCTTCCGTGAAGGCGAGATATTTGCCGTTGAATGCTGCCGTTCCCTCCTTGTCCGAATTACTGAAATCGCGGATATGGAGTTCGTAGATGATGCTGTCTTCCGGCTTGGCCAGAGGGGGAATGACCTGGGCATCCCAACCGGCCGGTCTGGCCTGCTCCCCATCCAGATCCACCAGCTGCGAGAAACGGCTGGCGGTACTCAGGGAGACAGAGTAGGGATCCGTCGTCGTCACCCGCTCCAGTTTGCCGGTCTTGTAGTGGAAACTCTCCAACTGATAGCGGTAGAAACTGCCCTCCAGACTGGCATCACCATCGAAAGCCCAGATTCCTGTGCTGGCATCTTCTGTCATGGCTACCGGGGACTGGGGCAAGGGGCGTTTTTGTGCATCGTAGAGATAGAGCTCTACCTTGCGTGCCGTTGGCGCCCAGAGGCGGAAGCGGGCCACCCCCTCATCGATCCAGGCACCGAGCCTGGCCTCATCGGCATCGTTATCACCCCGGGTATAGAGGGCATCGATAACAAAGGGGGTCTGTACTTGAGTGGCCGCAATGGCCTTGCCCTGTGCATCCACCGCAACCGCCAACAGAGGCTGCTTGAGCATGGCTCTGGCCTGCTCCGCCGTTGTGTTCAGGGTGAAGCGAGAGCGCCCCTTGAGATGAGGGAAACGCGCATCCGCAAGTTGCCCACCGGCACTGAGCACAATGCGCTGGAAGCGCTCTGGCTGACCCAACTCACCCTCACCAGCCCAGATCTCGTAATGGTCAGCGCCAAGGGGGGCATTCCATACCAGAGTATCGAGATCGAGCCAATGGGCAGCAGCTCCCGCCACAACAACAGGGATCTCGGGCTGGGACTGGTAGTAAAGGGTGGCATTGCCATCAAAGGTATAGGCGGTATTACCACGCGCCAGATCCAGATAACTATCCCCACTCCAGGCCCTGAGCTCCCCTTTGTGGATGACAAAGTTAACGCAACGCCCATGCGCTGGCTTAAGGGGAATGGTAAAGCGAATGCCATCAGGCCCGGCACTCCCGCTCGTCCCTTGTGGGCTACTCCACTGGGTTTCGCTCACCACGCTGTCACAGTTCCCATTGTTCCAAAAATGGATACCCCACCCTTCATAGTTGCCATCGCTGCGGCGATAGTTGATAACGGCTTGCTCATAGCGCGGCAAGGCGCCCGAACTCCCCGTGGGTGTTGAGTCAAGGCTGTCAGGAATGCCATCGCCATCATCATCACCGGACGCAACATCCCCCCAACCATCTCCATTGCTGTCGCGGGTCTCGAAGCGATCCAGCGGGAAGGCATCCTGTTCATCGGGGACGCCGTCGCCATCCTGATCCGGCCGCTGGCTCAGGCGAGGATCGTCCGGAAAAGCGTCGGCATCGTTATTGACCCCGTCACCGTCGCGATCGGTGTCTTCTGCATCGG
>NZ_JBODRQ010000029.1:0-31969 GCF_050633025.1 Aeromonas sp.
GCAGTATCAAAATCGCTTAAAAGAAAAGCCGGGACAAGCCCGGCTTTTTCTTTATCACTCAGCAGCTGCTTCAGCAGCGGCCGGGCGGTCTACCAGCTCAATATAAGCCATAGGGGCGTTGTCGCCAGCACGGAACCCGCATTTCAGAATGCGAGTATAACCGCCGGCGCGCTCCAGGTAGCGCGGGCCCAGTTCATTGAACAGCTTAGCCACGATCGCATTGTCGCGAGTGCGGGCAAATGCCAGACGACGATTAGCAACGCTATCAGTCTTGGCAAGGGTGATCAGCGGTTCAACTACACGACGCAGCTCTTTTGCCTTAGGCAGAGTCGTCTTGATGATCTCATGACGAACCAGGGAGCTGGCCATGTTACGGAACATAGCCTGACGATGGCTGCTGTTCCGGTTCAGTTGACGACCACTCAAACGATGGCGCATGACCTTATCCTTCTAACTAAATCTGTGAAACCCGTAATCTGGATTACTCGTCAGCGATGCTGGCGGGCGGCCAGTTCTCAAGGCGCATGCCAAGAGACAGACCACGGGAGGCCAACACGTCCTTGATCTCAGTCAGGGACTTCTTACCGAGGTTAGGAGTCTTAAGCAACTCAACTTCGGTACGCTGTACCAGATCACCAATATAGTGGATAGCTTCTGCCTTCAGACAGTTCGCAGAACGAACTGTCAGCTCCAAATCATCGACAGGACGTAGCAGAATCGGATCAAACTCGGGTTTCTCTTCTTTCTTCTCGGGCACGCTGACATCGCGCAGATCCACGAAGGCTTCCAGTTGTTCGGCCAGAATAGTGGCAGAACGACGGATGGCTTCTTCAGGATCCAGAGTACCATTGGTCTCCATGTCGATAACCAGCTTGTCCAAGTCGGTACGCTGTTCCACACGTGCTGCCTCAACATTGTAGGCAATACGAACGATGGGGCTGAACGCGGAGTCCAGCAGCAGGCGACCAATCGGACGCTCTTCGTCATCGTTGTGAACACGAGCAGAAGCAGGCACATAACCACGACCGCGCTGAACTTTCAGGCGCATGCTGATTTCAGCATTGGCACCAGTCAGGTGGCAGATTACGTGCTCCGGGTTTACGATCTCGACTTCATCACCGTGAGTGATATCACCTGCGGTAACGGGGCCTGTTCCAGACTTGGTCAGGGACAGAGTTACCTCGTCCTTGCCTTCCAGCTTCACAGCGATACCTTTCAGGTTGAGCAGGATTTCAAGAATGTCTTCCTGTACACCTTCTTTGCTGCTGTACTCATGCAGTACACCGTCAATTTCGACTTCAGTAACTGCACAACCGGGCATAGAAGACAGCAAAATACGACGCAGGGCGTTACCCAGCGTGTGACCAAAGCCACGCTCGAGTGGCTCAAGAGTCACTTTCGCATGAGTCGGGCTAACTTGCTCGATGTCAACTAGCCGCGGTTTAAGAAAATCTGTTACAGAACCCAGCATTGTGTCCTCTCTTTAGAAGCTAGCTTTACTTGGAGTAAAGCTCGACGATCAGCTGTTCGTTAATGTCGGCAGACAGGTCGGAACGCTCCGGCAGGCGCTTGAAAGCACCTTCCATTTTAGCGGCATCAACCTCTACCCAAGTCGGCTTCTCGCGCTGACCAGCAACCTCAAGGGCAGCTTTGATACGCGCTTGCTTCTTAGCCTTCTCACGAACGCAGATCACGTCCTCAGGGGAAACCTGGAAAGAAGGAATGTTCACAACGCGGCCGTTTACCATGATGGCCTTGTGGCTCACCAGCTGACGAGATTCAGCGCGGGTAGCACCGAAGCCCATACGGTATACGACGTTGTCCAGACGACCTTCCAGCAGCTGCAACAGGTTTTCACCGGTGTTACCCTTTTGACGGGCAGCATCGCGGTAGTAGTTGCGGAACTGTTTTTCCAATACGCCGTAGATACGACGAACTTTTTGTTTCTCGCGCAGTTGCACACCGTAGTCGGACAGACGCGGCTTACGAGCGCCGTGCTGACCAGGAGCGGTGTCAATCTTGCACTTAGAATCAATCGCGCGAACACCAGACTTCAGGAAGAGGTCTGTGCCCTCACGACGGCTAAGCTTAAGCTTAGGACCGATATATCTTGCCATCTTCTTTCTCCAACAATCCTAGACCAAGTAGCTACCAGCGTTACACGCGGCGCTTCTTGGGAGGACGACAACCGTTGTGCGGGATCGGAGTCACATCAGTAATGTTAGTGATGCGGAAACCAGCCGCGTTCAGGGCGCGGATGGAAGACTCACGACCGGGACCCGGACCTTTGACCATGACTTCCAGGTTCTTGACGCCATATTCTTTGGCCATCTCACCAGCGCGTTCAGCAGCTACTTGAGCAGCGAACGGGGTGGACTTACGAGAACCACGGAAACCGGAACCACCAGAAGTAGCCCAAGACAGAGCGTTGCCCTGACGGTCAGTAATGGTCACGATTGTGTTGTTGAAAGATGCATGAACGTGCGCAATACCGTCGCTCACTTGCTTTTTAACGCGCTTGCGAGCACGAGTCGGAGTTTTAGCCATTTTCTACCTTCCCGTTACTTCTTGATAGCCTTGCGCGGACCCTTACGGGTACGAGCATTGGTCTTGGTACGTTGACCACGAACAGGCAGGCTACGACGGTGACGCAAACCACGGTAGCAACCCAGATCCATCAAGCGTTTGATGTTCATGGAAATCTGACGACGCAAGTCACCTTCAACGGTGAATTTACCTACTTGCTCGCGCAGACTCTCGATCTGAGCTTCGTCCAAGTCTTTAATTTTCACATTCTCAGCAATACCGGCTGCGGCACAGATGGCCTTGGAGCGGGTACGACCGACGCCATAAATCGCAGTCAACGCAATGACTGCATGCTTATGGTCAGGAATGTTAATGCCAGCGATACGGGCCACTGTTCACTCCTACTTAGCGTAGATAACGACCACCACAAAGCCCGTGAGCGGATACGTGGCGGTCAACCAATACACAACAAAAGTTGGCTGGCTATATTAGCCAGCACAACTATTTGTTGCAAGTACTAACCGTAAAAAATTAGCCTTGGCGCTGTTTATGCTTTGGCTCGCTGCAAATCACACGCACCACACCGTGACGCTTGATGATTTTGCAGTTACGGCAGATTGCCTTAACGGAAGCACGAACTTTCATTGCTTAACTCCGTAACTACGCCGACCTTTAGCGGCCGTAGCCCTTCAGGTTGGCCTTCCTCAGGACGTCACCATATTGATGAGACATCATATGGGTTTGTACCTGAGCCATGAAGTCCATGATAACTACCACGATAATCAGCAGCGAAGTGCCACCGAAGTAGAACTGTACGTTCCAAGCAGTCATCAAGAACTGAGGTACCAGACAGATAAAGGTTATATAGAGTGCACCTGCCAATGTCAGGCGAGTCATAACCTTATCGATATAACGTGCTGTCTGCTCGCCCGGGCGAATCCCCGGGATAAAGGCTCCACTCTTCTTCAAGTTATCTGCTGTCTCGCGGGGGTTGAATACCAGCGCGGTATAGAAGAAGCAGAAGAAGATAATGGCTGCTGCATAGAGCATCTCGTAAAGCGGCTGACCCGGCTGCAGGACCATAGAGACCTGTTGCAGGATATCGGCTACTTTACCCTCACCCTGACCAAACCAGGAGGTAATGGTTCCAGGGAAAAGGATGATACTGGATGCGAAAATCGCAGGAATCACACCAGCCATATTCACTTTCAACGGCAAGTGTGTGCTTTGCGCGGCGAATACCTGACGGCCTTGTTGACGCTTGGCATAGTTAACAACGATTCGACGCTGACCACGCTCCACGAACACCACAAAGTAAGTCACTGCGAAAACAATCAAGCCCAGCAACAACAACAGCAGGATGTGCAATTCCCCTTGACGTGCCTGTTCGGCCGTAGCGCCAATGGCCTGCGGCAGACCAGCAACGATACCTGTGAAAATAATCAACGAGATACCATTACCAATCCCACGCTCGGTAATCTGCTCACCCAACCACATCAAAAACATGGTACCGGTAACCAGACTCACAACCGCTGTGAAATAGAAGCCCAAACCCGGATGAGTCACGAGTCCCTGCATCATATTCGGCAGACCGGTTGCAATACCAATGGCCTGGAAAGTTCCCAAAACCAGCGTGCCCCAACGGGTATATTGGCTAATCTTGCGACGGCCGGATTCACCCTCTTTCTTGAGTTCAGCAAGAGCAGGATGAACCACTGTCAGCAGCTGGATAATGATCGACGCCGAAATGTACGGCATGATCCCCAACGCAAGAATAGAAGCACGCGAGAGTGCACCACCACTGAACATGTTGAACATCTCAATGATGGTGCCCTTCTGTTGTTGGAACAACTCGGCCAGTACGGCGGCGTCAATACCAGGAATCGGCACATAAGAGCCTGCACGGAAAACGATAATCGCCCCGAGAACAAAGAGCAGACGGCTCTTCAGTTCACTCAGACCACCCTGTGCTTTAACATCCAATCCTGGTTTCTTAGCCATTGTACTGATTATTCCTCGATTTTACCGCCAGCGGCCTCGATGGCTGCGCGTGCACCTTTGGTGACGGACAGACCACGAACGGTCACAGCACGGTCAATGTTGCCAGACAGAACAACTTTAGCAAACACGATGTTCTTGGTCAGAACGCCGGCTTGCTTCAGAGTGCTCACATCGACTACATCACCTTCTACCAGGGCGATTTCGTTCAGGCGAACCTCGGCAGATACCAAAGATTTGCGAGAGAAGAAACCGAACTTCGGCAGACGGATTTTCAAAGGCATCTGGCCGCCTTCGAAACCGTTGCGAACTTTGCCGCCACCGGAACGAGAGGTTTGACCTTTAACACCACGACCACCGGTCTTGCCCAGACCAGAACCGATACCACGGCCCGGACGGTGCTTAACGCGTTTGGAGCCAGCGGCCGGAGACAGAGTATTCAGACGCATGCTTAGCCCTCCACCTTAACCATGTAATAAACCTGGTTGATCATACCGCGTACGCAAGGAGTATCTTCCAGCTCAACGGTGTGACCAATGCGACGCAGACCCAGACCACGCAGAGTCGCCTTGTGCTTTGGCAGACGGCCGATAGAGCTGCGAGTTTGAGTTACTTTTACAGTGTTAGCCATGTCGCATTACCCCAGAATTTCTTCAACGCGCAGACCACGCTTGGCAGCGATCTGTTCCGGTGATTGACCGTGAACCAGAGCGTCTACAGTTGCGCGAACAACGTTGATTGGGTTGGTGGAACCGTAGGTCTTAGCCAGCACGTTGTGGATCCCGGCAACTTCCAGAACAGCACGCATGGCGCCGCCTGCGATGATACCAGTACCTTGAGAGGCCGGCTTCATGAACACGGTGGAACCGGAGTGAACGCCTTTCACCGGGTGGTGCAGGGTGCCGTTATTCAGCTCAACCTTGTTCAGGTTACGCTTGGCCTGTTCCATTGCTTTTTGAATAGCAGCCGGAACTTCACGGGCTTTACCGTAACCATAACCTACACGGCCGTTACCATCACCCACCACGGTCAACGCGGTGAAGGACATGATACGACCACCTTTAACAGTTTTCGAAACACGGTTTACTGCAATCAGCTTTTCTTGCAGTTCGCCGGCTTGAGATTCGACTTTAGCCATCTTCGACTCCTAGCTTAGAACTGAAGACCAGCGTCACGTGCAGCAGCTGCCAGTGCAGCGATGCGACCGTGATACTTGAAACCGGAACGATCGAAAGATACGTTCTGAACGCCTTTGGCAATAGCACGCTCAGCGATAGCCTTACCTACAGCGGTAGCAGCATCTGCGTTACCGGTGTATTTCAGAGCTTCACTGATGGCTTTCTCTACTGTGGAAGCAGAGGCCAGAACTTCGGAACCGTTGGCTGCAATAACCTGCGCATAGATATGACGCGGGGTACGGTGAACAACCAGACGGGTAGCTCCCAGTTCCTGCATCTTTTTCCGAGCACGAGTAGCACGACGGAGACGAGCTGCTTTCTTGTCCATAGTGTTACCTTACTTCTTCTTAGCTTCTTTAGTACGCACTTGCTCGTTGGCATAGCGTACACCCTTGCCCTTGTAGGGCTCCGGAGCGCGGTAAGCACGGATATCGGCGGCGACTTGGCCAACCAGCTGCTTGTCGACACCACGCAGAACGATTTCTGTGGCAGTCGGGCACTCAGCGGTCACACCAGCCGGCAGCGCATGCTCTACCGGGTGAGAGAAGCCCAGAGCCAGCGCAACAGCATTGCCCTTGATGGAGGCTTTATAACCTACACCAACCAGCTGCAGCTTGCGCTCGAAGCCTTGGGTAACACCGATTACCATGTTGTTGACCAATGCACGGGCAGTACCGGCCTGAGCGTCAGCACCAGCGATGCCATCGCGCGGGGCGAACTTCAGTACATTGTCTTCTTTGGTCACTTCTACACCGGCGTGGATGGAACGAACCAGGGAACCTTTACCACCTTTGATGGACAGTTCCTGACCGTTCAGAGTCACCTCTACGCCAGCAGGAATAGTGACGGGTGCCTTAGCAACGCGAGACATTTCCGACCTCCTATTAAGCGACGTAGCAGATGATCTCACCGCCCATGCTTGCCTTGCGAGCAGCACGGTCGGTCATCACACCTTTCGACGTGGACACGATAGCAACACCGAGACCGCCCATAACTTTCGGCAGATCAGTAGTGCGCTTGTAAATACGCAGGCCGGGACGGCTCACGCGTTGGATCAGTTCTACAACCGGCTTGCCCTGGAAATATTTCAGTTCAATTTCCAGTTCCGGCTTCACGTCACCAGCTACGTTGTAGCCAGCGATGTAACCTTCTTCTTTCAGCACTTTGGCAATAGCCACTTTCAGCTTGGAAGAAGGCATGGAAACCGCAACTTTGCTCGCCGCCTGACCGTTACGGATGCGGGTCAGCATATCCGCGATCGGATCTTGCATGCTCATAGTCTAACTCCCGAGATTCTTTACCAAGAGGCCTTTTTCAGGCCCGGAATTTCGCCCTTCATGGCATGCTCACGCACCTTGATGCGAGACAGGCCAAACTTGCGCAGGAAACCGTGCGGACGACCAGTAATGTTGCAACGGTTACGCTGACGGGACGGACTGGAATCACGGGGCAGCTGTTGCAGTTGCAGAACAGCATCCCAACGCGCTTCTTCAGAAGCGTTCATATCAACGATGATAGCTTTCAGCTCGGCACGCTTGGTCGCGTACTTGGCAACCAGCTTGGCACGCTTTACTTCGCGCGCTTTCATGGATGTTTTAGCCATAACCCTAACCTTACTTGCGGAATGGGAAGTTAAAGGCAGCCAGCAGAGCACGGCCTTCTTCATCGGTATTCGCGGAAGTGGTGATGGTGATATCCAGACCACGGACGCGATCGACTTTGTCATAGTCGATTTCCGGGAAGATGATCTGCTCACGCACGCCCATGGAGTAGTTACCACGACCATCGAACGCTTTGGCGTTCAGGCCACGGAAGTCACGGATACGCGGTACGGAGATACAGATCAGCCGTTCCAGGAACTCCCACATACGCTCGCCACGCAGGGTTACTTTACAACCTATCGGGTAGCCTTCACGAATCTTGAAGCCCGCAACAGATTTGCGAGCTTTGGTGATCAGCGGCTTCTGACCGGAAATGGCAGCCATATCGGCAGCAGCATTTTCCAGCAACTTCTTGTCAGAGATCGCCTCACCAACACCCATATTCAGGGTGATTTTCTCGATCCGAGGGACTTGCATGATAGTCTTGTAACCGAACTGCTTGGCCAGTTCACTTACTACATCGGATTTGTAGTAATCATGCAGTTTCGCCATCGTTAAACTCCAATTACTTCACAAGTTCGCCGGTGGATTTGAAGAAACGAACTTTCTTGCCGTCTTCAATCCGGAAACCAACGCGGTCAGCTTTGCCAGTGGCAGAGTTGAACAGCGCTACGTTAGATACATCGATGGGGGCTTCTTTGGTGACGATACCGCCAGCCTGACCCAGTGCGGGTACCGGCTTCTGGTGTTTCTTCACCTGGTTGATGCCTTCCACGATTACCTTACCTTTAGCAATCAGGACTTGAGTGACTTTGCCACGCTTGCCCTTGTCTTTGCCGGTAAGAACAATCACTTCGTCTTCGCGACGGATTTTAGCTGCCATCGTTCGACTCCTTACAGTACTTCGGGTGCCAGGGACACAATCTTCATGAACTTCTCATTACGCAGTTCACGGGTCACCGGGCCAAAAATACGAGTACCGATCGGCTGCTGGTTGTTGTTAAGCAACACAGCCGCATTGTTGTCGAAACGGATGACTGAGCCGTCCGGACGACGAACGCCTTTACGGGTGCGTACGACCACCGCGTTATACACATCACCTTTCTTCACTTTACCGCGAGGAATAGCTTCCTTGATGGAAACCTTGATGATGTCGCCGATGCCGGCGTAACGGCGGTGCGAGCCACCCAGAACCTTAATACACATTACACTGCGAGCGCCGGAGTTGTCGGCAACACCCAGCATACTTTGCATCTGGATCATCTTAGTGCTCCGCTTTGTTTACTTCTTATCCCTTTCGGGATCTGGCTGCCTTCAAAAGGCGCGAAACTATAACACAGGATTTTTAGAAAAGGTAGCCTAAAAAACAAACGGCCCCTGAAAGGGGCCGTTTGAACTAAAAAGTACCGATTAGGCCTTTTCTACAACGGCAACCAGGGTCCAGGACTTGGTCTTGGACAGCGGGCGGCATTCGCGGATTTCCACGAGGTCACCAGCTTTGCACTCGTTGTTTTCATCATGTACGTGCAGCTTGGTAGTGCGCTTGATGATCTTACCGTAGATCGGGTGCTTTACCTTGCGCTCGATGGCAACTGTGATGGACTTGTCCATCTTGTCGCTGATTACACGACCCTGCAGAGTACGGATTTTGTCAGTCATTACGCACCTGCCTTCTCAGTCAGTACAGTCTTGATACGTGCGACGTCACGACGCACTTGTTTCAGAGTGTGAGTCTGAGCCAGCTGGCCGGTGGACGCTTGCATGCGCATGTTGAATTGCTCACGCAGCAGGCCCAGCAGCTCCTGGTTCAGTTCTTCGACGCTCTTTTGACGCAGATCTTGGGCTTTCATCACATCACCGTCTTAATTACGAAAGTGGTCTGAACAGACAGCTTAGCTGCGGCCAGGGCAAACGCTTCACGCGCCAGAGCCTCAGGTACACCGTCCATCTCGTACAGAACCTTGCCAGGCTGGATCGGGCAAACCCAGTATTCCACGTTACCCTTACCTTTACCCATACGAACTTCGAGGGGCTTTTCGGTGATGGGCTTGTCCGGGAACACACGGATCCAGATCTTGCCTTGACGCTTAACGTGACGGGTCATGGCACGACGGGCTGCTTCGATTTGACGAGCAGTCAGTTGACCACGGGATGTCGCCTTCAGGCCAAAGGTACCGAAGGATACTTCGTTACCAGAGGTGGCCAGACCGCGGTTACGACCCTTGTGGGTCTTGCGGAATTTAGTACGCTTAGGTTGCAACATTTACCGAATCTCCTTACTTAGCAGCGCGGCGCTTGTTGTCACGCTTGGGCTTTGCAGGAGCTTGCTCTTGAGCAGCGGCAGCGTTAACAGCAGCCAGACCGCCCAGAACTTCGCCCTTGAAGATCCAAACTTTAACGCCGATCACACCGTAAGTGGTGTGGGCTTCAGAAGTTGCGTAGTCGATGTCGGCACGCAGGGTGTGCAACGGCACACGACCTTCACGGTACCATTCGGTACGCGCGATTTCAGCGCCGCCCAGACGACCGGAAACTTCCACTTTGATGCCCTTGGCACCCAGGCGCATTGCGTTCTGTACGGCGCGCTTCATAGCACGACGGAACATTACACGACGCTCCAGCTGGGAAGTGATGCTGTCGGCAACCAGTTTGCCATCCAGCTCCGGCTTGCGGACTTCGGAAATGTTGATCTGAGCAGGCACGCCAGCAATAGTGGCTACAGCTTTGCGCAGCTTCTCAACGTCTTCGCCTTTCTTACCGATGACAACACCCGGACGAGCGGTGTGAATGGTCACACGGATGCTCTTGGCCGGACGCTCAATGGTGATCTTGGACAAGGACGCGTTTTTCAGTTCCTTGGTCAGGAACTGGCGTACTTGAAAATCGCTGTACAGGTTGTCAGCGAAGTCTTTGGTGTTCGCGAACCAGGTAGAATTCCAAGGCTTGGTAATACCCAGGCGAATGCCATTAGGATGTACTTTCTGACCCATTGCTTATCTCCCAGCCTTAGCGTCGGATACCACTACAGTGATGTGAGCGGTACGCTTGAGGATACGATCCGCACGACCTTTGGCACGCGGACGGATGCGCTTCATGGAGGGACCTTCGTCGACCATGATAGTAGCAACACGCAGCGCGTCGATATCGGCGCCTTCGTTGTGCTCAGCGTTTGCAATGGCAGATTCCAGCACTTTCTTAACCAGCACTGCAGCCTTTTTCGGGCTGAAGGTCAGGATATTCAGAGCCTTGTCTACGGACAGACCACGTACTTGATCGGCTACCAGACGAGCTTTCTGGGCAGAAGTACGGGCATAACGGTGTTTAGCGATAGCTTCCATCATTTATCCCTTAGCGCTTCTTAGCCTTCTTATCAGCAGCATGGCCGCGATAAGTACGAGTCGGTGCGAATTCACCCAGTTTGTGACCGATCATTTCTTCGGTAACGAAAACCGGAACGTGCTGACGACCATTATGGACAGCGATGGTCAAACCGATCATGTTCGGGATGATCATTGAACGACGGGACCAGGTTTTAACCGGCTTTTTATCCCCGCTTTCCACCGCTTTCTCTACCTTCTTCAGCAAGTGCAGGTCAATAAATGGACCCTTCTTGAGAGAACGTGGCATGGTGATTCCTCTATGTTAACAATTACTTGTTACGACGACGTACGATGTACTTGTCGGTACGCTTGTTCTTACGGGTCTTGAAGCCTTTAGCCTTCTGGCCCCATGGGGACACAGGCTGCATGCCCTTGTTACGACCCTCACCACCACCGTGCGGGTGGTCAACCGGGTTCATCGCCATACCGCGAACGGTCGGACGAATACCACGCCAGCGGTTTGCACCGGCTTTACCCAGTTGACGCAGCATGTGCTCGGAGTTACCGACTTCGCCGATGGTAGCGCGGCACTCGGCCAGAACTTTACGTACTTCGCCGGAACGCAGACGCAGAGTTACATAGTTACCTTCACGAGCCAGGATCTGGATGAAAGTACCAGCGGAACGAGCCAGCTGGGCACCTTTACCAGGCTTCATCTCTACAGCGTGAACGGTAGAACCAACCGGGATGTTGCGCATCGGCAGGGCGTTACCTACCTTGATGGCTGCATCAGCACCAGAAGCGATTGCATCACCAGCTTTCAGGCCTTTCGGAGCCAGGATGTAACGACGCTCACCGTCTGCATACAACACCAGAGCGATGTTAGCGGTACGGTTCGGATCGTATTCCAGGCGCTCTACTTTAGCCGGGATACCGTCTTTGTCGCGCTTGAAGTCGACGATACGGTAGTGCTGCTTGTGACCACCACCGATATGACGGGTAGTGATACGGCCGTTGTTGTTACGACCACCGGACTTGCTTTTGCTGTCCAGCAGAGCGGCGAAGGGCTTGCCCTTGTACAGCTCTTGATTGACGATCTTGACGACGTGGCGGCGGCCCGGAGAAGTAGGCTTGCACTTAACGATTGCCATTTTTGAGAACTCCTCTTACTCGGCTGCGCCCATGAAGTCGATGTCCTGACCAGCTTTCAGGGTCACATAAGCCTTTTTCCAATCGGAACGACGGCCTACGCGTGCACCTGCGCGCTTGGTCTTACCCTTCATGTTCAGGGTACGGACGGTCTCAACTTCGACCTCGAACAGTTTCGCAACTGCAGCTTTGACTTCCGCCTTGGTAGCATCAACAGCAACTTTGAACACGATAGTGTTCTGCTTTTCTGCAACCATGGTGCTCTTTTCAGAGATGTGCGGAGCCTTCAGAACTTTCAGCAGACGCTCTTCACGGATCATGCCAGCATCTCCTCGATTTGCTTAACTGCGTCAGCAGTCATCAGAACCTTGTCGAAAGCGATCAGGCTGACCGGGTCGATACCGGCAACGTCACGCACGTCAACTTTGTACAGGTTGCGAGCAGCCAGGAACAGGTTCTCATCGACTTCAGCAGTCACGATCAGAACGTCAGTCAGTTCCATTTCTTTCAGCTTGGCGATCAGTTCTTTGGTCTTCGGAGCTTCGATGCCGAACTTCTCAACAACGATCAGGCGCTCTTGACGTACCAGCTCGGACAGAATGCTACGGATAGCGCCGCGGTACATCTTCTTGTTTACTTTCTGGCTGTGATCTTGCGGCTTAGCTGCAAAAGTCACACCACCGGAACGCCAAATGGGCGAACGGATGGAGCCAGCACGGGCACGACCAGTACCCTTCTGACGCCACGGCTTTTTGCCGCCACCAGACACTTCAGAGCGAGTCAGCTGCGCACGAGTACCCTGACGGGCACCAGCGGCATAAGCAACGACAACCTGGTGAACCAGAGCTTCGTTGAATTCGCGCCCGAAGGTAGTCTCGGAAACTTCAAGAGCGCTCTTGGCGTCTTTCATTACCAATTCCATTACTATCTCCTCAGACGTTACGCTTTGACGGCAGGTTTGACGATCACGTTGCCGTTGGTCGCACCCGGTACTGCACCTTTGATGAGCAGCAGGTTGCGTTCAGCGTCAACACGAACCAGTTCCAGGTTCTGAGTCGTTACACGCTCAGCACCCATGTGACCAGCCATCTTTTTGCCCTTGAATACACGGCCCGGGGTCTGGTTTTGACCGATGGAGCCAGGTACACGGTGGGACAGAGAGTTACCGTGGGTCATATCCTGGGTGCGGAAGTTGTGGCGCTTGACAGTACCAGCAAAGCCCTTACCTTTGGATGTGCCAGTAACGTCTACCAGCTTAACGTCAGCGAGAAGATCTACTTTCAGCTCGCTACCAACAGTGAAAGTTTCACCGTTGTTCAGGCGGAATTCCCACAGACCGCGACCGGCTTCTACACCAGCTTTGGCGAAGTGGCCAGCTTCCGGCTTGGTCACACGGCTGGCTTTCTTGGCGCCAGTGGTAACCTGAATAGCGTTGTAGCCGTCGGTTTCTACAGATTTGACCTGAGTTACACGGTTAGCTTCAACTTCGATAACAGTCACCGGGATAGAAACGCCATCTTCAGTGAAGATGCGAGTCATACCCACTTTGCGACCTACAAGACCGATTGTCATTGTTATCAACCTCTTTCCGTAATTAACCCAGGCTGATCTGGACGTCTACACCAGCTGCCAGATCCAGACGCATCAGGGCGTCTACGGTCTTGTCAGTCGGCTCAACGATGTCTACCAGACGCTTGTGAGTGCGGATCTCGTACTGATCACGCGCATCTTTGTTGACGTGCGGGGAGATCAGAACGGTGAAACGCTCTTTGCGAGTCGGCAGCGGGATAGGACCGCGAACCTGCGCGCCAGTGCGCTTAGCAGTTTCAACGATTTCCGCAGTGGACTGATCAATCAGACGATGATCAAAAGCCTTCAGGCGGATACGGATTCTTTGGTTCTGCATTGACAGAGCTCCAATAGATAAAAGAACATAAATCAACACCGCCCGACCGAGATTACTCCCGCCAGAGGTGTGATTTTTCACGTTTCCCCCCATATCGGGAGGACTGTATGGCTGGCTCCTGTAAACAGGAAACTCAGCAGCAGACATATCGTCTGGCTGGCCTCATGGGCAAGCGGAGGGGATTATACGGATTTTTCAAATTTGCGCAAGTGAAGGCGAACAGAATGTGCGCAATTTTATGTGACAGATGGATCTCGCACTCACCGCCTCTCCTCCCCTGCCGGCAGCACTGACGACAAGCCGGCAAGCGGACTGATAGACTGGGCACCGCCTTCGTCAATGGAACGACTTCCACATGCTCAAAGATCAAAAGAAAGCCTATCAATATGGCCTCTGTGCCGTTGCCCTCTGGTCGACGGTCGCCAGCGCCTTCAAGATATCGCTCACCTACTTTGAACCGGTGCAACTACTGCTGGTCGCGGCGTTTACCTCGACACTGACGCTAACAGCCATCGTGGCCAAACAGGGCAAACTGGGTCAGCTGGGCAGCTATATCAAGGCACGCCCGTTCTACTACCTTGCGCTGGGCGTACTCAACCCCTTCCTCTATTACCTGCTGCTGTTCAAGGCCTATGATCTGCTGCCCGCCCAACAGGCGCAGACCCTCAACTACACCTGGGCCATCACCCTCAGTCTTCTCGCCGTCCCCTTTCTCGGTCAGAAACTGCGTCGCCGCGATGGTGTCGCCATCGTACTTGGCTACTTTGGCGCACTGGTGATCGCCACCAGAGGGGATGTATTCGGCCTCCAGTTCGACAGCCCCCTCGGCGTGACGCTGGCGCTGGTCTCGACCCTTATCTGGGCCAGCTACTGGATCCTCAATACCCGCAATCAGGGGGATCCCGTCGTCAGCCTGTCTCTCGGCTTTATGATCAGCCTGCCTTTTATCGTCGTTGCAACCTGGCTGCTCTCCGATTTTGCCATGACCGCCTGGCAGGGATGGGCTGGTGCCATCTATGTGGGACTGTTCGAAATGGGTTTCGGTTTCGTGCTCTGGCTGATGGCGCTGCGCCACGCCACCAACACCGCCCCCATCAGCAACCTCATCTTCATCTCACCGTTTGCCTCGCTGGTGCTGCTCAACTTGCTGATCGGCGAAACCATTCACCCCGCCACCCCTATCGGGCTGGCCCTCATCGTCGCGGCTCTGCTTATCCAGCAGCTCAAGTACGGTAAACGCTGTCGTGCAACAGCCGAAACCAAGAACTGACCATGCAAAAGGGCGTATCCACCGATACTTCTCTGATGCTTTTTTGAGGCGAAGATGGCCAATATGGCGACTCGTCAGCCAGTGAACAGCCCCGTGACGCCGAGCTAAAAAAGAACCCCCTCGTTGAAAAAGAGGGGTTCTTCAGCAAACGGAAGGACCAAGTTGGTCCCTTTTGTTATTTCATTGCTGGCTGCCGGTCAGGCGACAAACACCAGATAGACGGCGAATGCCACGATAAAGCGGTAGATGGCGAACGGGATGAAGTCGATGCGGCGGATCAATGTCAGGAAGGTCTTGATCGCAAACATCGCTACCACGAAGGCGGTGATAAAGCCCACAGCAAACATCGGGAAGTCGGCCATGGAGAGGAAATCGCGGCTCTTGTAGAGATCAAGTCCGCTGGCCGCCACCATCATGGGCACTGCCATGATGAAAGAGAACTCGGCGGCGGCGTGACGGCTGATCCCCATCAGCATGCCACCACTGATGGTAGCGCCGGAGCGGGAGAAGCCGGGCCACAGGGCCAGACACTGGAACAGGCCGATGCCGAACGCCTGCTTGTAGCTGATGTCATCCAGGGTTTCGGCTGTGACGGCCGGGCGGAACTTCTCGGCGATGATGAGCAGGATGCCCCCCGCGACTAGCGCATACATTACGGTCTGCGGACCAAACAGGTTGGCCTTGATCCAGCTATGGATGGCCAGACCGACCACGATGGCGGGCATCATGCCGAGAATGACATGCACCAGCGACAGGGTGGCGTGATCCCGGGACGGCTTCTGGCCAAAGTGGATGCCAATCAGGCCAAACAGGCGACGCCAGAAGACGGCGACCACGGCGAGGATGGAGCCCAGCTGGATCACCACTTCGAAAGTGGCAGCCTTGGGCCCTTCAAAGCCCAGCAGATGGCCGACGATAATCATGTGGCCGGTGGAGGAGACGGGGAGGAACTCGGTCAGCCCCTCGACGACGCCCAGAATAAAGGCGACCAGCAGGCTATAAGTGTCAGTCATCGAACAAACAATCCTTAACTTCGTTGATATAAAAACGCCCCGGGAGGGTCTCGGGGCGGCTTATCTTGCTCGATTGTGACTGCTGAGGCTATGTAAAAATCATGAAACCTTTAAGTCAGTCGCGGATAAAACGGTAGCGGGTCTGGTGGTGATAACGCTCGCCAGGCAGCAGCCAGGGGTTGCCCAGCTCGGGGCGATTGGGGCTGTCCGGTAGCTGTTGCGCCTCAAGACAGAAGCCGTCGTGATCCCGGTGCGACAGGCCGCTGCGGTTCGGGGTATTGGCCAGCCAATTGCCGGTATAGAACTGCAGCGAGGGTTGGTTGGTATAGACCTCCATCGCCAACTTCTTGTCGCCCGAGACTATCCGAGCGGCCCATTCTGATGTTGGGCCGTTGAGCACAAAGGCATGATCGTACCCCTTGGCTTGTTGCTGCTGGGGATGGCTCAGCCAATCCTGTCCGACAAGGCGCTCGCGGCGCAGATCGAACGGTCCCTCCACCGGAGTGATGGCGATCGGCAAACCGCTCGGGTCGGTCGGCAGGAAGTGATCGGCATTGATGCTGATGAGGTGGTCACGCACATCGCCGCCATCCGGGTTCTCATCGAGATTGAAGTAGGCGTGGCTGGTGAGGCTGACTGGCGTCGCGGCATCCGTGCTGGCGATGAAAGCCACCACCAGATCGCTCTGCTCCAGCCGGTACTCCAGGGTTACGCGCAGATTACCGGGAAAGCCCTGATCCCCCGCTCGGGAGAGCAACGCCAGCTTGACCCGATCTGCTTCCAGTTCCTTGATTTGCCACCGCTGGCGATGAAAGCCCGCCTGCCCGCCATGCAGGCAGTTAGGTGCCTGATTGGCATCCAGCGACCAGCGCTGGCCATCGCGCACCAGCTCGGCGCCGCCGATGCGGTTGGCGAAACGCCCGGCCACCGCGCCCAGCCACACCTGTTGGGTGGGATAGGCGTCGTCGGCACAACCCAGCAGCACTTCGCGCCGTTTGCCCGCTACCGGCAGGGTGAGAGAGGTGAGGGTGGCGCCGAAGTCGAGGCCGCGCAGGCGCAGCCCCTCCTCGTTTTCCAGCTCGAATGGGGTCATGGCGCTCCTCATAGCTTACCTGCACCGGTGTTGCCGATCCGGCAGATGTAGCCGTCGGCCTGCATCATAAATGGGCTCATAGTTTTCCCGCCCCCTCGCTGGCGCGGCAGACGTAGCAGTCGGCCTTGAGGCCCGAGGTGGCTGGGTACTCCGCCTCGACCGCGGCGATCACCTCGGCCACTTTCTCCGGGCGCAGCAGGGCGACCACACAGCCGCCGAAGCCGCCACCGGTCATCCGCACGCCGCCATCTGTGCCAATCCTGGCCTTGATGATCTCCACCAGACCGTCGATAGCGGGCACTGTGATTTCGAAGTCATCGCGCATGGCGGCGTGCGACTCGGCCATCAGCTCGCCGAGGCGGGTCAGATCGTGGCTGGCCAGCGCATCGGCTGCAGCCAGAGTGCGGCCGTTTTCGCCGACCACGTGGCGGGCACGGCGGTAGCAGGCCTCATCCAGCCCGGCTTTGCCCGCTTCCAGTCCAGCCAGATCGAGATCCCGCAGCGCCTTGACCCCGTAGTGACGGGCAGCCGCTTCGCACTGCTGGCGGCGGGTGTTGTATTCGCTGTCCACCAGACCGCGGCGCACATTGGAGTTGACGATCAGCACCGCCAGATCCGCCGGCATGGGGATGAGGCGGGTTTCCAGCGAGCGACAGTCGAGCAGCAGGGCATGATCCGTTTTGCCGCTGGCGGAGATCATCTGATCCATGATGCCGCAGTTGCAGCCGACGAACTTGTTCTCCGCCTGCTGGCCGTTGAGGGCGATCTCGGCCTGGCTGATGTCGAGCCCCAGCGCCTCTTTGAAGGCCTGACCGATGGCCACTTCCAGCGAGGCGGAGGAAGAGAGTCCCGCCCCCTGCGGCACGTTGCCGGAGACCACCAGATCGAGGCCACGCAGGGCATAACCGCGTTCCTGCAGATACTTCACCACGCCGCGGATGTAGTCGCTCCAGCGCTGGCTGGGGTGGTGCTCGATGGGCTGGTCGAGGTCGAACTGGTCGCGCTGGTTGTCGTAGTCGGCGGCGATCACCTGCACTTGCTGGTCATCGCGCAGGCCGATGGCAACGCAGGTCTCGTAGTCGATGGCGCAGGGCAGCACGAAGCCGTCGTTGTAGTCGGTATGTTCACCGATGAGGTTGACGCGGCCGGGGGCGCGCACCAGCAGATCGGGCGCTTTGGCAAATTGCTCGGTAAAAACGGCGCTGACGCGTTGGCTGGGGGTCATAGGGCCTCCTCATTGGTTTGATTGGTCTGGTTGTAGTGAATGGGGCTCAGGGCGCGCAGCCGCTCGGCGGCCTGCTCCGGAGTAAGGTCGCGCTGGGTCTCGGCCAGCATCTCGAAGCCGACCATGAATTTGCGCACGGTGGCGGAGCGCAGCAGCGGCGGATAGAAGTGGGCATGCAACTGCCACGCCTCGGGGCAATCCGATTTGGGCGGTGCAAAGTGCCAGCCCATGGAGTAGGGGAAGCTGCACTCGAACAGGTTGTCGTAACGGCTGGTGAGCTCCTTGAGCGCTACCGCCAGATCCTGTTGCTGGGCCTTGGTCAGGTTGAGCATGGAGGGGACGTGCGCCTTGGGCAGCAGCAGGGTTTCGAACGGCCAGGCGGCCCAGAAGGGAACCACGGCGAGCCAGTGCTCGGTCTCCACCACGATGCACGAGCGATCCGCCAGCTCCCGCTCCACATACTCCAGCAGCATGGGGCGGCCATGCGCCGCCAGCCAGTCGTGCTGGTGCTGCTCTTCGCGAGCGATCTCGTTGGGCAGGAAGTCGCTGCCCCAGATCTGGCCGTGGGGGTGCGGGTTGGAGCAGCCCATGACGGCCCCTTTGTTTTCAAATACCTGCACCCACTCCCACTGGGCCGACAGCTCGGCGACCTGATCCATCCAGGTGGTGATCACCCCTTCGATGGCGGGCAGCGGCAGCTCGGGCAGTGTCTTGCCATGATCCGGCGAGAAGCAGATGACCCGGCTGGTGCCACGGGCTGCCTCCAGCTTTAACAGGGGGTCGCCTGCGTTGTCGGCGGCCGGGGTATCCTGCATCAGGGCGGCGAAGTCGTTGGTAAAAACGAAGGTGCCCTTGTAGTCGGGGTTGATATCACCGGTGACCCGGGTGTTGCCGGCGCAGAGGAAGCAGTCGGGATCGTGGGCCTGTTTGGGGGCCTGGCTCACCTTCTCTACCTGTCCCTGCCAGGGGCGTTTGGCCCGGTGGGGGGAGACCAGCACATACTGGCCGGTCAGCGGGTTGAAGCGGCGATGGGGATGATCGACGGGGTTGAACATCATCTCTCCTGAATAACGTATTGAAAAATAAAATCGTTTATTAACGGGGAGCAGGCAGGCCTACTCCTCGTAACCGTTCGGATTAGCGGATTGCCAGCGCCAGCTGTCGGCGCACATGGCGTCGATGTTGCGGGCCGCCTGCCAGCCCAGCTCGCGCTCGGCCTTGGCCGGATCGGCCCAGCAGGCGGCGATGTCGCCCGGGCGACGCGGTTCGATGCGAAATGGCAGCGGCTTGCCACAGGCCGCAGAGAAAGCGGCGACCAACTGCAATACGCTCTGGCCCTGACCTGTGCCCAGGTTGTAGGTGTGCACGCCACCCTTGCCGGCGCAGTGTTGCAGTGCCTTGACGTGCCCCTCGGCGAGATCCATCACGTGGATGTAGTCGCGCACGCCGGTGCCATCAACAGTTGGGTAATCGTTTCCAAAGACAGAGAGGCAGTCGCGACGGCCGATGGCGACCTGAGTGATATAGGGCATCAGATTGTTGGGAATGCCTTGGGGATCTTCCCCCATGGTGCCCGACTCGTGGGCGCCGACCGGATTGAAGTAGCGCAGCAGGGTCATGCTCCAGTGGGGCTCGGCCAGCTGCAGATCTTCGAGGATCTCCTCGATGATCAGCTTGGATCGGCCGTAGGGATTGGTAGCGCAGCGGGGGAAATCCTCGCGGATCGGCAAGCTGGCGGGATCGCCATAGACGGTGGCCGAGGAGCTGAACACCAGATTGTGCACATTGGCCCGCTTCATCGCCTGTAGCAGGGTGAGGGTGCCGCCGAGGTTGTTCTCGTAGTAATCCAGTGGAATGCGGGTCGACTCGCCGACCGCCTTGAGGGCGGCAAAGTGGATCACCGCATCGATCTGCTGTTCGGCGAAGATCCGGTCCAGCAGGGCCGCATCGCGAATATCCCCTTGATAGAACAGGGGTTGCTGGCCGCTGATGGCGGCGACTCGGGCCAGCACGCTGCGCTTGCTGTTGCCGAGGTTGTCGACCACCACGGGACTCATGCCTGCCGCTTGCAGGGCCAGACAGGTGTGGCTGCCGATATATCCGCAGCCGCCGGTGACCAGAACGTTCATCTTGCTCTCCACTGAAAAAGTGTCTGGAAGCAGTCTAGCCGAGGGTGTGGCGACCAAACTGTGAGCTTGCTTACAAAACAGTGTAAACGATTACACTATTTTTGTGATCATCCTGACGGCAGATATGCGTTTCGCCCCTGTTTTCAAAGGGTTTGCTGGGTATAATGGCGCTCTATTGCACAGTGAAAGAAGTGAAAACAGCATGAGCACCATCAAGGATGTCGCCCGTTTGGCCAATGTGTCGGTGGCAACGGTTTCACGGGTGATGAACAACTCCCCCAAGGCCAGCGCAGCATCTCGCGAAGTGGTGCAGAAGGCCATGGCCGAACTGGGCTACACCCCCAACGCCAACGCGCGGGCACTGGTCAGCCAAACTTGCGACACCATGGGGGTAGTGGTCGGTGACGTGGCGGATCCCTTCTTCGGTGCACTGGTGAAGGGGGTCTCCGGCGTGGCCGTCGAGCAGAACCTTCACCTGCTGATGGGTAACGGTTTTCACAAGGCGCGTCAGGAGCGTGAGGCGATCGAGCTGCTGATCGGCAAGCGCTGCGAGGCGCTGGTGGTGCACAGCAAGGCGCTGAGCGACGAGGAACTTTACGATTACGCCATGCGGGTGCCCGGTATGGTGCTGATCAACCGTAATATCCCTGCCCTCAAGGGGCGCTGCATCGCCCTCAACAACCGGCTGGGGGCCGCCACGGCGACCCGTCATCTGATCGAGCTGGGCCACCGCCATATCGCCTTTATCAGCTCGGATCACGTCATCGAGGATGCCACCTTGCGCCTGCTGGGTTATCAGGATGGGTTGATGGAGGCTGGGCTGTCAGCCGACCCCGAGCTTATCGAGAGCGGCACGCCGAACGAGGAGGGGGGCGAGCGTGCCATGCTCAACCTGCTGGCCAAGGGGCTCAAGGTGACCGCCGTGGTTGCCTATAACGATGCCATGGCGGCTGGCGCCATCTCCGTGTTGGCGGACAACGGGCTGCGAGTGCCGGAGGAGGTTTCGGTGGTGGGCTTCGATGACATCATCTATGCCAGATACCTGAGGCCCAAGCTATCCACCATGCGCTATCCCATCGAGCTGATGGCGGCTCAGGCGGCCAAGCTGGCGCTGCAGCTGGCGGCTGGAGAGTCCGAGGTGCAGCAGAGCCGCATCTATACCCCGACTTTGATCAATCGCCACTCGGCTGCACCGGTTCGGGCCGGATAGCCCCCTTTTACGCCCCTGTTTGTGGAGATTTCTTGCGCAGTTATTGTTTTACCTATTTTTAATCGCTTTTACTCCACTTTACTTAACAAAATCCGTGCAATCGTTTACACCTGTGTGAGCGAGTTCGCCGTTCCCTGCATAATACTTCTCTAGACTGAATACGTTTTCCAATCAGCAGGGAGAGAGTGAATGCTCAGGGAGATAGTGGTGCGTCAGGATTGGCAGACTCAGGCCATTACGTCGGTAAACCGGCTGGCTGCCCATACCCCCATGTTCAGCTGGCGCAGCGAAGCGGATGCCAGGGGTGATCTGGCCTCTTCTTCCCGTATTTTGCTCGATGGCGAGTGGCGCTTCTCCTTCTTTGCCGCTCCCGAGCGGGTGCCCGAGAGCTGGCTGGCACAGGATCTGGCGGATGCCTGCCCCATTACTGTGCCGGGCAACTGGCAGCTGGATGCCGCCTATCCGGCTGTGCGGCCACTTACCGATGGCCCCATCTACACCAACATCAAGTACCCCTTTCCCTGCGATCCACCGCGGGTGCCAGCAGAGAATCCGACTGGCTGCTACTCCCGCGAGTTCGAACTGCCCGCCGACTGGCTGGCAAGCGGCCAGAGCCGGATCATCTTCGACGGGGTGAGCAGTGCCTTCCACCTCTTCTGCAACGGCCGCTGGGTCGGTTACTCCCAGGACAGCCGGCTGCCCGCCGAATTCGATATGACCCCATATCTGCAGAGCGGTAGCAACCGGCTGGCGGTGCTGGTGCTGCGCTGGTCCGACGGCTCCTATCTGGAAGATCAGGATATGTGGTGGCTGTCGGGGATCTTCCGCTCCGTCAACCTGCTGCACAAACCGGCTCGTCATCTGATGGATATGCGAGTGACCCCCGAGCTGGATGCCTGCTATCGGGATGGTCGTCTCAAGATTGCGTTGCAGGCCGCCAATGCGGCAGGTCTGTCGGTGGAGGCCAATCTCTATGACGGTGGTGAGCCGGTTGCGACCCTGCGCCAGCCAATCGGCACCCAAGCCATTGATGAAAAAGGGGCTTACGACGATCGCTCCGAGCTGTGGCTCGATGTGGCTGCGCCGCGCAAGTGGAGCGCCGAGACGCCCCACCTCTATCGCCTGACCCTGACCTTGCTGGACGAGCAGGGCCAGGCCATCGAGAGCGAAGCCTATGATGTGGGCTTTCGGGTGGTGGAGATCCGTGGCGGCCAGCTGCGGGTCAACGGTCAGCCGCTGCTTATTCGCGGTGCCAACCGTCACGAGCATCACCCCGCCAAGGGCTATGCCATCGATCGCGCCACCATGGAGCGGGATCTGCTGCTGATGAAGCGGCACAACTTCAATGCGGTGCGCTGTTCCCACTATCCCAACCACCCCGACTTCTATCGCCTTTGCGATCGGCTTGGCCTCTATGTAGTGGACGAGGCGAATCTGGAGACCCACGGCATGACCCCCATGGGGCGACTGGCGCGGGATCCCGCCTGGAGCAACGCCTTTCTGGAGCGGGCAACCCGCATGGTGGCGCGGGATTTCAACCACCCCTCCATCATCATCTGGTCGCTGGGCAACGAGTCGGGGTATGGCCCGGCCCACGATGCCATGTATGGCTGGATCAAGCGCAGCGATCCGAGCCGTCCGGTGCAGTATGAGGGGGGCGGGGCCGACACTCCGGCCACCGACATCATCTGCCCCATGTATGCCAGAACCCATCAGGATCAGCCCTTCCCGGCGGTGCCCAAGTGGGCGCTGGCCAAGTGGATCGGCCTGCCCGGCGAGCACCGGCCGCTGATCCTCTGCGAGTACGCCCACGCCATGGGCAACAGTCTGGGGGGCTACGGCCACTACTGGCAGGCGTTTCGCGATCATCCACGTCTGCAAGGCGGCTTTGTCTGGGATTGGGTCGATCAGGGGCTTGATAAATACACCGCCGATGGCCGCCACTATTGGGGCTATGGCGGCGATTTTGGCGATCTGCAAAACGATCGCCAATTCTGCTGCAACGGCCTGCTATTCCCGGATCGCACCCCCCATCCCGCCCTGTGCGAGGCGAAGCGTGCCCAGCAGCCGTTCCAGTTCACCCTGCTTGAGCACACCCCGCTGCGGGTGCGGATCGAGAGCGAATACCTGTTCCGCTCCACCGACAACGAGCGGCTTTGCTGGCAGTTGTGCGAGAACGGCCATGTGCAGCTGCAGGGGGAGATCTCCCTTGAGCTGGCGCCGCAAGGGGTGGTCGAGTTGACCCTGAGCGGGACGCTGCCCACCTTTGCGGCAGGCTCACTGGCCTGGCTCGATCTGGCCATCGTTCAGCCGCAGGCCACCCCTTGGTCGCAGGCGGATCACAAGGTTGCCCGTCAGCAGTTCATCCTGCCGACCCCCCTTGCCCTGCCTGCTCCCGCCGCTGCCGCCACCCTGAGCGAGCAGCCGGATGGCTGGTTGGTCACTGCCGCAAACAGTCAGTGGCGGCTCGACAAGCAGAGCGGTCGCATCACCAGTTGGCAAAAATCGGGGCAGGAGCAGCTGCAGGCGCCGATCATGGATCACTTCTACCGGGCGCCTCTCGACAACGACATCGGCACCAGCGAAGCGGATCACGCCGACCCCCACTCCTGGATTGCTCGCTGGCAGGGCTGTGGTCTCGGTCAGTGGCAGCACAGCTGTCTGGGGATCGCGGTCGCCGGAGGGGATATCCGGGTCAGTCATGGCTACTTCCACCACGATGAGCTGCTGCTGGTGAGTCACTGGCATCACCGCTTTACCGACGATGGCGCCATGAGCCTGGAGATAGAGACCGAGCTGGCGCAAGCGCTGCCTTCGCTGCCGCGGATCGGTCTGCTGCTCCATCTGGCCGAAGTTCCGGCGCGAGCCGAATGGCTGGGGCGTGGCCCGCACGAGAATTATCCGGACCGACTGCTGGGCGCCGATCTGGGGCGCTGGAGTTTGCCGCTGGAGGCGATGCACACCCCTTACATCTTCCCGAGCGACAACGGCTTGCGCTGCGATACCCGCCAGTTGCAGCTGGGTAGCACGACGATGAACGGCAGCTTCCATTTCAGTGCCAGCCGCTTCAGTCAGCAACAGCTGGCCGCCGCCCGTCACCAAAGCGATCTGGTGGCCGAAGCTGGGCTGTGGGTCTGTCTCGATGGCGCCCACATGGGAGTGGGCGGGGACGACTCCTGGAGCCAGAGCGTGCGTCCCGAGTATCAGCTGCTTGAGCGTTGTTACCGTTGGGGCTGCACTCTCCGTTAAGCCAGCTATTGAGGCGACTGTCGGGCCAGCACGCCATTTTGACAACAGACCAGTAACAACTAGCCTCAATACTGTGGGAAAGATTGAGTCTCAAATCTGATTTAGATTTATATGTATCTGAAAAATAAAAACAAAGTTTCAATGTAACAGAGTGTAATCGTTTTCATTTTGTCGTCATGATCACAGAAGAAATGACAACAAACTGATTACATTGACTGGCGCTTGCTCAATTGCTCGCCACCCTACAACACAGATAGACACATCGGAGCACACATAATGAAAAAACTGACCACAGTTGCCGCCCTGCTGATGGGCATGATGGCTGGAGCCAATGCCCAGGCTGACACCCGTATCGGGGTGACCGTCTATAAATACGATGACAACTTCATGGCTGTCGTGCGCAAGGCCATCGAGAAGGAAGCGGCAGCCACTCCGGGGGTGGAACTGCTGATGAACGACTCCCAGAACGACCAGTCCAAGCAGAACGACCAGATCGACGTGCTGCTGGCCAAAGGGGTGAAGGCGCTGGCCATTAACCTGGTTGACCCGGCTGCGGCGCCGGTGGTGATTGAGAAAGCCCGTGGCGAAGATATCCCGGTGGTCTTCTACAACAAGGAGCCGAGCGCTACCGATCTGGCCAGCTACGACAAGGCCTACTACGTGGGCACCGACTCCAAGGAGTCAGGGATCATCCAGGGCCAGCTGATTGCCAAACACTGGAAAGCCAATCCGGCCTGGGATCTGAACAAGGATGGCGTGATCCAGTTCGTGCTTCTGAAAGGGGAGCCAGGCCACCCGGATGCCGAAGCGCGCACCTCCTACGTGGTCAAGACCCTGAACGATGGCGGCGTCAAGACCGAGCAACTGCACATGGATACCGGTATGTGGGATACCGCCATGGCGAAAGACAAGATGGATGCCTGGATCTCCGGCCCCAACGCCAACAAGATCGAAGTGGTTATCGCCAACAACGACGGCATGGCGATGGGCGCTGTCGAATCGCTGAAAGCCCAGGGCAAGACCGCCATTCCGGTGTTCGGCGTCGATGCGCTGCCGGAGGCGCTGGCCATGGTCAAGAGCGGTGCCATGGCGGGTACCGTGCTGAACGATGCGGCCAACCAGGCCAAAGCCACCTTCGAGCTGACCAAGAACCTGGCTGAAGGGAAACCGGCCGGTGAAGGCACCAAGTGGAATATCGTCGACAAGGTAGTACGTGTTGCCTACGTCGGTGTGGATAAAGACAACCTGTCCCAATTCGAGTAATTCCCTCCTCCAGGGCAAGGGTGATCCCCTTGCCCTTTTTTCAACCAGATGTGATGGCTGATATGACAACACAGCAACAATCAGAATGGCTGTTGGAGATGATTGACGTCAGTAAGAGCTTTCCCGGCGTCAAGGCACTCGATAATGTCAATTTACGGGTCCGTCCTCATTCTGTGCATGCGTTGATGGGCGAGAACGGAGCGGGAAAATCCACACTGCTCAAGTGCCTGTTCGGCATCTACGAGAAGGATCAGGGCAAGATCTTCTTCAAGGGGCAGGAGATCAACTTCACCTCCTCGAAAGAGGCGCTGGAAAATGGCGTCTCCATGGTGCATCAGGAGCTCAACCTGGTGCTGCAGCGTACCGTGATGGACAACATGTGGCTCGGCCGCTACCCCACCAAGGGGTGGTTTATCGACCACGGCAAGATGTATGACGACACCAAGCGCATCTTCGATGAGCTGGATATCGACATCGACCCCAAGGTGAAGGTCGCAACCCTGTCGGTCTCCCAGATGCAGATGATTGAGATCGCCAAGGCGTTCTCCTACGATGCCAAGATCGTCATCATGGACGAACCCACCTCCTCCCTGACCGAGAAAGAGGTGAGCCACCTCTTCAAGATCATCAACAAGTTGAAGGAGAAGGGGTGCGGCATCGTCTACATCTCTCACAAGATGGAGGAGATCTTCCAGCTCTGTGACGAGATCACCATATTGCGGGATGGCCAGTGGGTGGCAACCCAGCCGCTCAAGGGCATGACCATGGATCAGATCATCGGCATGATGGTCGGCCGCGAGTTGACCCAGCGCTTCCCGGAAAAAACCAACCAGCCGAAAGAGGTGATCCTCGAGATCGAACACCTGACGGCGAAAAACCAGCCCTCCATTCAGGATGTGACCTTCAACCTGCACAAGGGGGAGATCCTCGGCATCGCCGGACTGGTGGGGGCCAAGCGCACCGACATCGTCGAGACCCTGTTCGGTATTCGCGATCGCAGCCAGGGCAGCATCAAGCTGCACGGCAAAGAGGTGGCCAACCACAACGCCCACGAAGCGATCCGCAACGGCTTTGCGCTGGTGACGGAAGAGCGCCGCTCCACCGGTATCTACTCGCGGCTTGATATCGCCTTCAACTCCCTGATCGCCAACATGGACAGCTACAGGGGCTCCATGGGGCTGCTCAGCGACAACAAGATGAAGAGCGATACCCAGTGGGTGATCGACTCCATGCGGGTCAAGACGCCGACCCAGCAGACCCAGATCGGTTCCCTCTCCGGGGGCAACCAGCAGAAGGTGATCATCGGTCGCTGGCTGCTGACCCAGCCGGAGATCCTGATGCTCGACGAGCCCACCCGCGGCATCGACGTCGGGGCCAAGTTCGAGATCTACCAGCTCATCCTGGAGCTGGCGAAGAAGGATAAAGGGATCATCATCATCTCGTCAGAGATGCCGGAATTGCTGGGGATCACCGACCGCATCATGGTGATGAGCAATGGCCGGGTCGCCGGGATCGTCAATACCAAAGAAACTGACCAGAGCGAGATACTGCGCCTGGCATCTCTGTACCTCTAGAGACAGGAAGACATTTATGGAGTCGGCAAAAAATTTCAATCTGATGCAGGCGCTCAAGGAAAACGCTATCTATCTGGTGCTGCTGGTGCTGCTCATGGTCATCGTGATCCAGGAGCCCTCCTTCCTGAGCCTCACCAACTTCAGCAACATCCTGACCCAGTCCTCGGTGCGGGTCATCATCGCGCTGGGGGTGGCGGGCATCATCATCACCCAGGGGACGGATCTCTCGGCCGGTCGTCAGGTCGGTCTGGCGGCGCTGATTGCGGCGACCATGCTGCAGGCGCTGACCAACGTCAACAAGGTGTTCCCGACGCTGGGGGAGGTGCCCATTCCGGTGGTGATCCTGCTAGTGTGTGTGGTGGGGGCGCTGATTGGTCTGGTCAACGGTCTCATTGTGGCCTACCTGAACGTCACCCCGTTCATTACCACCCTGGGCACCATGATCATCGTCTACGGTATCAACTCCCTCTACTTTGACTCGGTCGGGGCCTCTCCGGTGGCCGGGTTTGATCCCCGCTTCTCCAGCTTCGCGCAGGGCTTTATCCGGATAGGAGGATTCAAGCTCTCCTATCTCACCTTCTATGCCGCCATCGCCAGCGTCTTTGTCTGGGTGCTGTGGAACAAGACCCGCTTTGGCAAAAACATCTTCGCCATCGGCGGCAACCCCGAGGCGGCCAAGGTCTCCGGCGTCAACGTGGCGGTCAATCTGGTAATGATCTATGCGCTGGCGGGGGTCTTCTACGCCTTCGGCGGTATGCTGGAAGCGGGCCGTATCGGTAGCGCCACCAACAACCTCGGCTTCATGTACGAGCTGGATGCCATCGCGGCGTGCGTGGTGGGCGGCGTGTCGTTTGCCGGCGGGGTGGGAACGGTCGCGGGTGTGATCACCGGCGTACTTATCTTCACTCTGATCAACTATGGCTTGACCTATATCGGGGTCAGCCCTTACTGGCAGTTCATCATCAAGGGCGGCATCATCATTCTGGCGGTGGCCCTGGACTCCATGAAGTACGCCAAGAAGAAGTAATGGCAACTGCCCGCGGACAGTACGGCAATAAAAAAACAGGGCCATCCGGCCCTGTTTCTGTTTTTTGTCTGCCTGAATCAACCGGCCTTGCGGCGCAGATAGACCCCGGCTTCCATGTGATGGGTCCAGGGGAACTGGTCGAACAGGGCGAAACGGGCGATTTCGTGGGTATCACCCAATACTGCCATGTTGGCCTGCAGGGTCTCGGGGTTGCAGGAGATGTAGAGGATGTTGTCGTACTCCTGCACCAGCTTGACGGTGGCATCGTCGAGACCGGCGCGGGGCGGGTCGACAAAGATGGTGTTGCACTGGTAGCTCTTGAGGTCGACCCCCTTGAGGCGGTTGAACTCCCGCTCGCCACGCATCGCCATGGTGAACTCCTCGGCCGACATGCGCAGGATGATCAGGTTGTCGACGCCGTTGGCGGCAATATTGAACTGGGCGGAGTCGACGCTCGGTTTGGCGATTTCGGTGGCCAGCACCTTGCAAAAGTTCTGCGCCAGCGCGATGGAGAAGTTGCCGTTGCCGCAATAGAGCTCCAGCAGATCCCCTTCGCTCCCCTGGGTGACTTCCAGCGCCCAGCCGAGCATCTGCTCGTTGATGGCGGCGTTGGGCTGGGTGAAGCTGTTCTCCACCTGCTTGTAGATGAGCTGGCGACCCGCCACGTTGAGCTGCTCGATGACAAAATCATCCCCCAGACAGACCTTCTGCTTGTGGGCGCGCCCAATCAGCTGCAGCTCGAACCCTTTGGCGCGCAGGTCGGCCTGCAGCGCTTCGGCGGCTTGTTGCCATTCGGCCTCCAGCTTGCGGTGATAGAGCAGGCTGACAATGATCTGGCCGGATTGGGTGGAGAGGTAGTCGATCTGGAACAGCTTGCGACGCAGCACCGGGTGTGGGCGTAGCCCCTCCAGCAGCACCGGCATCAGCTGGTTGATGAGGCGGCTGGCGGTGGGGAAGTGGTCTATCTTGATGATCTCTTTGGTCGCCGGGGCATACATGCAGTGGAAGAGGTCATCCCCTTCGTGCCAGATGCGAAATTCGGCGCGCATCCGGTAGTACTCGGCCGGTGAGCGGTACACCTCCAGAGCCGGGAGGGGAAATCCGGCAAACAGCTCGGTGAGGCGAGCGCGCTTTTCGTCGAGTTGGGCCTGATAGTCGGCCGCGGTTCTAGGCGCCGGAGCGTTCGCGGAAGGCTGTTGGAAGTGGGTCATAAATACCTCATGTGCACACCGGCCGGGCCGGGTCGAAATCGGGGGAAGGCAACAGGCCACCCAAAGGGGCCCGATTTTAAAAGCCAGCCGCAGATTGTCCAGTATTTTGTGGTCAAGAAATGTTCAGTCGGGCCGATAACAGATCCACAGGCATGGTGGGAGGACACATTATGCAGATCGATGGCGTGGGCGCTGCCCAACCCAAGGGAGTGGGTATTTCTCCCAAATCGCCCCAACAGGCAGAGTCAAAACCGGTGAGCCGCGAGGAGGAGGTCTCCTTGCACAAGCCGCCAAAATGGGCGCAGATACTGATCCAGCAGGCGCTGCAGTTTTCGCTGGAGATCAACGGTCAGGGCTATCAGGCGCCGAAGGTGAAGCCGCCCGAGGAGATCACCCCGGAGACCCTGTTCGACTTCCAGGCGGTAGCGGACAACGTGTTACAGTTCGTGACTGGTCGGCTCGGTGCCGCGCGGGCCGATGGCAAGTCCGATGACGACCTGACCGGGATGATGGATCAGGCCCGCAAGGGGATCGACAAGGGCTTTGACGAGGCGAAGAAACTGCTCGGCAAATGGGCGACTGACAACGACGATATCAAGACTGGTATCGATCAGAGTTACAAACTGATCCAGGAGGGGCTTGAGGAATTCGAGAAGGAGTTCTTTGGCAAAGTCTCCTCGACCGACATGGGACAGGCCGAGATGGCCAGTCGTCAACAGGGTTATCTGGAGATCCAGACCAAGGATGGCGACAAGGTGGTGCTGCGCTTCAATGACAGCTGGCAGACCCGCTCCCAAAAGAACGACAGCGGCAGCCAGTTCAGCCTCAAGTCGAGTCAGAGCTTCAGCTTCTCGCTGGAGGGGGATCTCAACAGCGAGGAGATGGAGTCCATTGGCAAGCTGGTCAAGGGGATCGACGAACTGGCGGGGAACTTCTTCTCCGGCAACTTCGATGATCTGCTGAAAAAGGCGGGCGAGCTGAAACTGGATGACAGTCAGCTGGCCTCCTACTCTCTCAAGCTCAAGCAGAACGTCAAGCTGAGCCAGACCTATCAGGGGGCTCACTCCCTGCAAGATCTGATCAAGCCGTTTGCCGACTATCTGCCGAAGCTGGATCAGGTGCAGAAACAGGCAGATAGCCTGCTGCCACCAGCCCAGCAACAGGCGCTGACCCCGGCCGTGCTGGCCGCGAGAGGGGAAGAGGAGCCTATGCAAGTCGATCGCTTCACCAGCTTCAACCAGCGAATGCTGGAGGCGCTGCGGATGGTCAACCAGTTCCAGCCCTCCACCGAGCCTGTCGGCAAGCGCATCTGAGTCACCAGCGTACAACCCAGATCATAACTTGCCGTTTGCCAGCCCTGCCCGGGGCTGGCAAACTGGCTTTTTCTCCAATCCGGTTGCCCCATGAACCCCAAGAAGCCAAGAGACAAGCGCGAGCTCTGCTACCCCTTTATCTTCGAAACCTCGCTCAAATGTGATTTTGAAATCGCCACCGATGAGCTCTGCTGTCAGGTCGGGGCCGTACTGTCGCACCTTGCGCCGGATGCAGATACTGCGCCCATGCTGGCGGATCTCGCGGCGTTGCAGCGGCTTATCTACCACCTCAACGGCTCGGTGCGCGGCAAGCTGGGGATCTTCGATGCAGATCTTGAGTGGCTCAAAGCCCGCTATGACTACTACAACGAGGCGAGTCGCGGCAGCGTCACCGGTTTTGTGTTGCCGCAGGGGCCGCAGCCCATCCCCACCCTCCATCTGTGCCGCTGTGGCAGCAAGAAGGTGGTGCGGCTGCTGGTCCGGCTGGAAGAGAACGAGGTGGCCTTCGATCCCATTCTTTATCGCTTCGCCAACCTGCTGGCCAACTTCTTCTTCGTGCTCACCGTCTACCTCAAGCAGCGCTGGCAGGTACCGGAAGTGCCCTACGTCAGCATCAACTACTGATGGCGGCAGAAAAAGCTTTTGTTTTTCATGAGGTTTAAACACGATAGTCTCATGTGCTCGTACTCGGTATGGCTCCGATAACACAATAGG
>NZ_JBODRQ010000030.1:0-31541 GCF_050633025.1 Aeromonas sp.
ATGCCAATACGCCGATCGTGGATACGACGCCCAACAAGCTGGTGGTGCCTGTCGCTACAGCGGCAACCGCAAAAGCAGTGACCGCCACAGCCAAACCTGCGCCTGCCATGCTGGGTGAAACCGATGCCTTCTATCAGAGTCAGATCGAAAAAGCGGTCAAGGTGGGGGATATCGACAAGGCGATGAAGCTGGTGAACGAGGCAGAACGGGCTGGTTCAACCAAGGCAAAAAGCGTGTTTATTGATGCGGTCAAGCGTTCGCAAAAATAGAGTAATACGACCCTTTGCTGGTCAGATATATTTATTGAGGCCTCCCTTGTTGGAGGCCTTTTTAATCGGTAGACTGTAATAAATAAAATAACTCCGTTACATTGAGTTACAGTGCGTTTCTGTTTGATGTGGGCGGCATTATTAAAATACAAAGTGAAACTGCAATTTATATCTGTTTGTAATAGAGTGATAATGCAGATTATTAACTTATATTAGGGTTGTTTTTTAGCCGCTCAGCAAGTTGTGATCTTCCCTCCAAATTCAATATTCCCCCAATTTAGAAAGCAGCAATTTATGACCCGCTGGGTTATATTCTGATGGTCAAAATAAACATGCCCGACTCGAAGATATCTGGATGAATCAGTGGTTATTTCATCCTGATAGATCGTTCAGGGACGACAATCCATTCAGGAGCGCACACAATGTTCAAAAATGCTTTCTCTAATCTGCAAAAGGTTGGTAAGGCGCTGATGCTGCCAGTATCAGTCTTGCCGGTCGCAGGTATTCTGCTGGGGGTGGGGGCTGCCCACTTCAGCTGGTTGCCAGAAATTGTCTCCCAATTGATGGAGCAAGCTGGTGGTTCCGTATTTGGTCAGATGGCCCTGCTGTTCGCAGTGGGTGTTGCTCTGGGCTTTACCAATAACGACGGTGTATCCGGTCTGTCTGCCATCGTTGGCTACGGCATCATGTCCGCGACCCTGAAGGTCATGGCGCCTGTGATGGGTGTTGAAACCATCGAAACCGGCGTGCTGGGTGGTATCCTGGCCGGTGGTGTCGCTGCCTGGGCCTTCAACCGCTTCTACAAGATCCAGTTGCCTGAGTATCTGGGCTTCTTCGCCGGCAAGCGTGCCGTACCCATCATCACCGGTTTTGTCTCCATCGGTCTGGGTGTGATCCTGTCCGTAGTTTGGCCGCCAGTGGGTGGCGCTATCGGCGCCTTCTCTGACTGGGCTGCCAACCAGAACCCGGTACTGGCCTTCGGTATCTACGGCGTGGTTGAGCGCTCCCTGATCCCGTTCGGTCTGCACCACATCTGGAACGTACCGTTCTTCTATCAGGCTGGTACCTGCGTCAACGGTGCTGGTGAAACTGTTCACGGTATCATGACCTGCTTCCTGACTGCTGATGATGCGTCCCGCGCTGCCGGTAACGGCTTCGGTCAGCTGGCTGGTGGTTACCTGTTCAAAATGTTCGGTCTGCCTGCTGCTGCGTTCGCCATCGCTCACGCTGCCAAGCCGGAAAACCGCGCCAAGATCGTTGGTATCATGGCCTCTGCTGCCCTGACCTCTTTCCTGACCGGTATCACCGAGCCGATTGAATTCTCCTTCCTGTTCATCGCTCCGGTTCTGTACGCAATCCACGCTGTACTGGCTGGTCTGGCTTATGTGCTGACCAACTCTCTGGGTATCGTACACGGTCACACCTTCTCCAACGGCTTCATCGACTTCGTGGTGCAATCGCCGCGTGCCGACAACATGCTGCTGCTGGTCGGTCTGGGTCTGGTTTACGCTGCCATCTACTACGTGGTATTCAGCTTCGTTATCCGTGCCATGGACCTGAAAACCCCGGGTCGTGAAGACGAGACCGCTGAAGAGACCGTTGGCCAAGGTAAAGACGAGATGTCTGCTGCTCTGGTTGCCGCCTTCGGTGGTAAAGAGAACATCGCTTCTCTGGATGCCTGCATCACCCGTCTGCGTGTTGGCGTGAAAGATGTTGCCAAGGTTGACCAGGCTGGTCTGAAGAAACTGGGTGCTGCCGGTGTGGTAGTGGCTGGTTCCGGCGTACAAGCCATCTTCGGTACCAAGTCCGACAACCTGAAAACCGACATGGACATCTGGATGAAGAGCAACTAATTAAGTTGCCTGACATCAGGTTCCGGGAGAGGGAGGCGCAAGCCTCCCTCTTCTTTTGCATGGTATTCGGAGAGTGGAAACGGAGTCTGTGATGAAACTGCGGGCTGGTATTGCTGGTACGTACCAATAAAAAGAGCGCCACACGGGCGCTCTCTTGTCGAGTGGAAGGAGTTAGAGTTTCTCCAGATCCCGCTCGATTTCGCTGATCTTGTTCTGCACCACTTTTTCCAGATGGCGCAGGTCGCGCAGGATCTTCTGCTTGATGTCGGGGTCGCTGTGAACATGAACGCCCTGGGTCAGGCTGTCCAGCTCGTCCACCACGTATTTGAGGTTGGCGTTGATCTCGGTGACATCCTTGTACTCATGAGTACCGGAGTTGACCAGCATGGTTTTGCGCTGGCGCGGATACTTGAATTTGACACTCTTGGCGAAGAACTCGCCCTTCTGCTTCTTGAAGTAGATCTTGAGGATGTCGTGGTTGGCCTCCTGGCGCAGGGTGTAGCTGTCAACGGAGGCGGGATCCTGGATCCCCAGGCTCTTTAGATTCTCGTACATCAGGCTTCCTCAGTGTGAAACGATCCTGTCCCATCAATCTTAACCGATGCCTCATGGCTTGCCTGTGACAGGGGCGCCAAAATCAAAAAGGGCGCCATCAGGCGCCCTTTGAAATCACAGCAAAACCGCTTACTCGTCGATGGAGCGCAGCAGGGCGTTGATGCCGACCTTGGCGCGGGTCTTGGCATCCACCTTCTTGACGATCACCGCCGCGTAGAGGCTGTATTTGCCGCACTTGGAGGGCAGGGAGCCAGAGACAACCACGGAGCCAGCCGGTACGCGGCCGTAGTGAATTTCGCCGGTCTCCCGGTCATAGATGCGGGTGGACTGGCCGATGAAGACGCCCATGGAGATGACGGAACCTTCCTCGACGATGACCCCTTCAACCACTTCGGAGCGGGCACCGATAAAGCAGTTGTCTTCGATGATGGTGGGGTTGGCCTGCAGCGGCTCCAGCACGCCGCCGATGCCGACGCCGCCGGAGAGGTGGACATTTTTACCGATCTGGGCGCAAGAACCGACGGTGGCCCAGGTGTCGACCATGGTGCCTTCGTCAACGTAGGCGCCGATGTTGACATAGGAGGGCATCAGCACGGTATTGGGGGCGATAAAGGAGCCTTTGCGGGCGGTCGCAGGCGGTACCACGCGTACACCGGCGGCCTTGAACTGCTCTTCGGTGTAGTTGGAGAACTTGAGGGGAACCTTGTCGTAGTATTGGGCATCGTCGCCCTTGATGATGCCGTTGTCGTTGATACGAAACGAGAGCAGTACCGCTTTCTTCAACCACTGATGGACAACCCACTCACCGGCGAGCTTCTCGGCAACACGGGCCTTGCCGGAGTCCAGCAGTTCGATGACTTGCAGGATGGCGGATTTGGTAGCGCTGTCCACAGTGCTCGGGGTAATGGTATCGCGGCGCTCGAAGGCCGCTTCAATGATCTGTTGCAACTCGGTCATGACAGGTTTCCTTTAAAAAATTCTGTTTGTTGTATCACACTTTTCCGACTGTTTTTAAGGGGTTGACCGCAATTCTTCCTGCCAGCGGCCATTTCTTCATCCGGTGTGCGCCAACCGGTTGTTTGGCATGGCAAAAAAAACCGACAATCAGCCTCTTTCGAATCACTATTCGCTTAATCCAGTACCGACTGCTGGGGGTTGAGCTGGTGTACCAGTCGCTCTTCCAGCTGTTTTTGCTGTTCGGCGGTCAATGGTTCGCCATCGAGGCTGGTCAGGCTGAAAAAGTCCTCGACCCTCTCACCGAAAGTGGCGATTTTGGCGGCGTGCAGCGACAGTCCGCACTGCTGGAAAACGGCACCGATCCGCGCCAGTAGGCCGGGGGTATCGAGGGCCGTCAGCTCCATCAGGGTGTGACGGCTCTCCCCTTTATGAGGCAGGAAGACCACTCGGGTCGGCACGCTGAACTGGCGGTGGCGCCGTGACAACGGCTTGTTGCGCAGCACCAGCTTGCCCGGCTCCAGCAGCGCCTTCTCCAGCGCCTTCTTGATGGTGGCGGTGCGGTTGGGGCTGATGGGCTCGCCGCTCGGCTCCAGCACCACGAAGGTATCGAGCACATAGTTGCTGCGCGAGTTCATGATCTGGGCGTCGTGGATGTTGAGGTTCTTCTGATCCAGCGCCGAGGCCACGGTGGCAAACAGATTCGGGGTATCGCGGCAGTAGATAAACACCTCGCTGCCGCCGCGGGTCGGGTGTTTGCCGATGATCACCAGCGGTGCCGGATTGTCGCCATGCTCGATGATGTGGCGGCAGTGCCAGGCGATCTGCTCCGGGCTGTGGCGCAGGAAGTAGTCGGCCTTGAAATCGGCCCAGAGCTGGTTGATTGCCTCTTCCGATACATCTCGTTGCGCCAGCAGTTGCTTGGCTTGACGCTGGTTTTCGCGAATGCGCAGCCGCATGTCGGGCGGGTTCTCCAACCCCTGGCGCAGCGCCTTCTGGGTCGCGAAGTAGAGCTCCCGCAGCAGGGTGCCCTTCCAGTCGTTCCACAGGGTGTCGTTGGTGGCGCAGATATCGGCCACGGTAAGGCAGTAGAGCAGGTCGAGATGCTGTTCGTCGCGCACCTTCTGGGCAAAATCGGTGACCACGTCGGGATCGTAGATATCGCGGCGCTGGGCGGTGACCGACATCAGCAGATGGTGGCGCACCAGCCAGGCGACCAGTCGGCTCTCGTAGCGATCCAGACCGTGCAGCTGGCAGAACTCCAGCGCATCGACGGCGCCGAGCTCCGAGTGATCGCCACGCCGCCCCTTGGCGATGTCGTGGAACAGGGCGGCGATGCTGAGCAGCTCCGGTTTGCGCAGCCGGGTGAAGACCTCGTGGCAGAGCGGGTGGCTCTGGCGACTGGCCGGATTGGGGAACTGGTGAATGTTCTTGAGCAGTCGGTGGGTGTGCTCATCCACCGTGTAGGCGTGGAACATGTCGAACTGCATCTGGCCGACGATGAGGTTCCACTGCGGCAGGTAGGCGGCGAGGATGCCGTATTTGTGCATCAGGGTGAGCGGCAGGCCGATGCCGTTGGGGTGGCGCAGCAGCGCCATAAAGAGGCGACGGCAGTCAGGCAAGTCCTGCAACCAGCAGTTGAGTTTGCGGCGCGCCTCGCGCAGTTGGCGCAGGGTGGCCGAGTGGATGCCCGCAATCTCGGGATGCTGGGCCATCTGATAGAAGAGACGCAGGATAGCGGCCGGTTCACGGCTAAACAGCTGTGCATCCACCGCATCGATGAGGAGGCCACGGAGCTGGAACTCGTCGGAGAGGCGGCGCACATCCATGGCGCTGTTGCCGAGGATCGCCTCGTCAAACAGCTGCAGCAGCATCTCGTTGAGCTCGGAGACCCGCCGCACCGTCTGGTAGAAGCGCTTCATCATCTGCTCGACCGGGGTGTTGCCTTCGCCCTCGAACCCCAGCATCTGGGCTACGGTGCGCTGGCGGTCGAACAGCAGGCGGTTATCCCCCTTGTTGATGGCCATATGCAGGGCGAAACGCACCTTCCAGAGAAAATTCTGGCAGTCGAGCAGCTCGCGGTACTCGGCGCGATTGAGAAAGCCGTGGCTGGTCATCTCGAACAGGGTGGTGGCGCCAAAGTGGCGGCGGGCGACCCAGGCGAGGGTTTGAATATCCCGCAGGCCACCCGGATTGCTCTTGAGATCGGGCTCCAGCTTGTAGGCGGTGCCGAGAAACTGCTGATGACGCTCCGCCTGCTCCTGGCGCTTGGCGCGAAAGAAGGCTTCGCTCGGCCAGAAGTGCTGGGGGCCGGTCGCCTCTTTCAGTTGCCGGAAGCCTTCCTGGCGACCGGTGATGTAGCGGGCCTCGATGAGGTTGGTGGCGACCGTAATATCGGCGCGCCCCTGCTCGAGACACTCCGCCACGTTGCGCACCGCCTGACCCACCTCCAGTTTGAGGTCCCAGAGCAAGGTGATGAACTCGCCGATCCGCAGCCCCAGCACCTCGTCCAGTTCATCGCCATCATAGAGGATCAGCAGGTCGATATCGGAGTGGGGGTGCAGCTCGCCGCGGCCATAGCCCCCCACCGCAATGAGGGTGAGGTCGCTCTTGTCGAAACCGAACTTCTGCCAGAGGCGGCAGAGCAGCTGATCCATATATTCGGAGCGGGTGGCGACCAGTTCGATGATGTTGTCACCGGCATCGAAGCGGGCGTGCAGCCAGCCGAGAAAGCGGCTCAGGTACTCTTTGCAGTTGTCACGGGTGAGCTGATCGTCGGGTAACAAATGAGGGGAAAGCAGGCTGGCGTCCATGGCATCTCACACGCAAGTGGCAGGCAAATGGCTGAAACAGAAGTAAAAACCCCGGCGCTTTGGAAGTTCAGGGCCGGGGTTCGATGTTAGCTGTGTTTGATGAAGCGGTCGATAGTGTCATCGGGGCGCAGGGTGAGCACCTCGCAGCCATCCTCGGTCACCAGCAGGGTGTGCTCCCACTGGGCGGAGTCGCCGCCATCCTTGGTGGTCACGGTCCAGCCATCCTTCGGATTGACCTTGCAGTGATACTTCTTGCTGTTGACCATGGGCTCGATGGTAAAGCACATGCCCGCTTTCAACTCCAGCTTACCGCTGTTGCGATAGTGGAGGATCTGCGGCTCTTCGTGGAACTCGGCACCGATGCCGTGACCACAGTAGTCACGCACCACGGAGAAACCAGCCTTCTCGACGATGGGCTGAATAACGGCGCCAATCTCGGTAATGCAGGCACCCGGACGCACCGTCTTGATGGCAGCGTAGAGGCTCTCTTGCGCAACCTTGCAGAGCTGGCGGCGCAGCGGGGTGGTTTCCCCCACGATGAACATGGCGGAGGTATCGCCGTGGTAGCCATCCTTGATGACGGTGATGTCGAGGTTGACGATGTCGCCATCACGCAGCTTCTTGTGGTTCGGGATGCCGTGGCAGATCACATCGTTCACCGAGGTGCAGATGGATTTGGGGAAGCCGTGGTAGTTGAGCGGAGCCGGAATGGCCTGTTGTACATCGACAATATAATCGTGGCAGAGGGTGTTCAGTTCGTCAGTGGTGACGCCAGCTTTGACATGGGACGCAATCATGACCAGCACATCGGCGGCCAATTGGCCGGCAACGCGCATCTTTTCAATCTCTTCCGGTGTCTTGATTTTAATGGACATGGGATCTCTCTTGCGGCCTGCCACCGGGCCTGCGAGGGCGGACAGGACAGGTAATGAAAAATAGATGCGTTTGCAATCAGGCCAAAATTTTATCCGCAACCCCCGCGTACTTCCAGTGTGATTGTCATCACAACGTCAAATCGGCGTCGCAGCATCCCCTGGCGGGATCCAGATTTACACCTGTTTAGGGTGTTGGCCGGTGGTGTCGTGGTCAAAGTTATGGTATAAAGCGCGCCGGAATGGGGAACATGCGTCCCGATTTCATCACCCTTACTTAAACAACACACACACATCGACACATATACCGGGGTGCCTTAACGGGTCGGTTATATGGGATGTGTGGAGGCCTAACCCCAATACAGAGGTATAAAATGGCTAAAGTTTCTATGCGCGACATGCTGCAAGCCGGCGTTCACTTCGGTCACCAGACTCGTTACTGGAACCCGAAAATGAAATCCTACATCTTCGGTGCCCGCAGCAAGGTTCACATCATCAACCTGGAAAAAACCGTTCCGATGTTTGACGATGCCATGAACTTCATCAGCTCCGTAGCTGCCAAGAAAGGCAAGGTACTGTTCGTAGGTACCAAGCGTGCCGCGTCTGAAGCCGTAAAAGAAGCCGCTGAGCGTTGCGACCAGTTCTATGTTAACCACCGCTGGCTGGGCGGTATGCTGACCAACTGGAAAACCGTTCGTCAGTCCATCAAGCGCCTGAAAGATCTGGAAACCCAGAGCCAGGACGGTACCTTCGACAAGCTGACCAAGAAAGAGGCGCTGATGCGTACTCGCGAAATGGAAAAGCTGGAGAAGAGCCTGGGTGGTATCAAGAACATGGGCGGCCTGCCTGACGTTCTGTTCGTTGTCGATGCCGACCACGAGCACATCGCTATCAAAGAAGCCAACAACCTGGGTATCCCGGTAGTTTCCATCGTTGATACCAACTCCAACCCGGACGGCGTTGACTATGTCATCCCGGGTAACGACGACGCTATCCGTGCTGTTCAGCTGTACCTGAATGCTGCTGCTGACACCGTACTGGAAGCTCGCGCTCAGGACATCGTTGTTCAAGCCGAACAAGATGGCTTCGTTGAAGCTGAGTAATTGATAAGGACTGCAAAGCCCTTATTAACCAAGCTGATGTAATTGGTTAGCAGGGGCCCTTGTGGCCCCTGTTTCTTGTCAATTCAAGACCGAGGATACTGGACATGGCAAACATTTCTGCCGCCCTGGTAAAAGAACTGCGCGAGCGCACCGCCGCTGGCATGATGGATTGCAAAAAAGCACTGGAAGAGGCCAACGGCGATATCGAGCTGGCCATCGAGAACATGCGTAAATCCGGTCAGGCCAAAGCCGCCAAGAAAGCTGGCCGTATCGCCGCTGAAGGTGTGATCTTCGCCCGTACCGAAGGCAACGTTGCCGTCATGATCGAGCTGAACTGCGAGACTGACTTCGTTTCCAAGGATGCCGGTTTCCTGGCCATGGGTCAGAAGATCGTCGAGATCGCTGCTACCCAGAAGATTGCTGACGTTGACGCGCTGAAAGCCGCTGACTTCGGCAACGGTGAGTCCGTAGAGCTGACCATCACCAACCTGATCGCCAAGATCGGTGAGAACATGAACCTGCGTCGCGTGATGCTGGTTGAAGGTGACAACCTGGGTACCTACGTTCACGGTTCCCGCATCGGTGTTATCACCAAGCTGACCGGTGGTTCCGACGAGCTGGCCAAAGATCTGGCCATGCACGTAGCTGCCAACAGCCCGCAATTCGTCAAGCCTGAAGACGTATCTGCTGAAGTCGTTGCCAAAGAGCGCGAAATCCAGATCGACATCGCCATCAACTCCGGCAAGCCGAAAGAGATCGCCGAGAAGATGGTTGAAGGCCGCATGAAGAAGTTCACCGGTGAGGTTTCCCTGACTGGTCAGCCGTTCGTGAAAGATCCTTCCATGACCGTTGCCGAGCTGCTGAAGAAAGAAGGCGCTGACGTTGTCTCCTTCACCCGTTTCGAAGTGGGCGAAGGCATCGAGAAGCAAGAGACCGATTTCGCTGCTGAAGTTGCAGCTCAAATCGCGGCCGCTCAGAAGGCCTAATCGAACCGGTTTTTCCGTTTCCCCAGACCGCGACTTATGTCGCGGTCTTTATATGACCAGGAATCAGTGACATGAGTACCAATCCCAAACCTGCATACAGACGTGTTCTTCTGAAGTTGAGTGGTGAAGCCCTGCAAGGATCCGAGGGTTTCGGCATTGATCCGGCGGTGCTGGAGCGGATGGCCCAAGAGATCAAGGAACTGGTTGAGTTGGGGGTTCAGGTCGGTCTGGTCATCGGTGGCGGCAACCTGTTCCGCGGAGCCGGGCTTGCCAAAGCGGGCATGAACCGAGTGGTGGGCGACCACATGGGTATGCTGGCAACCGTGATGAACGGTCTGGCCATGCGTGATGCCCTGCATCGTGCTTATGTGAATGCCCGTCTGATGTCTGCCATCTCCCTGCAGGGTGTCTGTGACTCCTATAGCTGGGCCGAGGCAATCAGCCAGCTGCGCGCTGGCAAAGTGGTGATTTTCTCTGCCGGTACCGGCAACCCCTTCTTTACTACCGATTCTGCGGCCTGTCTGCGCGGGATCGAAATTGAAGCCGATGTGGTGCTCAAAGCCACCAAGGTCGATGGTGTATACAACGAAGATCCGGTCAAGAATCCGGATGCCGTGCTGTATCATGAATTGAGTTATGATGAAGTTCTTGAAAAAGAGCTCAAGGTGATGGATCTTGCTGCCTTTACTCTGGCACGTGACCATGATCTGCCGATCCGCGTGTTCAACATGAACAAACCGGGTGCGTTGCGCCGGGTTATCATGGGTGAGCCGGAAGGAACCCTGATCCATTACGTCAGCAAATAAAATAGATGCGAGCCGCGCGGCGGCTCGTTCGCCAAAAGGAAAACCGCTGTGATCAACGAGATTAAAAACGACGCCAAGGAGCGCATGGGCAAGAGTGTCGAGTCACTCAAGACCCAGATGTCCAAGATCCGTACCGGCCGTGCTCACCCGAGCCTGCTCGACGGCATCCAGGTTGAGTACTACGGTGCAGCCACTCCGCTGAAGCAGCTGGCCAACGTGGTTGCAGAAGATGCTCGCACCCTCTCCATCTCCATTTTTGACCGCTCCATGATCCAGGCGGTAGAGAAGGCGATCCTGACCTCCGATCTGGGCCTCAATCCCTCCAGCAACGGTCAGACCCTGCGTGTGCCGCTGCCGCCGCTGACCGAAGAGCGTCGTCGTGACCTGACCAAGGTGGTGCGTGGTGAAGCGGAGAACGCCCGTGTCGCCGTGCGCAACATCCGTCGTGACGCCAACGCCGACCTGAAAGCGCTGCTCAAGGACAAAGAGATCTCCGAAGACGACGATCGTCGCGCTCAGGAAGAGATCCAGAAGCTGACCGACTCCTACATCAAGCTGGTCGATGAGGCCCTTGCTGCAAAGGAGAAGGAGCTAATGGAAATCTAAGCGCCTGAAAGGTATATTACGAGCGCCGTGTAGTGCCCCTGCACGGCGCTTTTGTCTTTGTGGGAGAATTACATGTCGCTTTTGGCTGCGTTGGGTGATTGTGCCAACTCGTCTTTACCCCGTCACGTCGCCATCATCATGGATGGTAATGGTCGCTGGGCCCAAAACCGAGGCAAGATGCGGGTTTATGGCCACAAGGCGGGCGTCAAGTCAGTGCGTGAGGCAGTGACCTTTGCTGCGCGTGCCAAGATCGAGGCATTGACCCTGTTTGCCTTCTCCAGCGAGAACTGGCGCCGCCCGGAAGGGGAGGTCAGCGCCTTGATGGAGCTCTTCATTACCGTGCTGGGTCGTGAGGTGCAGAAACTGCACACCAACGGGATCCGGCTCAAGGTGATTGGCGATACTGCTCGCTTTAGCGAACGGTTGCAGCTCAAGATCGCCAAGGCGGAGGCCTTGACCGCCGATAACAAGGGGTTGACCCTGAATATTGCGGCCAACTATGGCGGCCAGTGGGATATTGCCCAGGCGGCCCGCAAGCTGGCCAAGGCGGTCGCAGCCGGTGAGTTGGCAGCAGACGACATCGATGAGTCCATGTTGACCCGCGAGGTTTGCATGGCCGATCTGCCACCCGTGGACCTGTTGATCCGTACCGGTGGCGATCATCGCATCAGCAACTTTGTTTTATGGCAGCTCGCCTATGCCGAGCTCTACTTTACACCGGTGTTGTGGCCCGATTTCAACGAGGCAGAGTTCAGTGAGGCCGTTGCCTCCTTCGTTGCTCGCGAGCGTCGTTTCGGTTGTACGGGTGAACAGATACGGGAATTGATCGCCGAGCAGCAGACCGGCTAAACCCCGCTCCCAAGAGAGAGGTTTCTTTTGCTAAAACAACGAATTATTACTGCTTTGATGCTGATCCCCCTGGTGTTGGGGGCGCTCTTCTTTTTGCCTTTGAAATTTTTTGCCCTGTTGGCAGCGCTGGTGTTTTTGTTGGCAAGTCGTGAATGGAGTGGGTTTGTCTCTGCTGCTCCGCAGCAATGGTTACCCATCGTATTTTGTCTGTTGCTCGGTGCCAGCCTCTTTTGGCTGCCGGTGGAGCAACTCTGGACGCCCCACCTGCACCCCCTCGTGATGGGCGTACTCTGGACCGCAGCAAGCTGGTGGCTGCTGGGTTTGCTGCTGGTGCTGCGCTATCCCCAGAGCGCCAAGTTGTGGAAAGAGTCTATCTGGCTCAAGTCCCTGTTTGGTCTGGTGACCCTGGTTCCCTTCTTCTGGTCGCTGGTGGCCATCCGTGGTTACAACTTTTACCATGACCCCATGATGGGCGCCTGGATCCTGTTGTTTGTGATGGGGCTGGTCTGGGCGGCAGATTCTGGCGCGTATTTTTTCGGCAAGGCGTTCGGCAAGCACAAGCTGGCACCGGCTGTGAGTCCGGGCAAAACTATCGAAGGGATGTGCGGCGGCCTCTTTACCGCCAGTCTGCTGGCCATCGGCGTTACCTGGTCGATGGGATTTGTTCCTGCCAAGATGGCCACTGTGCTGTTTTGTTCCCTGCTGGCGGTGCTGGCTTCCGTGCTCGGCGATCTGACCGAGAGCATGTTCAAGCGTGAAGCGGGCATCAAGGACTCCGGCACCCTGCTGCCGGGCCATGGTGGCATTCTCGACCGGATCGACAGCCTGACCGCCGCCCTGCCGGTGTTTCTGCTCAGTTATCTGCTACTCAGTCAGGAGTTCTGATGCACAAGTCACTGGTTATTCTGGGGGCCTCCGGCTCCATCGGTCAGAGTACCTTGAAAGTGCTGCGCCATAACCCGGGCAGTTGGCAAGTGTTGGCGTTGACCGCCGCCCGTAACGTGGATGCCATGTTGCGGGACTGCCTCGAATTCTCCCCCCATTTTGCCGTGATGGTCGATGAGGATGCCGCCCGTGAACTGGCTGCCCGTCTGAAAGCGCACGGCAGTGCGACCCGGGTCATGTCTGGTGCAGCAGCCCTTTGCGAGGTTGCCGCTCACCCCGACGCCCATAGCGTGATGGCCGCCATTGTGGGGGCGGCCGGTCTGGCCCCGACCATGACCGCAGTGCGTGCCGGCAAGCGTATTTTGCTGGCCAATAAGGAGGCGCTGGTGATGTCCGGTGCTTTCTTCATGGAGGCCGTGCGCGAGCATGGCGCAGAGCTGCTGCCCATCGACAGCGAACACAATGCCATCTTCCAGTGTCTGCCGACTGCCGTGCAGCGCCAGCCCGGTTTTTGCGATCTGGCGGCGGCGGGGATCAGCAAGATTTTGCTGACTGGTTCCGGCGGCCCGTTCCGTTACACCGAGATCAGCGAGCTGGCCAAGGTGACACCGGCGCAGGCCATCGCGCATCCCAACTGGTCGATGGGGGCCAAGATTTCGGTCGACTCCGCCACCATGATCAACAAGGGGCTGGAGTACATCGAGGCGCGCTGGCTGTTCAATGCGGCGCCCGAGCAGATCCAGGTGGTGATCCACCCGCAGTCGGTGATCCACTCCATGGTGCAGTACAAGGATGGCTCCGTGCTGGCTCAGCTTGGCAATCCGGATATGTGTACCCCCATCGCCCATGCGCTGGCTTATCCCAATCGCATCCCCTCCAGTGTGGAACCTTTGGATTTCTTCAGTGTCGGAGAGTTCAGCTTTATCCGGCCTGATTATGATCGCTACCCCTGTCTGGCGCTGGCCATCAATGCCTGCCAGAAGGGACAAGCGGCGACCACTGCGCTCAATGCGGCCAATGAGGAGGCGGTTGCAGCCTTCTTGGGCGGGCGCATCGGCTTTATGGATATTGCCCGGATCAACGAGGCAGTGATGCTGGCGCTGGAGAGCAGCGCAGTCGGCTCGCTCGATGATCTGTTTGCCCTGGACGGTGCGGCAAGAGCCCGTGCTCACACTTTGATTGAGGAGCTTGGCTGATGGGTGGTGTGTTGTGGAATATCGGCGCTTTTGTTGTTGCGCTGGGCCTGCTGGTCGCGGTGCACGAGTTTGGCCACTTCTGGGTGGCCCGTCGCTGTGGCGTCAAGGTAGAACGCTTCTCCATCGGTTTTGGCAAGGCGATCTGGCGCCGGATGGGTAAGGATGGCACCGAATATGTGCTGGCGCTGATCCCCCTCGGTGGTTACGTCAAGATGCTCGATGGCCGAGTTGATGAGCTCAAGCCCGGTGACGAACAGTACGCCTTCAACCACAAGAGTGTCTGGGCGCGGATGGCGATTGTTGCCGCAGGTCCCATGGCCAACTTCGTCTTTGCCCTGTTTGCCCTCTGGCTGATGTTTATCATCGGGGTGCCGAGCGTCAAGCCGGTGATCGGTGAAGTGCGTCCGGCCTCCATCGTGGCCGAGGCGGGTCTGCTGCCCAGGATGGAGATTGTCGGGGTCGGCGATGAGCAGACCGGTGACTGGGAGAGCGTCACCTATGCCCTTATCAGTCATCTGGGTGATGATGCTGTGACTCTAAAGGTTCAGGCACCCAATACCAGCTATGCCACCGACAAAACCTTGTCGCTGACCGGCTGGACCTTCGATCCGGATAAAGAGTCGCCCATTGGCAGTCTGGGGATCGTCCCCCTGAGTGGCAAAGTGCTGCCTGTGGTTGCCTCTGTGGTAGCCAAAAGTGCCAGTGAAAAGGCGGGTCTGCAGGTCGGTGACCGTATCAAACAGGTCGGCGATCAGCCTATTACCGCGTGGGCCCAGTTTGTCGAGCTGGTGCAGCAGGCACCGGGCGAACCCCTGCAAGTGGTGGTTGAGCGCAACAACAGTGATCTCAACGTGACCCTGACCCCGGATAGCCGCAAGGTGCAGGGCAAGCTGGTTGGATTCGTCGGTCTCTCACCGCAACTGGTTCCATTACCGGATGAATATCGAATTCTGTTACAGTATGGGCCTTTGCAGGCGCTGTGGCATGGCGCGGACAAGACCTGGAGCCTGATCACGCTCACCTTTGACATGATTGGCAAGCTGATTGGTGGCATCGTGTCGCTGGACAACCTGAGCGGCCCCATCTCCATTGCCAAGGGCGCCGGCAGCAGTGCCGACTATGGTTTGGTCTATTTCTTGAGTTTTCTGGCGCTGATCAGCGTCAACCTGGGGATTATCAATCTGTTTCCCCTGCCGGTGCTCGATGGTGGCCATCTGGTCTATTTCCTGATCGAAGCGGTCACCGGCAAGCCGGTATCAGAGAAAATACAGGAAGTGGGTTTCAGGATCGGCGCCGCCATTCTGATGTTATTGATGGGCATTGCGCTGTTTAACGATTTCGCTCGCCTCTGAGGCCAGAGCATCAACAAGGACACATAAGAACAAAATGGCTGTTAAAAAAGCATTGGTGTTGAGTTGCCTGCTGGGTGCCAGTTTCCTGGCCCAGGCGGCCCCTGCCTCTTTTGTGGTGCAAGATATCCAGGTCGAAGGTCTGCAACGGGTGACCCTGGGTGCCGCACTGTTGAACCTGCCGATCCGGGTCGGTGATAACGTCGATTCCGTGGCACTGGCCAGCGCCATCAAAAAGCTCTATGCCTCGGGTAACTTCGAGGATGTGAAGGTTTACCGTGACGGCCAGGTGCTGCAGGTGATGGTCAAGGAGCGTCCGACCATCTCCAGCATCGAGTTTGCTGGTAACAAGGATATCAAAGAGGAGCAACTGACCCAGAGTCTGGAGTCCTCCGGCATCCGTGTCGGCGACCCGCTGGATCGCACCGTGCTCACCTCCCTCGAGAAGGGGCTCGAAGATTTCTACTATGGCGTGGGTAAATACTCCGCCAGGGTCAAGGCCATCGTCACTCCGTTGCCGCGCAATCGGGTCGATCTGAAGTTCACCTTCGTCGAAGGACAGGCAGCCAAGATCCAGCAGATCAACATCGTTGGCAACAGCGTCTTCCCTGAAGAGAAGCTGATTGCCCAGCTCTCCCTGCGTGACGAGGTGCCCTGGTGGAACTTCACCGCTGATCAGCGCTATCAGAAGCAGAAGCTGGCGGGGGATATCGAGACCCTGCGCTCCTACTATATGGATCGCGGCTATATCCGTTTCCAGCAGGAGTCCACCCAGGTCTCCATGACCCCCGACAAGAAGGGGGTCTACGTCACCCTCAACATCAAGGAAGGGGAGCAGTACAAAGTTTCCGGTGTCCAGCTCAAGGGTGATCTGATCGATCGCGGTGGCGAGATGAAGGGGTTGATCCCAATCGCTGCCGGTAGTACCTACTCTGCAAGCCAGGTGACCCACACCGAAGAGGTGCTCTCCAAGTTCCTCGGTCGTTATGGTTACGCCTATCCGAAGGTGGTCACCTTCCCGCAGATCAACGACAAGACCAAGGAAGTAGAGCTGATCGTCAACGTTGAGCCGGGTCCGCGCGTCTATGTGCGCAATATCAACTTCAGTGGCAATGCCACTACCGAAGATCAGGTGCTGCGCCGCGAGATGCGCCAGATGGAGGGTACCTGGCTCTCCTCCGACAACATCGAGCAGTCCAAGAGCCGTCTCAACCGCCTTGGCTACTTCGAGAGCGTCGAAGTGGACACCAAGCGGGTGCCGGGCAACGAGGATCTGGTGGATCTCGACTTCAAAGTCAAAGAGCAGCCGGCCGGCTCCATCAACGCGGGGGTGGGCTACGGTACCGAGTCGGGCCTGAGCCTGCAGGCGGGGATCTCCCAGAATAACTTTATGGGTACCGGTAAAACGGTCTCTATCAACGCCAGCACCAATGACTATTCCAAGAACGTTGACTTGAGCTACAACGACCCTTACTTCACCGTTGATGGCGTCAGCCTGGGTGGTCGGGTCTACTACAACCAGTTCCGCGCCGATGATGCCGATATCGTTGATTACGAGAACGAAACCATCGGTTTCCGTCTCTCCAGCGGTTTCCCGGTCAACGAGTTCAACCGTCTCGACTTCAGTACCGGTATCGAGAGCACCAAGCTGAGCCGTCCGTCATTCAATGCCCAGAACTATCAGGAGTGTCTGAAGGACAACCCGGATACCAATGGCAACACCTACTGCTGGGATCAGTGGAACAGCAATCGCCAGTCGGTGCAGATGGATCAGTTCTGGAACCTCTACTCGCAGGATGGTGCCAACCTCGACTTCGTGACAGTCGATGTGACCGCTGGCTGGACCCGCTCCACCCTGAACAAGGGGATGTTCCCGACTGCCGGTGACCGTCAGCGAGTTAACGCCAAGGTAACCGTGCCGGGTATGGAGCTGCAGTACTACAAGCTCTCTGCCGAAAATGCCCACTACTTCCCGCTCGATGCGGATCACAGTTGGGTAATGATCGGCAAGGGTCGGGTCTCTTATGGTAATGGTTATGGTGATGACCCCATGCTGCCCTTCTTCGAAAACTACTACGCCGGTGGTTTCGATACGGTGCGCGGCTTCAAGAGCAATACCATTGGTCCCAAGGCGATTTACAAGACCTACAACAAACCGGGGGCGGGCGCTTGTACTGGCAGTCAGCCGTGTGAGACCGGCAGCTACGAAGGTTCCGACACCTCGATCGGTGGCAACGCACTGGCAGTGGCCTCGTTCGAACTGGTCTTCCCGACCCCGTTCGTCTCCGAGACCTACCGTCCGCAGATCCGCTCTACCGCCTTTATTGATGCCGGTACTGTCTGGAGCACTGATTTTGCCAATGGCGCTTACCCCTGTGCTGCAGGAGCGGATTGCAACTACCTGAGCCAGGACTATTCCAATCCGGGCAATATCCGGGTCTCTGCCGGTGTCTCCCTGCAGTGGCTCTCGCCCATGGGCCCGCTGGTATTCGCCCTGGCCAAGCCAATCAAGAAATATGAGGGTGACCGTACCGAGTTTTTCTCCTTCAACATCGGCCGTACCTTCTGATGAGTGTTTCACCCCCACCTATGCGGTGGGGGTCTTCAATGATGGGACGCGCAGCTTGCGTGCCTCACCAGGTAACAAGACGGTATCAATGCCGCTTGCATAATCGGGTAAATCAGGTAGCCCTCGCCATGAGGGAACAAGGAGTAAGTGTGAATAAAGCGTTGAAAGTAGCTGGTTTGAGCTTTGCACTGATGGCTGCCGGCATGGGTTCTGCCTTCGCTGAGACCAAGATTGCCGTGGTTGACATGGGCGAAGTCTTCCAAAAGCTGCCCCAGCGTGAAGCTGTTTCCGCCAAGCTGAAAGGCGAGTTCGAGCCGCGCATGCGCGAGCTGCAGAAGCTGGAACAGGAAGGCCAGAAGCTGGTCGAGAAGTTCCGCAAGGATGAAGCCTTCATGAGCGCCGAGCAGAAGAAGCAGAGCCAGGAGAAGCTGGCCAAGCTGCAGATGGAGTTCAACCAGAAGCGCCAGGCATTCGAGCAGGACAACGGCCGTCGTCAGTCTGAAGAGCGCAACAAGATCCTGACCAAGGTGCAAGCTGCTATCGATTCCATCGCCAAGAGCAATGGTTACGATCTGGTGCTGGAGCGCAATGCCGCCCCGTATGCCGCCAGCAAGCTGGACATCTCCGGCCAGGTTATTTCTCAGGTAAGCAAGAGCAACTAATTGATGGCATTCACTCTCGCACAGCTGGCCCAGCAACTGGGGGCCCAGGTCCATGGCGACGGAACCCTGGAAATCCGCAAGGTAGCGACACTGGAAAAGGCCGGGGAGGGTGAGATTACCTTCCTGTCCAACAAGAAGTACCGCTCTTATCTGGAGCAGAGCAAGGCGACTGCCGTGCTCATTACAGAAGCGGATCTCCCTTTCTGTCCCACCAATGCGCTGGTGCTCAAGGATCCCTACGTGGGTTTTGCCCGGGTAGCCCAACTGCTGGACACCACCCCGCAGCCGGCCATGGATATCCATCCGAGTGCCGTCATCGCGGCCGACGTCCAGCTGGGCGAGAGAGTGGCCATCGGTGCCAATGCAGTGATCGAATCCGGCGTTGTGCTGGGTGACGATGTCCGCGTTGGCCCGGGTTGTTTCGTTGGCAAAGATACCCGGCTGGGAGCTCGCTCCCGGCTGTGGGCCAACGTCACCCTCTATCATAATGTGACCATGGGTACCGACTGTCTGGTTCAATCCGGTACAGTGATCGGTGCCGATGGTTTCGGTTATGCCAACGAGCGTGGCGAGTGGATCAAGATCCCCCAGCTCGGCGGCGTGACCATTGGCAACCGGGTCGAGATCGGTGCCTGCACCACCATCGACCGCGGTGCGCTGGAAGATACCCGCATCGCTGACAACGTCATCATCGACAACCAGTGCCAGATCGCCCACAACGTTGAGATCGGCTACGGCACCGCCGTGGCGGGCTCCACCGTGATGGCAGGTAGTCTCAAGGTCGGCAAATACTGTATCATTGGCGGCGCTTCCGTCTTTAACGGGCATATGGAGATCTGCGACCAGGCCACCGTTACCGGTATGGCCATGGTGATGCGACCCATTACCGAGCCCGGTGTCTACTCTTCCGGCATCCCTTTGCAAACCAATAAAGAGTGGCGCAAGACCGCCGCCCGGGTGATGCGTATCGAAGAGATGCACAAGCGGTTAAGCAAGCTTGAGAAGAAGCTGGATCAAGAATAATCACGATTGGTATAGGGTACTGTTTTGACTACTGAAAAGAAGAGCCTGGGTATCCAGGAAATCATGGATCTGCTGCCCCACCGTTATCCTTTCCTGATGGTGGATCGTGTAGACGACTACGAGATCAGCGATGAGCGCAAAACCCTGCGCGCCATCAAGAACGTCTCCTTCAACGAGCCGATCTTCCAGGGGCACTTTCCGGCCAAGCCGGTGTTCCCGGGGGTACTGATCCTGGAAGCAATGGCACAGGCCACCGGTATCCTGGCCTTTACCATGGTGGGCAAGCCGTCTCCCAACGAACTCTACTATTTTGCCTCAATCGACAACGCTCGCTTCAAGCGCCCGGTCGGCCCCGGTGATCAACTGGTGCTCGACGTGGAGTTCCTGAAAGAGCGTCGCGGTATTGCCAAGTTCACCGGTGTCGCTACCGTCGACGGTGAAGTGGTCTGTACCGCCGAGCTGATGTGCGCCAAACGCGAGGTTTAACACACGTGATCGACCAGACTGCCACCATTCACGATACTGCCATCGTCCATGAGTCTGCCGTGATCGGTAAAGGGGTTGAAATCGGCCCCTTTTCTGTCATCGGCGCCGAGGTTGAAATCGGCGACAACACCTGGGTGGGCTCCCACGTGGTGATCAAGGGCCCGACCAAGATTGGTTGCGGCAACAAGATCTTCCAGCACACCTCCATCGGTGAGGATTGCCAGGACAAGAAGTACGCCGGTGAGCGCACTTTCCTCGAGATTGGCGACAACAACGTCATTCGCGAGAACTGCACCTTCCACCGTGGCACCATTCAGGATCAATCCCTGACCAAGGTGGGGAGCGGTAACCTCTTCATGGTCAACGTTCACGTTGCCCACGACTGCATCATCGGTGACAACTGCATCTTCGCCAACAACGCGACCCTGGCGGGCCACGTGGTGATCGGTGATTTCGTGATCTTTGGTGGTCTCTCCGCCATTCACCAGTTCGGCCGCGTCGGTGCTCACGCCTTCGTCGGTGGCTGTGCCGCCCTGAACAAGGATGTGCCGCCTTACGTGATGGCTGCCGGCAACTACGCCAAGCCATTCGGGGTCAATTCCGAAGGTCTGCGTCGCCGCGGTTATACGCCTGAGGCCATTTCTGCCGTCAAGCGTGCCTACAAAGAGATCTTCCGCTCCGGCAAGACCATCGAAGAGGTGCTGCCGGTGTTGATCGAGATGGCGCAAGCCGAGCCGGCCGTCCAGCTCTATGTGGACTTCCTCAAAGACAACGAGCGCGGGATCATCCGTGCCTGATCCGGTTCGTATCGGTATCGTCGCCGGAGAGGTCTCCGGCGACATTCTGGCTGCCGGTCTGGTGCGCGAGCTGCAAGTCCGCTATCCGGACGCGCAGTTTGAAGGGATCGCCGGGCCGCGGATGCAGGCTCTGGGCGTCAAGGCCCTGTTCGAGATGGAAGAGCTCTCCGTCATGGGGATCACCGAGGTGCTGGGGCGTCTGCCGCGTATCCTCAAGGTTCGTCGCGAACTGCTGCGCCACTTCATCGCCAATCCGCCCGATATCTTCATCGGCGTGGATGCACCGGATTTCAATATCGGGGTGGAGCTGAAACTGCGCCGCGCCGGTATCAAGACGGTTCACTATGTCAGCCCCTCTGTGTGGGCCTGGCGCCAGAACCGCATTCACAAGATCAAGGCCGCTACCGACATGGTGCTCGCCTTCCTGCCGTTCGAGAAAGCCTTCTACGACCGCTTCGACGCCCCTTGCCGTTTTGTCGGTCACACCATGGCGGACGATATTCCGTTGGTACCGGATCAGGCTGCCGTGCGTCGCAATCTCGGTATCGATGCCAATCGCCGCTGGCTGGCAGTGCTGCCGGGCAGCCGCACCGCAGAAGTGGGCTTTATGTCCCCCCTGTTTCTCGAGGCGTGCAAACATCTGACGGTGCGCTATCCGGATCTCGGCTTCATCGTGCCGTTGGTCAACCAGAAACGGCGCGAGCAGTTTATGGCCATCCAGGCCGAGGTAGCGCCGGGTCTCGACATGGTGCTGTTGGAAGGACAGGGCCGCGAGGCGATGATCGCCGCGGACGTGGTGATGCTGGCCTCCGGCACCGCAGCGCTTGAAGCCATGCTGGTGAAAAAGCCGATGGTGGTGGGCTACAAGCTCAAGCCCTTCAGCTATTGGCTGGCCCAGCGACTGGTAAAGACCGAGTTTGTCTCTCTGCCCAACCTGCTCGCCGGTCGCATGCTGGTGCCGGAACTCATCCAGCACGAGTGCACCCCGGAGAATCTGGTGGAAGAGGTAAGCAAGTACTTCGAGCACGACAACAGTGCGCTGGTCAACACCTTCACCGAGTTGCACCTGCTGATCCGCTGCAATGCCGACTCGCAGGCCGCCGAGGCGGTATCCGAGCTGCTCGGCAGGTAGCAGCGGTAGGTTCGATTAGCCGCTCTGCGGCGTAATCGGACGATCGCGTCACAGTGTCGCCGAACGCTCACCTAACTAATAGATGCCCAGGGAACGTTCGAATACGCTTCGCTATTCGAACCTACCTTCCTTGTTTTGATTCAAGGCTACAAGATGATGATCGATATTCCTGACGACAAGCTGGTTGCCGGTGTGGACGAAGTGGGCCGTGGCCCGCTGGTGGGTGACGTGGTCACCGCTGCGGTCATTCTCGATCCCGCCAATCCCATTGTCGGGCTGGCTGACTCCAAGAAGCTCTCCGAGAAGAAACGGCTGGCGCTGTTTGACGAGATCAGGGAGAAGGCGCTCGCCTGGGCCATCGGTCGCGCTAGCCCGGAGGAGATAGACGAACTCAACATCCTGCACGCCACTATGCTGGCGATGCAGCGCGCCGTGGCGGGATTGAAGGTCACCCCCGAGCTGGTCTTTATCGATGGCAACCGCTGCCCGGCGCTGCCGATGGAAGCGCGCGCCGTGGTCAAGGGCGATAGCCTGGTGGCCGCCATCAGCGCCGCCTCTATTCTGGCCAAGGTGACCCGCGATGCGGAGATGACCGAGCTGGACAGCCGCCATCCCGAGTATGGCTTTGCCCGTCACAAGGGTTATCCGACCGCTGAGCACCTCGCCATTCTGGCCGAGCGTGGCCCGCTGCCCGAATATCGCAAGAGCTTCAAACCGGTGCGCCGCGCACTGGGGATCGAGTAGACCATGTCATTTTGTTTGAGCAGCGAGAGGAGATGACGATGGCTGAACCCCGTTTTATCCACCTGCGAGTCCACTCCGACTTCTCCATGGTCGATGGCCTGCAGAAGATCAATCCCATCGTCGGGGCGGCGGCGGCCAACAACATGCCGGCGCTGGCGCTGACCGATCAGATGAACATGTGCGGTCTGGTGCGCTTCTATGGCGCGGCCCACGGCAAGGGGATCAAACCCATTGTCGGCGCCGACTTCTGGGTGCAGAGCGATGAGCTCGGCGACGAGCAGTTCCGTCTCACCCTGCTAGCCATGGATAACGACGGCTACCAGAACATCACCCTGCTCATCTCCCGCGGTTATCAGCGCGGCCACGTGCAAGGGCGGCCGGTTATCGACAAGAGCTGGCTCGCCGAGCATGCCAAGGGGGTGATCGTCCTCTCCGGCGGCCGCGAGGGGGATGTGGGCAAGTTCCTGCTCAAGGGCAACCGGCAGATGACCGAGCAGTGTCTCGCCTTCTACCAGACCCATTTCCCCGATGCTTACTACCTCGAACTGTTGCGTACAGGTCGACCCGACGAAGAGGTCTATCTGCACATGGCGGTGGCCATTGCCACCGAGTTCGAGCTGCCGGTGGTCGCCACCAACGAGGTGGTGTTCCTCTCTGCCGATGATTTCGACGCCCACGAGATCCGGGTTGCCATCCATGACGGCTATACCCTGATGGACAAGCGCCGCCCCCGTCGCTATAGCCCCCAGCAGTACCTGCGCAGTCAGGAGGAGATGGCGGAGCTGTTTGCCGACATTCCCGAGGCGCTGGAGAACACGGTGGAGATCGCCAAGCGCTGCAACGTGACGGTGCGTCTCGGCGAATACTTCCTGCCCAACTTCCCGACTGGCGACATGACCACCGAAGATTTTCTGGTGGCCAAGTCGAAAGAGGGTCTGGAGGAGCGTCTCGAGTTCCTGTTCCCGGATCCGCAAGTGCGGGCCGAGCGCCGTCCCGAGTATGACGAGCGTCTCGACATCGAGCTGAAAGTGATCAACCAGATGGGCTTCCCGGGTTACTTTCTCATCGTGATGGAGTTTATCCAGTGGTCCAAGGACAACGGCATTCCCGTTGGTCCGGGCCGGGGCTCGGGGGCGGGCTCTCTGGTGGCCTATGCCCTCAAGATCACCGATCTGGACCCGCTGGAATTTGACCTGCTGTTCGAACGTTTCTTGAACCCGGAGCGGGTATCCATGCCCGACTTCGACGTCGACTTCTGCATGGACCGACGCGACGAGGTGATTGAGCACGTCTCCGAGATGTATGGTCGGGATGCGGTCTCCCAGATCATCACCTTCGGCAGCATGGCGGCCAAGGCGGTGGTGCGGGATGTGGGACGGGTGCTGGGCCACGCCTACGGCTTTGTCGATCGCATCTCCAAGCTCATTCCGCCGGATCCGGGCATGACGCTTGCCAAGGCATTCGAGGCCGAGCCCAAGCTGCCCGAGCTCTACGAGCAGGATGAGGAGGTCAAAGACCTCATCGACATGGCTCGCCGCCTGGAAGGGGTGGTGCGCAACGCCGGTAAACACGCCGGTGGCGTGGTGATCGCACCCACCAAGATCACCGACTTTGCGCCGCTCTACTGCGATGACGAAGGCCATCACCCGGTCACCCAGTTCGACAAGAATGACGTGGAGTACGCCGGTCTGGTGAAGTTCGACTTCCTGGGTCTGCGGACCCTCACCATCATCGACTGGGCGCTCGGCATGATAAACCCGCGTCTTGCCAAAGAGGGCAAGCCGCCGGTGGACATTGCCGCCATCCCCATCGATGACAAGAAGTCGTTCGACCTGCTGCAGCGCTACGAGACCACAGCGGTATTCCAGCTGGAATCCCGCGGCATGAAGGATCTCATCAAGCGGCTGCGCCCCGACTGCTTCGAAGATATGATCGCACTGGTGGCCCTGTTCCGACCGGGCCCGCTCCAGTCAGGCATGGTGGATAACTTCATCGACCGCAAGCACGGTAATGAAGCGATCTCCTATCCGGACGAGAAGTGGCAGCACGAGAGCCTGAAACCGATTCTGGAACCGACCTACGGCATCATCCTCTATCAGGAGCAGGTGATGCAGATTGCCCAGACCCTGGCGGGCTATACCCTGGGGGGCGCGGACATGCTGCGCCGTGCCATGGGTAAGAAAAAGCCCGAGGAGATGGCCAAGCAGCGGGCCGGTTTCGAAGAGGGCGCCGTCAAGAATGGCGTCGACGGCGAACTGGCGATGAAGATCTTCGATCTGGTGGAGAAGTTTGCGGGCTACGGCTTCAACAAATCCCACTCCGCCGCCTATGCGCTGGTCTCCTACCAGACCCTCTGGCTCAAGACCCACTTCCCGGCCGAGTTCATGGCGGCGGTGATGACCGCCGATATGGACAACACCGACAAGATCGTGACCCTGGTGGATGAGTGCCAGCGGATGGGGCTCACCGTGATCCCGCCGGATGTGAACACCGGCCGCTATCGCTTCTCGGTCAACGAAGATGGCCATATCGTCTATGGCATCGGGGCGGTGAAAGGGGTCGGTGAAGGCCCCATCGATGCGATCTTGAGCGCCCGGGATCAGGACGGCCCGTTCCGCGATCTGTTCGACTTCTGCAACCGGGTCGACATCAAGAAGCTCAACAAGCGGGTGATGGAGAAGCTGATCCTCTCCGGCGCCATGGATCGGCTCGGCCCCCACCGCGCTGCCCTGATGGCGACGCTGGAGGAGGCGATGCGTGCCGCCGAGCAGCACGCCAAGGCGCAGGCGGTGGGGCAGGTCGACATGTTCGGCGTGCTCACCGAAGAGATTGACGACGTCAAGAAGGCGTTTGCCAACGTGCCGCACTGGCCTGACAAGGTGTGGCTGGAAGGGGAGCGCGAGACCCTCGGGCTCTACCTCACCGGTCACCCTATCAACCAGTACAGCAGCGAATTGCGTCGTTATACCTCGGGTCGCCTGTGCGATCTGCATCCCACCTCCCGCGATACCGTGACCACGGCGGCGGGGCTGGTGATTGCGGCCCGCAGCATGGTGACCAAGCGTGGCAACAAGATGGGGATCTTCACCCTGGACGACCGTTCCGGTCGCCTCGATGTGACCCTGTTCAGTGAAGCGCTGGAAAAATATGAAGAGTTGATGCAAAAAGACCGCATTTTGGTGGTTTCTGGACAGGTCAGCTTTGATGACTTCTCCGGTGGCCTTAAAATGTCGGCTCGAGAATTACTGGATATCAACGATGCGAGGGAGCGTTTTGCCAGAGCAATCCGCATCTCCCTCGATGAACAGCGGATTGATGATCGCTTTTTCCCGCGTTTGTGCGAGATTTTGGAGCCCGCCCGTGCCGGAGTCTGTCCGGTTCAGGTAAACTATCGTCGCCCCGGCTCCCGGGTGCGATTGACGCTCGGTACCGAGTGGCGGGTGACGCCCACCGATCAACTGATAGATGACTTGCGAGTCCTGCTTGGACGAGAGCGGGTTGAATTGGTTTTTGATTAGAGGTTCTAAGGCCCTATGAGTCTTTTTCTGGATTTTGAACAGCCGATTGCCGAGTTGCAGGCGCAGATTGATGAGCTCAAACATGTGAGTGAAGGCAATCACGCCGTGGATCTGAAAGACGAGATCCGCCGGCTGGAGAAGAAAAACGAAGAGCTGACCAAGAAGATCTTCGGTGATCTGGGTGCCTGGCAGGTATCCCAGATGGCGCGTCATCCCCAGCGCCCCTACACCTTTGACTATATCGAGCATATCTTCACCGATTTCGACGAGTTGGCTGGCGATCGCGCCTATGCCGATGACAAGGCTATCGTCGGCGGCATCGCCCGTCTCGACGGCGAGCCGGTGATGGTGATTGGTCACCAGAAGGGTCGCGAGACCAAAGAGAAGATCAAGCGCAACTTCGGCATGCCGCGTCCGGAAGGGTACCGCAAGGCCCTGCGTCTGATGGAGATGGCCGAGCGCTTCAAGATGCCGATCATCACCTTTATCGACACCCCGGGCGCTTACCCCGGCGTCGGTGCCGAAGAGCGTGGCCAGTCCGAAGCGATTGCCCGCAACCTGAAAGTGATGGCCGGTCTGACCGTGCCGGTGGTCTGCACCGTGATCGGCGAGGGTGGCTCCGGTGGTGCGCTGGCCATTGGCGTGGGTGACCGCGTCAACATGCTGCAGTACTCCACCTACTCCGTCATCTCGCCGGAAGGGTGTGCCTCCATCCTGTGGAAGAGCGCAGACAAGGCTTCTGTGGCTGCCGAAGCGATGGGTATCACTGCCCAGCGTCTGAAAGAGCTCAAGCTGATCGACCACGTGATCGACGAGCCCCTCGGTGGTGCCCATCGCGATGTGGAGAAGATGGCCAAAAACCTCAAGGCCCGCATCAAGCAGGATCTGGATGCCCTGCGTCCGCTCGATACCGAGCAACTGCTGGAGCAGCGCTACCAGCGTCTGCTGGGTTACGGCTACTGCTAAGTCCACTTGCTCTGCATCAAGCCCCCGTCGATACGGGGGCTTTTGTTTTATGGCCCCTTAACAAGCTCTCAGACGTGTTTATGAGCACTGGATGGAGGCAACAAAAAAGTGCCCCGGGTGAGCGGGGCACTTTTGCCAAGATTGACTCGATTACAGCTCAATCTCGTCGGTCAGTCCTTCATAGGCGATATCGATGGATTGCAGCTCCTTCTGCAGGCGGTGCTTGTCTTTCAACGCCTCAATCTCGCGCCATTTGCGTTTTTTTCCCGTTGTCCCGCGGCTACGTGAACCGAGCTCAACTACCTCGTCATAATCGAAGTTGAACATTTCCATGGCTCCCTCCTTGGTTTTAATCGTTTTCACCATCCGTATAACATAACGAGGTTGAAAATAAAACGTTTTCGTTACAGCTCTATGACCGTGCTAAAAGTCGGGTACAAAAAAACCGGGCTCCCCTGAGGGAGTCCGGTTTTTCGTAGAAAAATTAACCTATTACAGGCGGCTAGCCAGCATGGTTTCCAGCTTGCCCTGGTCGATGGCAAACATGCGGATACCTTCGCCCAGCTTCTCGTGAGCCATGGCGTCCTGGTTCAGCTCCCAGCGGAATTCCGCTTCGGTCATCGGGGTCGGTTTAGCCTTGCGCTCGCCGGTGTAGTCTAGCTTGCGTACCATGGTGCCTTCAGCCTTGCTCAACTCTTCCAGCAGGGCTGGGCCAATGGTCAGGCGGTCGCAACCGGCCAGTTCCAGGATCTCGCCGGTGTTGCGGAAGCTGGCACCCATCACCACGGTCGGGTAGTCATGTTGCTTGTAGTAGTTGTAGATGGAGGTAACGGAGACCACGCCCGGATCTTCGCTGGCAGTGTAATCACGGCCATTTTTAGCCTTGTACCAGTCGAGGATGCGACCCACGAACGGGGAGATCAGGAAGGCACCGGCTTCGGCACAGGCACGGGCCTGGGCGAAGGAGAACAGCAGGGTCAGATTGCACTGGATACCCTCTTTCTCTAGTACTTCGGCGGCACGGATCCCTTCCCAGGTGGAGGCCAGTTTGATCAGGATGCGGTCGTTGCTGATACCGGCTTCGTTGTAGAGACGGATCAGCTTGCGGGCTTTGGCGATGCTGGCTTCGGTATCGAAGGAGAGACGGGCATCCACTTCGGTGGAGATGCGGCCCGGAACGATCTTCAGCACTTCCAGACCGATGTTGACGGCCAGCTTGTCGCCCGCATCGATGATTTGCTGTGCCTTGTCCTGGCTCTGGGCTTTGGCCCAGTTGATAGCATCGATGATCAGCGGAGCGTACTCAGGGATCTCGGAGGCCTTCAGAACCAGAGAGGGGTTGGTGGTGGCATCTATGGGCTGATAGCGTTTTATCGCTTCGATATCACCGGTGTCAGCAACAACAGTGGTCAGGGCTTTCAGCTGGGTTAATTTATCGGCCATAGCGAATATCATCTCTTAATGAGGGAGTAATCCCTGGGTTGCGGGCTTGAGACGGTTGTTCTGAAATAAAATTACAGGATCTTGGTGCCTCAGGCTCAGAAAAGCGCGATGGGCGCGGCCCATCGTCATTGCCTGCCTAATTAATACTGATGTGCTGCATCCTGCAATAGGGGCGCTTGGTTGTTAAACATTCAGGCTGTGGAGCAGGGGCGTTTTTATGAGAAAAACATACTGATAAGTAAGGAGTTTTGTATTTTTTATCCGACATTATCCGGTTTGTTGCCAAGTCACTTTTTTTAGCCAACATTAAAAAGTGTGTGTTTGATCACATAAATTATTGTATTGCACACTTGAAATTTTCTTACGGCGAAAACGTTTGGCGAAATCTCTCATTTTGAAAGCAGTTTCATGCAAGCGTTTGCCTGTTTCTGACGGAGGGAGATTGGTCTGTATGGGGGGAGGGGAAAGGGGCTCGATGAACGTTGCATTTGATTAAATTATTGGATTTGTTGAAAGCTTGCGATTTAAATGGAGCTTTAGTGGCTTTTCCCGTTCGTTTTTTGTGTCCCGAGTGATCGGAATCACTATTCCGGGCTCTTCTGCTGTGCTAGATTCCGCCCCTTTAGCGAAATGCTAATTAAACAACAGACAGAAAACGGTCAGCGCAGACTGACCATGGATGTGAATAACAACGAGAGAATTATGGACACCTTGATTGCGATGCTAAACGACCTGATGTGGGGAGCCGTGCTCATCTACCTGCTCATCGGGGTCGGTATCTATTTCACCGTCAGACTGGGTTTTATCCAGATCCGTCACTTTGGCCACATGTTTTCCGTGCTGAAAAACAGCCGTAAATCGGATAACGCGGGCATCTCCTCCTTCCAGGCCCTCTGTACCAGTCTGGCCGCCCGTGTTGGTACCGGTAACCTGGCAGGGGTGGCTGTGGCCATCTACCTTGGCGGGCCCGGCGCCGTATTCTGGATGTGGCTGATCGCATTTATCGGCATGGCGACCGCTTTCGTCGAAAGTACCTTGGCTCAGCTCTACAAGGTCAAGGATGAGGATGGCAACTATCGTGGTGGCCCGGCCTACTACATGGAGAAAGGCCTTGGCATGCGCTGGATGGGGGTGGTCTTCTCGCTCAGCCTGATCCTGGCATTTGGCTTGGTGTTCAACGCGGTGCAGGCCAACTCCATCAGTCTGGCGATGAAGGTGGCGTTTGGCATTCCTGACTGGGTCAGCGGTCTGGCGCTGGTGGTGCTTTCCGGCCTGATTATCTTCGGCGGCATTCGCGGCATAGCCCGTTTTGCCGAGCTGGTGGTGCCCTTTATGGCGCTGGCTTATATCCTGCTGGCGCTGGTTATTGTGGCGATGAACATCACCGAGTTGCCCCATGTTTTCATGCTGGTCATCAAGTCCGCTTTCGGGATTGAGCAGGCTGGCTCAGGGGCGCTGGGTTATGCTATCTCCCAGGCGATGATTAACGGCATCAAGCGGGGTCTCTTCTCCAACGAAGCGGGCATGGGTTCTGCACCCAACGCTGCGGCGACTGCCACCCCCTATCCGCCACACCCAGCTTCTCAGGGTTATGTGCAGATGCTGGGGGTATTTATGGATACCATCGTCATCTGCAGCTGTACCGCCGCCATCATCCTGATGTCCGGTCAGTTTGAGCCGGGCTCCGGCGTGACCGGTGTCGAGCTGACCCAGCGGGCGCTCTCCTCCCAGATTGGCAGCGGTGGCAACATCTTTATCGCGGCGGCCATCTTCTTCTTCGCCTTCACCTCTATCGTGGCGAACTACTCCTATGCCGAGACCAATTTGGTGTTCCTCGAGCACAACCACAAGGGCGGCCTGATGCTGTTCCGGTTGTTCGTGCTGGGGATGGTGATGTTCGGCTCTGTGGGTGAATTGCCAACCGTTTGGGCGATGGCAGATGTCTCCATGGGGCTGATGGCCATCGTCAACCTGGTGGCGATCCTGCTGCTCTCCAGCGTCGCCATCAAGCTGGCCAAGGATTACAACGACCAGCTCAGGCTGGGCAAGGTGCCCACCTTTGATGCTAACAAGTACCCCGAGATCCGCTCCCAGCTGGAAGAGGGGATCTGGGACAATCCGACCAAAAAATAACAAGCGGTGAGTTAGACCTCTTGATTAAAACCTGAAGGGGGAGCCGGTGGCTCCCTCTTTTTATTGGTCGGCCCAGCGCTGCAAAAAGTCGAGCAGGCTTGGCGGTGAGTAGGCCAGGTTGCAACGCAGCCAGGGGGTGGCAGGTCGCCCCTGACGAAATTGGCTACCCGGGGCGAGCAGAAAACCGGCTGCGAGGGCATCTTCGGCGCACTGGGCCGCATCCTGGTGATATTCAGGCAGCCTGATCCAGGAGAAGAGCCCTCCTCCCGGGGGGCAAAAGCGTTGCCAGCCGATCCGTTCCAGCCCACGCTCCCAGCGTTCGGAGGTGGCCTGTAACCGGCCACGCAGGCGAATCAGCTCTCGCTCTCGCTCAGGCTCCCCCAGCATGCGTAGCACCAGCCGCTCGGCTAGGCCGCAGGAGGAGATGGCATGCAGCGCTTTCAGGCGCATCAGGCGATCGACGCGTTCTGGCGTACCGAGCAGATAGCCGACTCGCAGGCCCGGGGCCAGTGTCTTGGCAAAGCTGCCTATGTAGATCACCCGCTCCAGACTGGCCAGTGCCGCCAGGGTTGGGCCGGGTTCACGGACCAGGGGCGCACTCACATCATCTTCCACAATCAGGCAGTTGTGGACTTCGGCCAGCTGCAGCACCCGAAAAGCAGTCGCTACCGAGTAGCTGGCGCCGGTTGGGTTGTGCAGTCTGGGATTGGTGAAAAAGATGCGTGGGCTATGCTCTTTGAGCAGTACTGCGAGTTGTTGGCAGTCTGGCCCCAGCGGGGTCCATGGGACACCGATCACCCGCATGCCACTCTGCTCGAGCAGGGCAATCAGGTTGCAATAACCGGGGTCATCCACCAGTACCGTCTCGCCCGGTCTTAACTCGCTCTGGATCACCAAAGAGAGCGCCTGGCTTGCTCCCTGGGTTAACAACACCCCTTCGGGAGCAAGATGGAGTCCTTGTTCTTCATATTG
>NZ_JBODRQ010000031.1:0-30407 GCF_050633025.1 Aeromonas sp.
ATGTTTGCATGAGGCGCTAGGGCGCCCCATGCAACACGTAATTGGGACATAGCCAATAAAAAACCGGCAGTCTTTGGCTGCCGGTTTTTTCTCTGCCGCAAGTGAGGCTTAGAAGATATCATCGGTAGATACAGGCCCTTCTACATCGGGGTTGTCACCGCCGTAGACCTGATTGCCATCCGAGCTTGGTGTTGCGTAGCGGGTCGGCTCGGTCCCTTCCTTGAAGTATTCGTCGGTACCTCCACCAGCTGAAAGCAGGCCGGTTTCGCTGTCAATTTTCACCGTCATGATCCCCTCGGGAACCGGCATTTTGTGCTCCGGTAGTTTCTTCAACGCGACTTTCATGAAGTCGATCCAGATAGGCTGCGCGGCGCCCCCGCCAAATTCGGCACGGCCAAGGCTGCGCTGGTGGTTGTCAAAACCGATCCAGGAGGTGGCAACGATATCCGGGGTGTAGCCGGAGAACCAGGCATCCCGCGATTCGTTGGTGGTACCGGTTTTACCTGAGATGTCGTGACGTTTCAGGTCGCGGGCTGCGCGCCAGCCGGTACCACGCCAACCGTTGCCACCCCAGATGGCTGTGCTCAGGGTGTCGGTGATCAGGAAGGCACTCTGGGCACTGATGGTATGTGGGGCTATGGTTGGAGCGAGAGGGGCCTGCGTGCCATCTTGTGCCGCTCCATCAACAGTTGGCTGCGGCAGTGTGCTCTGCTCGGGCGCGGCCTGCGGCTCACAGCTGGTGCACGCAATAGCAGGATTGGCCTGATAGAGGGTGTTCTCCAGACTGTCAGTCACTTTGTCGATGAAGTATGGGGTCACCAGGAAGCCACCGTTGGCCAGTACCGAGTAACCCCGCACCACCTCGAGAGGTGTGAATTCGGCGGCGCCCAGCGCCAGTGACTCATGGGGAGAGATGAAGTCGCGAGGGAAGCCAAAGCGGGTCAGACCGTCGACATAGGTATCGAGGCCAATGGCGCGCATCAGTCGCACCGACATCACGTTCTTGGACTTGGCCAGACCCAGGCGCAGCGGGGTTGGGCCATCATAAACGGCCGGGGAGTTCTTGGGTTGCCACATGGGTCCTTTTGACGGGTCCCACTGGTTGATCGGCGCATCGTTGATGAGCGACGCCAGGGTATAGCCATGCTCCAGCGCGGTGGCATAGAGGAAAGGCTTGATATTGGAACCGATCTGGCGGCGCGCCTGATCGACCCGGTTAAATTTGGATAACTCGAAGCTGAAACCACCGACCAGTGCTTCCAGCGCCCCATTTTTCGGGTTCATGGCAACCAGCGCGGCGTTGACGTCCGGGATTTGAGCGAGCAGCAACTCTTCACCCTCTTCCCGTACCCAGATCTGGGCGCCGACTTTTAGCACATCGCGTGCCGATTTCGGGGCATAGCTCTGACGGTCGTCGGTAATAAAGGAGCGGGCCCATTTAATGCCGTTCCAGCCGAGCTCTGCTTCCTTGCCATTTTTCAGTACCAGCGTGGCGCTGCGATCACCGAGCTTGGTCACGACCGCCGCCATCAGCGGATCATAAGTGGGCTGCTTGCCAAGGTGAGCGATGATCTGCTCGTAATCCCAGGCTGTCTCGCCAGCCTTCCACAACTGCGCCGTCGGGCCGCGATAGCCGTGGCGCATGTCATAGGCAAAAACGCCATCCAGCAGTGCCTGTCTTGCCGCCCTCTGACGCTCGGCAGAGACGGTAGTGTAGACGTGCAGGCCCATGGTGTAGGCATCTTCACCAAACTGCTCGACCATCTTCTGGCGCACCATTTCCCCCAGATAGGGGGCGTGCAGGGTCACTTCGGCGCCGTGAAAACGGGCCTTGATCGGCATCTTGGACGCTTCGTCAAACTGGGCCTGGGTGATCTTGCCGGTTTCCAGCATCCGGCCCAGCACGACGTTGCGGCGAGCAAAGGCGCGCTCGGGGGAGCGGATGGGGTTGAGCATGGACGGCGCTTTCGGCAGACCAGCAATGATGGCGATCTCGTCCAGTCCCAGATCCTTGACCTCTTTACCAAAGTAGACCTGAGCCGCAGCACCGATGCCGAAAGAGCGATAACCGAGAGGGATCTTGTTGAGATAGAGTTCGAGGATCTCATCCTTGGTGAGGTTTTGCTCGATCCGCCAAGCCAGGAAGACCTCCTTGACCTTGCGAATGATGGTCTTCTCATTGCTCAGAAAGAAGTTACGGGCAACCTGCTGGGTGATGGTACTGGCACCCTGACGAGCTTGGCCGGAAACTGCCCAGACGGAGGCCGCTCGAATGATGCCAATCGGGTCAATACCCGGGTGCTCATAGAAACGGGCATCTTCAGTCGCCAGTACGGCATCGATCATGGGTTGCGGAATTTCGTCCAGACGCAGCGGAATGCGACGAATTTCGCCATATTGGGCGATCAATTCTCCCTCTCGGCTGTAAACCCGCATCGGGGTTGCCAGTTTGACATCACGCAGTGCGGTGACATCGGGCAGTTGGGGTTTGATATAGAAGTAGATACCGATGAGGCTGGCAACACCCAGCACTGCACCCAGCATCATGACAATAAACAGGCGAACGAGCCATTTCAGCATGGAAGAACTACCAATCGTCTTAAAATTAGCCAACGGGCGCAGAGTATAGCCCTTTTGCCATCGGGAATTCGAGGCTTTCCTGTGGCGAGCCACCTATCCCCAAAGGATGCGAGAGGTTAGCACTACGGGGAGCAATAACCAAGGAGGGACACTGGCCGTGAAGAAAGCGAGATGGGTCACTTTTCGGCATAAACTTTATGACATTGATAGTTAAAGTATTTAGGATGAGTGAAGCACTCCTCTGATCGGGTGTCCTACACTCTGTTCAGGAATAAAACCAAATAACGCATGGATGTGTATATGTTTGGGCTTTTTAACAAGGGATCCCTCCTCCCTCTGGTGGGCATTGATTTCGGTAGCCAGACCATCAAGGCTGTTACCCTCAGTGGCCGACCTGGCAAGCTTCATCTTGAATCGGTCGCCGATATTGCCACCCCGAAAGGGACGCTGGTTGACTATCAATTGCAGGATATCGAGCGCGTCAGCCAATCTCTCAAGACTCTCAAGCGCCTTATTCCAGTTCACAGTGACTATGCCGCTACGGCGGTGACCGGCTCCAACGTGATTACCAAGGTGATCCAGATTGATGCCCGCCTCAGCGACAAGGAGCTGGAAAGTCAGGTGCAACTGGAGGCCGAGCAGATCATTCCTTTCCCTCTCGATGAAGTAAGCCTCGATTTTGAGGTGCTGGGCACCAAGAACAGCGAAGATCGTCAGGATGTGCTGCTGAGTGCCGCCCGAACCGAGAGTGTCAACGGCCGGGTCAGCGCCCTTGCCGAAGCCGGTATTGCTGTCAAGGTGGTGGATGTGGGAGCCCATGCGCTGGGCCGTGCCGTGGTGGCCTGTCTACCCGAATTGCAGGAGAGTGAACGGCCGATCGGGGTGATCGATATCGGCGCCAGTGCCATGACCTTTGCTGCGCTGGTCAAGGGGGAGGTGATCTACTCCCGCTTGCAAAACTTCGGCGGCGATCAGTACAGCCAGGCGCTCTCCTCCTTTTATGGCATGACACTGGATGAAGCTGAGCAGGCCAAAACCAAAGGGACCTTGCCAGTGGACCATGAGCTGGATGTGCTGATGCCCCATATCAACTCGTTGTTGCAGCAAGTGCGGCGCAATATCCAGCTGTTTTGCAGTTCATCGGGCTATCGCGACATCGCAAAACTGGTGCTGACGGGGGGAGGCAGTCTGCTACCCGGTTTGTTGGTACAGGTAAAAGATGAGGTCAATTGTGAGGTGTTGCACCCGGATCTGTTCGCCCTGTTTGGCAAACCGAAAGGGGAGGCCGAGTTGGTACATGGCGCTAAATATATGACGGCATTCGGGTTGGCTCTGAGGAGTTTTACACCATGTCAAATATAAACCTGCTGCCCTGGCGTGAAGCTTTGGCTCAGCGCCAAAAGAAACAGTTCGGGGCCTTACTGGGGATTTTTGTGCTGGCCACGGTCGCGCTGGGATTTGTTGCCAACTGGCTGGTTGATCGCCAGATCATCGCCCAGCAGCAGCGCAACCAGCGACTTGTTCAGGAGATGACTATTCTGGATGCCCAGCTCGGGGAGATCCGTCTGCTCAAAGAGCGTCGCAAGGAACTGATCGATCGGATGCAGCTCATCGAGCAGTTGCAGATGCGCCGCAATGTGCCCGTTCGCCTCTTTAATCAACTGCCTTCATTGGTACCCAATGGGGTTTACCTCAACACCCTTTCGATGCAGAACAATATTATTGATGTTAATGGCAAGACCGAAGCCTATGGTCGGGTGGCCAGCATGATGCGAAGGATTGATGGTTCCGGCTGGCTGGGTCAATCAAAGATAAGCACTATTTTTGCGGCTGATGTTGCGCCAGTGTCATTGAGCCAGTTTTCCATGATGTTCCTGATCGCCAACAATGCTGCGGCTGCAGGGAATGTGGCCAAGGAGCAACAATGAATCTTCAGCAACTCAACGAGTTGGATATCAATGACATAGCAAGCTGGCCAAAATGGGCAAAAGGGGTCTTCATCTTTTTCTGCTGCGTGTTGACCGGCGGCGCCATCTATTACTACGTGATTGCCAACTCCCTGACCAGTTTGACTCAGGAAGCGGGGAAGGAGACCGAGCTGAAAGCCCAGTTCGAAAGCAAGGCGATGCTGGCTGCCAACCTGGGGGCATACAAGGAGCAAATGGTTCAGCTTGAGCAACTGGTCGATACCCAGCTCAAGCAGTTGCCCAATACACATGAGGTCGCCGGTCTGCTGGACGATATCAGCTTTATTGCTACCGACAACGGCTTGAAATTGAACCGGATCAACTGGGAACCCGAGGTCAAGCACGAGTTTTCAACCGAGCTACCGATGCGTATCGAAGTCGTGGGCACTTACCATGAAATTGGCAAGTTCACCGCTGACATGGCCGCTTTGCCCCGTATCGTCATCCTTGACTCCTTCACTCTGGGTCAGAGCAAGGATGAAGGGGAGCTGATTTCGATGTCGATGCTGGCCAAGACCTACAAATACAACGGTAAAACAGTGGAGCCGAAACAATGAGACGCATCTGCTGGTTGTTGCCTGCCCTCTTGCTGGCGGCGTGTGGTGGCCAGGAGGACATGGATAGCTATGTCGCCCAGACAAAAGCAAGGCCGCCCATACCTATCGAGCCCTTGCCCGAGCTGAAGCCTTTTGCCCCTATGCACTACCAGCAGCGGGAGTTGCGCAGCCCTTTCATGGTTCCCCAGCCTGAGGCAACGGTCGGAAGTACCAGCACTGCCAAGGCTCAGCCGGATTGTGCTCAGACCCTGATGGATCGTGAGAAAGAGGTGCTGGAAAATTATTCGCTGGCCAGTCTGTCGATGCATGGTTCTTTGGGTAAGGCAGGTCAGCTGTGGGCCTTGATCAGCACCCCGGATGGCAAATCGATGCGGGTTGGGCTCAACCAGTATATGGGGCTTGATCAGGGCCGAGTCATCAAGATCACTGACACTGCCGTGGATTTGCTGGAAACCATTCCGGACGGGAAGGGGTGCTGGGTAACAAGAGAAACCCAGTTGGCAATGGCCAATGTGCAAGAAAAACAATAATCAGGGACGAACAGCAATGAGAACAACAATAGAGAGTGTATCCAAAGTGGCTTTGCTGTTTTGCGCCAGCGCCCTCAGTCAGGCGTGGGCAGTGGCAACCCTGCAGGAGATCAAGGTCAATCCACTACTGGCCGATCAATTGCTGGTGGAGCTCAGTTTTAGTGAGCCGGTCACGGGCTTTACCGATCGTCTATCTTACCAACCCAATCAGCTGTTGTTGCATGTTCCCGGTGCGGTAGGGGCGCTGAAAGTGAACCCGCTGCCGATCCAGCGTCAGGGGGTTGATAATATCAAGGTTGAGGGGAAAGGCGCAGGTCTGGATATCAAGATAACGCTCGACCAGCTGGCCCCCTATCAGGTGCAGCAACAGGGGAACAAATTACTGGTGTCATTGGGCGAGGGGGTCTCTTCCGGGCTCATCAATGGTGAGAGTGCACTGATTGCACCTGCTACCTTGGCTACTTCTGTGCCAGCTCCCTCTTCCTCGGCTCTGCTTAATCCTCAGGTCGTTGCCCAGTCGATGCCTGTTGCGCCCGTGACAACGCCTGTAACAACACAGCTCGCCAGCAAGCCGGTGCTCAACAACTATCAGAGCAGTGGGGGCGGAGCCTATTTTAACTCGGTTACCGGTGTGGATTTTCGTCGTGGTAAAGATGGCCAGGGGGAGTTTCTGGTCACGCTGGATAACAGCTCGGCCGCCGTTGATGTGAGCAGCCGTGGCCAGACCGTTCTGGCCAAGTTTCATGGTACTCGGGTACCGGATGGTTTGCTTAATCTGATCAACGTGCAGGATTTTGCAACGCCGGTTTCTCAGGTCGAAGTCTCCCGGCAGGGGAGCGATACCCTGTTTGAACTGTCGATAAATGGTCAGTTTGATTACCGTTACGATCAGGCAGACAAGCTCTTCATTATCGAGGTGAAAAAGCGGACGACAGCCACGGCATCCAAGCAGTATCAGGGTAAACCCATCTCATTGAACTTCCAGGATATTCCAGTCCGTACCGTGCTGCAGCTGATCGCCGATTTCAACAATCTCAACCTGGTAACTACTGATTCGGTGGCGGGCAATATTACCTTGCGTCTGGACGGGGTGCCGTGGGAGCAGGCTCTCGACATCATCCTGAAGGTACGTGGACTCGACAAGCGGCTGGACAACAATATTTTGCTGGTTGCTCCTGCCGACGAGATTGCCACCCGTGAAAAACAGCAGTTGGAGAGCCGCAACCAGGTTGCCGACCTGGCACCGCTTTACACTGAATATCTGCAGATCAACTATGCCAAGGCCTCGGAAGTCGCAGCCCTACTCTCTTCCGAAAGTACCAAGCTGCTGTCACCCCGTGGTGCGGTGAGTGTGGATGAGCGAACCAACGTGTTGGTGGTCAAGGATACCGCCGATGTCATCAGCAGCATCAAACGGATGCTTGATATTCTCGATATTCCGGTCAAGCAGGTGGTTATCGAGGCGCGGATGGTGACCATTGATGACGGCTTTGATGAAGCGCTCGGAGTGCGCTGGGGGGTGACCAAGAACGATGGCCATGGCAACAGCACGTCTGGCTCTATCGAGGGCAATGACGGCTCTGGTAACAACAATGGCAGTTCGACAATTACCAGACCGACAGCAGACGATCGGTTGAATGTCAACCTGCCGGTGACCAATGCGGCCGGTACTTTGGCCTTCCAGGTTGCCCGTTTGGCTGATGGCACCTTGCTGGATCTCGAGTTGTCGGCGCTGGAAAAAGAGAGCAAGGCCGAGATTATCGCCAGTCCGCGGGTGACCACGGCAAACCAGAAACCGGCGTTGATCGAGCAGGGTACCGAGATCCCCTATGTGGAGTCCTCTTCCAGTGGGGCCACCTCGGTTACGTTTAAGAAGGCGGTACTGAGCTTGAAAGTTACGCCGCAGATCACCCCTGACAACCGGGTTATTCTCGATTTGACAGTGACCCAGGATACCAAGGGTGAAACTGTTCCAACTGGAACAGGTGATGCCGTTTCCATCAACGCCCAGTCTATCACCACTCAGGTGCTGGTGAACAATGGCGAGACGCTGGTGCTTGGCGGTATCTATCAACAGACCATCAAGAGCGATGTAAGCAAGGTGCCCTTGCTGGGTGATATCCCCGGATTGGGGATCCTGTTTCGCAAGACTATCAGCGAGAATAAAAAGCGGGAATTGCTTATTTTCGTGACCCCCAAGATAGTCACCGATGCCTTCTGAATGCTTTACATGTGAGGGTAAAACACATATAACCTTACGCCCCAATGAGGCTGGGGCGTAAGGGCTGCGGTTGCCAGCCCCGATATCTATTGAGATAATTCCCCTCCTGATCCATCGCAAGATAAGGTTCATAGGTACCCCGATCCAGTTTTTATCGGGGTCGTACAGTTTGTAATTACTAACGAAAAGACATGGCTGAGAAACGCAATATTTTCCTGATAGGTCCCATGGGTGCGGGCAAGAGCACCATAGGTAGACATCTGGCAGAACAACTGCACATGGAGTTTTTCGACTCAGATCATGAGATTGAGCGCCGCAGTGGTGCTGATATCAGCTGGGTGTTCGATGTTGAAGGTGAAGAGGGTTTCCGGATCCGCGAAGAGAAGGTGATCGGCGAATTGTCTGAGCAGCAGGGGATCGTACTGGCAACGGGTGGCGGTGCCATCAAGAGTCGCGAAACTCGCAACAAACTCTCTGCTCGTGGCATCGTGGTCTACCTTGAAACCACCATTGAAAAGCAGCTGGCGCGTACACAGCGCGACAAGCGTCGACCTCTGCTGCAGACCGAAGAGCCAGCTCGTGAAGTGCTGGAACGTCTGGCACAAGAGCGTAATGCCCTGTATGAAGAGGTTGCCGATTTTGTTGTGCATACCGATGAGCAGAGTGCAAAAGTGGTTGCCAATCAAATCGTCAAGCTGATCGGTATGTAAACAAGAGGATGTCCATGGAACGGTTGAAGGTCGAACTGGGTGAACGCAGCTATCCCATCGAGATAGCTGCCGGGTTGTTGCAGCGCCCCGAGGCGCTGCTATCGACTATCAAGGGCAAGCGGGTGATGATAGTGACCAACACGGTCGTTGCCCCGCTTTATCTTGAACAGGTAACCGCTCTGCTGTCGGGTTTTCAGGTTGAACACCTGATCCTGCCTGACGGCGAGGCGTACAAGAACCTGGCGACCTTTGAGCAGATCATGTCTGCTCTGCTTGAAACCAACCATGGGCGCGATACGACATTGATCGCTCTTGGGGGCGGCGTAATCGGGGATCTGGTGGGTTTTGCGGCAGCAAGCTATCAACGTGGCATTCCTTTTATCCAGATCCCGACCACCCTGCTCTCCCAGGTTGACTCCTCTGTGGGCGGTAAAACTGCCGTCAATCACCCGCTCGGCAAGAACATGATTGGGGCTTTTTATCAGCCCAAACAAGTGGTCGTCGATACCGAGTGTCTCTCTACCTTGCCAGCCCGCGAATTTGCAGCGGGAATGGCCGAGGTGATCAAGTACGGCATCATTTGGGATGCTGATTTCTTCAGCTGGCTGGAGCAGAACATGGTGCGTCTGCAACAGCTGGAACCTGCCGCGCTGGCCTACGCCATCAAACGCTGCTGCGAGATCAAAGCCGATGTGGTCGGTCAAGATGAGACCGAGCACGGCGTCCGTGCGCTGCTCAATCTGGGTCATACCTTTGGTCATGCCATCGAGGCCGAGCAGGGGTATGGCAACTGGCTGCACGGTGAAGCAGTGTCCGCCGGCACCATGCTGGCTGCCTGGGCTGCGCAGGCCCGTGGCGATATGAGCGAAGCGGACGTTGCGCGAGTGCGCGCACTGCTGCTGGCCGCCAATTTGCCCATTCATGCGCCTGCCGAGATGGATTTCGCCGCCTTTATTCGCCATATGCGCCGTGACAAGAAGGTGCTGGAAGGCAAGCTGCGTCTGGTGTTGCCGGTTGGCATCGGCCATGCGCAGGTGGTGGGGGATGTGTCCGATGCCGAGTTGCTGGCGGTGATCGAGTCTGGTCGTGACGAATAAACTGCTAAAACTTCCTTCCCAGCGGCAGCTGGTTGACCGGCTGCTGCATCTGATTGAATTCAATCACCCTTTCATTTTTCTCTCCGGTAAACCCGGTTGTGGTCGCGGTACCCTGTGCGAATCCCTGCTCGGCGTGTTGCCGGAAAAAGTGCGGGTGGTTAGCCTGATCGGCACGCCTGCCATGAAGATGGTGGATGTGCGCCAGCTGTTGCTGCCACAGGTAGTGGCGCGCCCGCTCTTCAATCCACAGGATGCGCTGGCGGAGAGCTTCTTTCGCATGCTGGAGGGGAGCAAGCCTGCCACCCTGCTGCTGATGATCGAGCGGGCGGACCAGTTACCAGCCGAGCTACTGGGAGAGTTGTGGGCGATCATCCGTCATAACGATACCCTGGCGGCGCCCCATCAGCTGGCCATTATCGTCTCGGGCAGTGACGTTTGGTGTCGTACCCAACGACCGCAGCTCAAAGGGCGCGCCATGCCAGCCCTTGAGCTGGAAGTGCCGCCACTGAGCCCGCCCGAACAGCGCATCTTCTTGTATGAGAAAGCCAAAGAGCTCAAGATCCCGGCAACCCTCTTGCCCAAGCCGCAAGTGGAGGAGATCCTGAAAACGGCGAACGGACATCCGTCCACCATCATGCAGTTACTGGAGGATATCATGACCGACAGAAGGCCCAAGAAGCGTCAGGCGGAGTTGCCTGTCAAAAAGATTGCCACCGCTATCGCGCTGGTCGCTGGCGGCCTGCTGGCGATGAGCTACCTGCTGCCTGCGCTGTTTGACAATGAAAGCAAACCTGCGCTGCATGAGCCGGCGCAGAACACGGCATTGCCGATCCCGGTGGCGGGAGGCGATCCCCTCACTGCAGGCGGCTCGAATGCTGATGCCACTGCGCAAAGCGCGCAAGACAGCGATACAGCCAGTAATCCCAACGGGGTGGTGAAGGATTGGCAGCCGGAGGCGAAAGTGCTGCCAAAATCGGTGGAGAGCGAAACCGTGACCACCGAATCGACCAATTATGAAGGGCGTCGGGTGGTGATCTCTGACGAGGTCGTGCAAAAGCTGATGACCGAACCCAAGGTGAGCGGCGCACTGCCTACTAACGTGGTGGACGAGCTGACCGGCAAGAACCCGAGTGGCACAGCCCCCAGTGGTGCAATCGCAACCACGGCGCCAGCCAGTACCGTCAAGGCACAGAATCCGGTGACAACCGCAACGCCTGCGGCCACCACCAAAACAGCCAGCAACGAGCCGGTTGCCGCGCCAGCACCCAAAGTGGCCCTGACACCGGTTGCCACCTTGAACAAGAAGCCGCGCAACCACTACAGCGTTCAGCTGATGGGGGCGAGCAACACCAAGGCGGTGGATCAGTTTGTCGCCGAGCATGGTCTGGCGGGCAAGGTATGGGTCTATCAGACCAAGTTCCGTGGCAGCCCCTGGTATGTAGTGCTGCAAGGGGATTATGCCGGTCTGACCCAGGCCAAGAGTGCCATTCGCAAGCTCTCACCTGCCTTGCTGAAAGGTCAGCCCTGGCCCAAGTCGTTTGCACAGGTACAAAAAGAGCTGAAGCAATAGCCTTGATACCGGATAAGGGGGTAGAATCGTCCCCCTTTTTGGGTCTTGCCTTCTTACACACCGGATTTCCATGAAAAAAACACGCGCTTTTTTAAAATGGGCCGGGGGAAAATACTCCCTGGTTGAAGAGATCGCCGAGCGTTTGCCAGCCGGGCGTGTGTTGCTGGAGCCCTTCGTCGGGGCCGGGTCTGTGTTTCTCAACACCGACTACGATGCTTATGTGCTCAACGACATCAATCCGGATCTGATCTGCCTGTACAACCACCTCAAGCTGACGCCGGACAGTTTCATTGCCGAGGCGCGCAAGCTGTTTGTGGCCGAGCATAACAACAAGGCAGCCTATTACCGGCTGCGTACCCAGTTCAATCAGACCGAGACCACCTTCGAGCGGGCACTCTTGTTCCTGTTTCTCAACCGTCACGGTTTCAATGGATTGTGCCGTTACAACAAGAAGGGCGGCTTCAACGTGCCGTTCGGATCCTACAAGAGGCCCTATTTCCCGGAAAAAGAGCTGTGGGCCTTTGCCGAAAAGGCGCAGAAGGCGACCTTTATCTGCGAGAGCTACGCCGATGCCATCAAGCGTGCTGAAGAGGATTGGGTTATCTATTGCGATCCTCCCTATGCGCCGCTCTCCACTACGGCGAGCTTCACCACCTATGCCGCTGGCGGCTTTACGCTGGACGATCAGGCGGTACTTGCCCGTCTGGCGCGTCACACCGCGGCCCATAAGGGCGTGCCGGTACTGATCAGCAATCACGACATCGAACTGACCCGCGAGCTTTATCGCGGTGCCCGCCTCGACGAGATCCTGGTCAAGCGTACCATCAGTCGCAACGGTGGCACCCGCAACAAGGTAGCCGAGTTGTTGGCGCTCTATCCCCCCGGGATCGAGCCGGAGCAGGGCTACTATCCGAGTGACAGCGAGCTGTTGTCGCTGAGCTAGCAATAAGACGGCACCCTCTGGGGCCGTTTTTGTTTGGTGATCTGACTGGAATCGGCATTGGGGACGATTGCCCCATTTACCCCGCATTCGAGTCGTTTTCGCCCGCTTTTTACGTTAAAATTGCGCCGCTTTTTCTCCCTGGCTGCCAATGGATGATGCTGATGAAAGACTTTCTGATTGCCCCCTCGATCCTCTCTGCCGATTTTGCCCGTCTGGGTGACGATGTAGCCAAGGTACTGGCTGCCGGTGCCGATGTGGTTCACTTCGACGTGATGGACAACCACTATGTCCCCAACCTGACCATTGGCCCCATGGTCTGTCAGGCGCTGCGTGACTACGGTATCGAGGCCCCCATCGACGTGCACCTGATGGTCAAGCCGGTGGATCGCATCATTCCTGATTTTGCCAAGGCCGGTGCTTCCCTCATCACCTTCCATCCAGAGGCGTCCGATCACGTTGACCGCTCTTTGGGCCTGATCAAGGAGATGGGCTGCCAGGCGGGTCTGGTGCTCAATCCGGCTACCTCGCTCTCCTGCCTCGAGTATGTGATGGACAAGCTGGACGTGATCTTGCTGATGTCGGTCAACCCGGGCTTCGGTGGCCAGAGCTTCATCCCCGGCACCCTCGACAAGTTGCGTCAGGTGCGTCGCCTGATCAACGAGAGCAGCCGCGATATCCGTCTCGAGATCGATGGAGGGGTGAAGGTCGACAACATTCGCGAGATCGCCGAAGCGGGTGCCGACATGTTTGTCGCTGGCTCGGCCATTTTTAGTCAGCCTGACTACAAGGCGGTGATCGACAAGATGCGTGCGGAGCTTAGCTGTGTCACACGCTGAGCGCGCATTTGATTTGGTGCTGTTCGATCTGGACGGCACCCTGATCGACAGCGCCGCTCAGCTGGCGCTGGCGGTCAATCTGACGCTGACCGATCTGGGTCTGGCGCAGGCTGATGAAGCCGTGATCCGTACCTGGGTAGGCAATGGCGCCGACAAGCTGATCCAGCGAGCGCTCGCCTATCGCGAGGCCGATCCCGAGCTGTTTGCCAAGGCCAGACCGATCTTTTTCCAGCACTACAACGCTTGCCTGCTGCAAGGGCTGGCGATGTATGACGGGGTGGCCCAGAGTCTGCGTCGCCTGCAAACCCTGGGCTACAAGCAGGCGATCGTCACCAACAAGCCGAGCGATTTCGTGGCCCCCATCCTCGATGCCCTTGGCATCAGCGATTGCTTCGCGCTCTGGCTCGGTGGCAACTGCGTGCCGGTCAAGAAGCCGAGCCCGGAGCCCTTGCTGCACGCCTGCCAGGAGTTGGGGGTGAGCCCGGCTCGTACCCTGATGGTAGGTGACTCCGAAAATGATGTGCTGGCGGCCAAAGCAGCCGGCATGAAGGTGGTGGGGCTCACCTATGGTTACAACTATGGCCGCCCCATCGCCGACTCCCGGCCTGACTGGGTGTTCGAACACTTTTCCCAGATCGATGCGCTGCTGAGCTAAGTGCGCCGCCGGACTGGCTGAATTACAAGGATTACTACTCTCATGACCAAACCAATCGTATTGAGCGGGGCGCAGCCCTCCGGTCAGCTGACCATCGGCAACTACATGGGCGCACTGCGTCAGTGGGTCAACATGCAGGATGAGTACGACTGCCTCTACTGCATCGTCGACTTGCATGCCATCACCACCCGCCAAGATCCGGTTGCCCTGCGCAAGGCCTGTCTCGATGCGGCTGCCCTCTATCTGGCGGTCGGTATCGATCCCAAGAAGAGCACCGTTTTCATCCAGTCTCACGTGCCGCAGCACGCCGAGCTGGGCTGGATCCTCAACTGCTATACCCAGATGGGTGAGCTGTCGCGCATGACCCAGTTCAAGGACAAGTCCGCCCGTTTCGAGAACAACGTCAACGTCGGCCTGTTCGGTTATCCGGTGCTGATGGCGGCCGACATTCTGCTCTATCAGGCCAATCAGGTGCCGGTCGGCAACGACCAGAAGCAGCATCTGGAGCTGACCCGCGACATCTGCACTCGTTTCAACAACCTCTATGGTGAAGTGTTCACCCTGCCTGAGCCCTTCATTCCGACCGAAGGGGCGCGGGTGATGAGTCTGCAGGATCCGACCAAGAAGATGTCCAAGTCTGATGACAACGAGGCCAACTTCATCGGCCTGCTGGAAGATCCCAAGCAGATCGTCAAGAAGATCAAGCGTGCGGTGACCGACTCCGATGATCCGGCCGTGGTTCGTTTCGATCCGGAAAACAAACCGGGTGTATCCAACCTGCTGACCCTGATGTCCGGCGTGACCGGTCGCTCCATCCCCGAGCTGGAGCAGCATTTTGAGGGCAAGATGTACGGTCACCTCAAGACCGAAACCGCCGAGGCGGTTGTCGCGCTGCTGGAGCCGATTCAGGCCCGTTTCAATGAGCTGCGTCAGGATGAGGCCCATCTGATTACGATTTTGGCCGAAGGGGCACAAAAGGCGCGTGAAAGGGCTGAAAAAACTTTGACCAGCGTATATGATGTAGTCGGCTTCGTTCCTCGAGCCTGACATACTGGGAAGGTGTAGTAGAAGAGAGCCGGGTATTTGCCTGGCTTTCTTTATTTTCCCCAGCCCTATTTTTGTTTAATTTTATTATTCCAACCTGGGATATATCCCCAAGAGTACCCATGTCTGTTCAACCGAATATTTCAATTGAAGAGCTGAGTGACAAAGGTCACTGGTTGCGCAAGTTTCGCAAGGCGAAAAACCTCAATACCCTGCAATTGATGGTCTCCAATGCCATCGACAAGCATCACAAGACCGCTGCCATCGCTGCCGCCATCTACCTGGCCGAGTGTCAGCGCGAGCGGGAAATGGAACAGGGTCGTTATCTCGATCGTTAATTCTCCGCTGCTGGTTATCTCATGTTGCTGTTAATTGATAACTACGATTCCTTTACTTGGAACCTGGTGCAATATTTTGGTGCGCTGGGTCAGGAGGTAGAGGTCAGACGCAATGATGAACTGACGCTGGCCGATATCGAGCAGTTATCCCCCCGTTTTCTGGTGATCTCTCCCGGTCCTTGCACGCCCAATGAGGCGGGGATCTCTCTCGATGCAATTTGCCATTTTGCTGGCAAGCTACCCATTCTCGGCGTCTGTTTAGGTCATCAGTCTCTGGCGCAGGCGTTTGGGGCCCGTGTGGTTCGCGCCCGTCAGGTGATGCATGGCAAGACTTCCCTTATTCGTCATCGCGGCGAAGGAGTATTCTGCGGCCTCAAGGATCCCCTGCGGGTCACCCGGTATCACTCGCTGGTGGTAGAGCAGGCAACGCTACCTGATTGCTTCGAGATCACCGCCTGGAGTGAGCATGTCGATGGCTCGTTTGACGAGATCATGGGGCTGCGCCACAAGACGCTCCCTATCGAGGGTGTTCAGTTCCATCCGGAGAGCATTTTGAGCGAGCAGGGCCATCAGTTGCTGGCCAACTTTCTGGCGCGTTCATAAAAAGTTGTGATCGCCTTCTCAAGTTCGAGAGAAGGCAAAAAAAATTTCCCTGACACTTTATTCACCCCCTCTCTTGCCCAAATTATCTCTTGCCAAGCCCCCCTGAGTCGTTATGCAATGCGGTTGCCTAAAATCTCAAGAGCAATCGAACATTGTTCCTTACAGGCTGTCTTGTTACAGACATTTTACTTTATTTCTGTGATAATCCCGTCACGTTTACACGGATTTAACTTTTGGGCGGTGGATTATTCTGTTGCCGAATCGAAGGAGAGCTATATGTCAGAGTTGTTGGCAGTGACACGTGAAGTGTTTGATGAAGTGATGGTTCCCAACTATGCGCCCGCCATGATCATTCCGGTGCGTGGTGAAGGGTCACGTGTCTGGGATCAGGAAGGGCGCGAGTATGTTGACTTCGCCGGTGGCATTGCCGTCAACAGTTTGGGCCACTGCCACCCCAAGCTGGTCGAGGCATTGAAAACCCAGGGCGAGAAGCTGTGGCACCTCTCCAACGTCATGACCAACGAGCCGGCCCTGCGTCTGGCCAAGAAGCTGGTCGCCGCCACCTTTGCCGACAAGGTCTACTTCTGCAACTCCGGTGCCGAAGCGAACGAAGCGGCCCTCAAGCTGGCTCGCCGCTACGCCATCGAGAAGTTTGGCGAGCAGAAGACCCAGATCATCGCCTTCAATCAGGGCTTCCACGGTCGTACCTTCTTTACCGTCAGTGTCGGTGGCCAGGCAGTTTACTCCGATGGCTTCGGGCCCAAGCCCGGTGACATTACCCATGTTCCCTATAACGATCTGGCTGCGCTGGCCGAAGTGATCTCCGACAACACCTGCGCCGTGGTGATGGAGCCGCTGCAAGGGGAGGGGGGCATCATTCGTCCTACCGACGAGTTTGCCAAAGGGGTGCGCGAGCTGTGCGACAAACACAATGCCCTGCTGGTGTATGACGAAGTGCAGTCCGGGGTCGGCAGGACCGGTGATCTCTATGCCTATATGGGTCTGGGCGTCACCCCGGACATCCTCACCAGCGCCAAGGCGCTGGGTGGCGGTTTCCCCATCGGTGCCATGCTGACCACCGAAGAGATTGCTTCTTACCTGAAAGTGGGCACTCACGGCTCTACCTACGGCGGTAACCCGCTCGCCTGTGCGGTCGCCGAAGCGGTGATCGACGTGATCAATACTCCCGAGGTGCTGGCGGGCATCAAGCAGCGTGAGCAGCTGTTTCGCGAGGGGTTCGAGGCAATCAACGCCAAATACCACTGCTTTAGCGAGATCCGCGGCAAGGGTCTGCTGCTGGGGGCGGCCCTGAGCGATGCCTACAAGGGGCGTTCCCGCGACTTCCTGCTGGCCTCCATCGAGCAGGGGCTGATGGCACTGGTGGCTGGTACCAACGTGGTCCGTTTTGCCCCTTCACTGGTGATCCCGGAAGCGGACATCAAGGAAGGGTTGGCCCGCTTCGAGAAGGCGGTTGCCCAGGTGGTTAACGCCTGATTCCAAATTGAGGTGGGGAGCTCTCCCGGCAGGAGCCGGGACCCCACCTGTCGTCAATGAAAGGGAGTTGTCATTTATGTTGGTTATCCGTCCCATCGAGCAAAAAGATTTTGCCGGGCTCAAGACCTGCGCCATCGAGTCCGGCACCGGCATGACCTCGTTGCCCGTCAACGATGAGCTGCTGCAGCGCAAGATTGACGCCTCTACCCAGACTTTTTCCGACAAGCCCGCCGGCAAGGGGGATTGCCTCTACTTCTTCGTGGCCGAGGACCTGGAGACCGGCGAGATGGTGGGGACCTGCGCCATCGAAGCTGCGGTCGGTCTCTCCCAGCCGTTTTACAACTATCACATCGGCAAGGTGGTGCACTCATCCCCCAAGCTCGGCATCTACAACGTCGTTGAAACCCTGACCCTCTCCAACGACTACACCGGCAATTCCGAGCTCTGCACCCTGTTCTTGCGCGAATGTGCCCGCGAGGGGCTCAACGGTCGTCTGCTCTCCAAGCACCGCTTCCTGTTTATGGCCGAGCACCCCGAGCTGTTTGACGAGACCGTCTTCGCCGAGATGCGAGGCGTCTCCGATGCCAACGGTCACAGCCCCTTCTACGAGTGGCTGCAAACCCATTTCTTCTCGATGGATTTTCCCACCGTCGACTATCTCACCGGCATCGGCAAGAAGCGCTTTATCGCCGAACTGATGCCCAAGTACCCCATCTATGTCAACTTGTTGAGCAAAGAGGCGCGCGCAGTCATCGGACAGACTCATGATAAGACTCGTCCAGCAATCAAGATGCTGCAGGATGAGGGATTTGTGAATCGCGACTATGTCGATATCTTCGATGCAGGGCCAGCGGTCGAGTGCGAGTTGAAGAACATCCGCAGTGTGCGTCGCAGCAAGAAGCTGCGGGTGCTGGTGGGCGAGCCCATCGGCGGCAAGACTCACCTTATTTGCAACAGCCGTTTCGAGCATTACCGCGCCTGCTACGGCAATATCCGGGTCGATCTCGACAAGCACGAGGCCATTATTCCGCCCAAGATGGCGGCGGCCCTCAAGGTGCAGGATGGCGACATGGTGCGGGTGGTTGATCTCGACTGAGGCAGACAGAGCAAGCATATCAATTTTCAGACAGGCAGCCGAGGCTGCCTGTCAGCGACAGGGAGTGAATGGATGAGCCAGTCAGTACAATTTATCGATGGTCAATGGCTTGCCGGTGAAGGTAAGCCGTTCGAGTCACGGGATCCGGCCAAGAACGAGGTGATCTGGCAGGGGGCTGCCGCCAGCGCGGCGCAAGTGGATGCCGCCGTCAAGGCCGCCCGTGCCGCCTTCTACCACTGGGCGGACATGAGCCTTGAGGATCGCCTGGCCATAGTGCGTCGTTATGCCGACCTGCTCGGCGAGCAGAAAGAGGCACTGGCCCTGACCATCGCCCGCGAAACCGGCAAACCGCTGTGGGAGACCCGCACCGAAGTGGCCGCCATGCAGGGCAAGATTGCCATCTCCATCCGTGCCCACGACGAGCGCACCGGCACCGTTGAAAATGCCATGCCGGGCGCCAAGGCGTTTGTCCATCACAAGCCCCACGGTGTGGTGGCGGTGTTCGGCCCCTACAACTTCCCGGGCCATCTGCCCAACGGCCATATAGTCCCAGCACTGATTGCGGGTAACGCCGTGGTGTTCAAACCCTCCGAGCTGACCCCCATGGTGGCCGAAGCCATGGTCAAGGTGTGGCAGGAGGCTGGGCTGCCCAAGGGAGTGCTTAATCTGGTGCAAGGGGAGGTCGAGACCGGCAAGGCGCTGGCGGGCAATCCCGACATCGACGGCCTCTTCTTTACCGGCTCCTCCCGCACCGGCCATTTCCTCCATCAGCAGTTTGCCGGTCAGCCGGGCAAAATTTTGGCGCTGGAGATGGGTGGCAACAACCCGCTGATCGTGAAAGACGTGAGCGACATCGATGGCGCCGTCCATGCCATCGTCCAGTCGGCGTTTATCACCTCCGGTCAGCGCTGCACCTGCTCCCGCCGCCTGTTTGTCGAGCGCGGTGAGCGGGGCGATGCCCTGGTCAAGCGACTGATCGAGGTAGTTAGCCAGATCCGGGTCGGTCTCTATGACGCTGCCGAGCAGCCGTTCATGGGCTCGATGATAAGCGAGAAGGCTGCGATTGGCATGGTTGAGGCGCAAGTTAACCTGCAACAGCTGGGCGGCGAAAGCCTGCTTACCCTCAAGCACCTGGAGGCGGGTACCGGCTTTGTCTCCCCGGGCATTATCGACGTGACCTCAGTCAGCGCGCTGCCGGACGAAGAGTACTTCGGCCCGCTGCTGCAACTCATTCGTTACGATGATTTCGATGCCGCCATCGACCAAGGCAACGCCACCCGCTACGGTCTCTCGGCCGGTTTGCTGGGGGACAAGGAGGCGGACTGGCACCACTTCTTCAAGCGGATCCGCGCCGGTATCGTCAACTGGAACAAGCCTATCACCGGTGCCTCCAGTGCCGCGCCGTTTGGGGGCGTGGGTGCCTCCGGCAACCACAGAGCGAGCGCCTACTACGCTGCTGACTATTGTGCGTATCCAGTTGCCTCTGTCGAAGACAGCAAGGCCGCCATGCCGGATCAACTGTCGCCCGGCCTGCGCTTCTGATAATGACACGGGGCATCCAGCGGTGCCCCCATCTGTACCCGCAATCAAAGGAAAGAGAGATGCAAAAGGATATCGACACCCTGTTCAGTCATCTGTGGGACAACTACATCAAGGTGACCCCGAGCGCCCTTAAAGTGCATGCCCTGCTGGGGGGCGGTGAGCCCATCGTCAACGATCACGTGGCGTTTCGTACCTACAACCTGCCCAAGCTGGGGCTGGAGAAGCTGGCCGCTCACTTCCTGGCGCTCGGTTACGAGCAGAAGGGCGAGTACGTTTTCAAGGCCAAGAAGCTCTATGCCAAGCACTTTGAGCATCAGGATCCGGACGCTCCCAAGGTGTTTATCAGTGAGCTGAAGGTGGAAGAGCTCTCTCCGGCTGCCCAGTCCATCATCCACAAGCTGGCGGATCAGGTGCCCGATCATCTGACCGATACCCCGGCATTTCTCTACACCGGCGCCCCCTGGCAGGTCTCCTATGCCGATTACCAGACTCTGCTGGCGGAGAGCGAGTACGCGGCATGGATGGCAGCCTGGGGCTATCGTGCCAACCACTTCACGGTCAATATCAACAAGTTGAAGGATTTTGACACCATCCATCAGGTCAATGCGGCGCTGAAGGCGGCGGGTTTCGTGCTCAACAGCGTGGGTGGCGAGGTGAAAGGGGACCCGCAGGTGATGCTGGAGCAATCCTCCACCATGGCGGACAAAGCCGAGGTGCCGTTCAGCGATGGGGTGCGTACCATCCCGAGCTGCTTCTACGAGTTTGCCCTGCGCTATCCGCAGGCCGATGGCGTGCTCTATCCGGGCTTTGTCGAGGCCTCGGCGGACAAGATCTTCGAATCGACGAATGTCATGTAATGGGAGCCACCCTGTTTCAGTCGCAGCGCCTCCTTTGTGGAGGCGTTTTGTTTGGCGCCGAGTGACGGTATCGGGTGTTGTCTGACACCGCGTAAAGAGGGGGTTTGGACGGAGCCTAACAGGTAAAGGTTTGTTGATAAAAATGTGAACAATATCACTTTAGGCGACACGGATTGACGCTGGCGGCGGAGCAAAAAGGAGTAGAATGGCGCTTTATTTTTACGGGGCCAATCGATGCCTAACTATCACTTTTTCAAGCAGGGTCAGGCGCTTACCTATCTAGATGCCAATGCTCCCAGCTATAGCGATGAGCGTCGTCAACTGGTCGAACAGGGATTTGCCGCCATCGCCGCCCCCACCTTTGCAGATACCCCGGCCGAAGCCCTTGAGCTGCTTCGCACTCATCAGGCACTACAGGATGAGGCGCAGGCTAACGCCCTTTGTCTGACGGTTGCCGCTATTCCGGCGGTGATCTCAACTCTGTCTGGGCACTGACGCTGCCGCCAAGCTCACGTAAAAAAATGGTGCCACTGTGATGGCACCATCCTATCGGTTTGCCTGCTTGCCCTGAGCCGTTTAGCGCTGGTGCAGGTCACCTTCGATAACCAGCACGGTATCCATTCCTGCCGCCTTGCCTGCCTCAAGCCCGATCCGGGTATCTTCAAACACCAGACAGTTGGCCGGATTAGCGCCGAGCAGCTCGGCCACCCGCAAAAAGGTGTCGGGGTGCGGTTTGTGGTTGGTGACATCATCGGCACTGACCACCACCGAGATATAGGCATCGAGCCCGGTACTTTTGAGGATGGAGTCCGCCTGATTGCGCGGTGAGCCGGTGCCAATCCCCATCTTGACCTTGCCGTGATAGTGCCTGACCAGCTCCCACATCTGGGAAAAGACGCTGACCTTGTCGATATGTGCCATATAGAGGGCAATCTTGCGGCGGGTAAAGGCCTCGACATCCACCGTCAGCCCCTGCTGCTCGGCCAGCATGGCGATGATCTTGCGGGTGGGAATGCCGCCGTACTGATAGAGCTGTTCCCGCTCGAAAGGGATGCCGAATTCGGCGCAGGTGAGCTCCCAGGCATCCAGATGAAGGGGCATGGAATCTACCAAAGTGCCATCCATATCGAAAATCAGGGCATCGTAGTGATCAAACCGGTTCTGCTCGCTCATGGGGACTCCTTGGTTAAATAGGGCAGGTTAGCAGATAGGGTGTGGCACATCGACACAGCAGATCAACCGGCTAGCCATACTGCACACTGATAAGGGGCAAACTGCGGGGTAGGCTGGCCGGGGTAGTTGCCTATCAGCAATCGCATCTCATCTGCCACCTTGTCGAAGTGGGGCATCGGCAAGGGGTTCGCCGTGAGATTGGCGAGCAGCAGCAGGGTGTGCCGCTCTCCGCTGGCCGGATCCAGCCAGTGGCGGCGATAGCCGATACGATCTGGGTCATCTCCATCCAGCAGCTCGAAGTCGCCGTGGCAAATGACGGGGTGAGCCTTGCGCAGGGCGATGAGCTGGCGATAGCAGTGAAACGGCGAGTCGGGGCGGGCCAGCTGCTCGTTAGCATTTATCTCAACGTGGTTTTCATTGAGGGCAATCCAGGGTGTGGCCGTGCTGAAACTGGCGTGGGGGCCAGCGTCCCACTGCATCGGGGTACGGGCGTTGTCGCGGCCGATGGCATCGAGCCGCCGACTCAGCTCGGCAGGATCCAGCCCTGACTGGCTGGCGCGGTAGTTGATGGCCTCCACATCGCGCAGCTCGTCCGGCTGCCAGTGGCGGTTGGTCATGGCCAGCTCCTCCCCCTGATAGATGAAGGGAGTGCCCTGCATCAGGTGCAGCACCATGGCCCACAGTTTGGCGCTGGTTTCCCGCCACTCGGGTCTGTCATCGCCAAAGCGGGAGACGGCGCGGGGCAGGTCGTGGTTATTCAGAAACAGGCTGTTCCAGCCACGCCCATGTAGCCCTTGCTGGTGGCGGGCCATGGCTCGCTTGAAGGTGAGGGGATCAAAGCGGGATGACCACTTGTCACTGCCCAGCCCCAGATGCTCGAAGTTGAACACCATGCTGAACTCGCTGCCGTTGTGGTTCGAATAGTTCTGCATATGGGCGAGATCGGCCCCCCAGGTCTCCCCCACAGTGATGATCCCCTTGCCGCCGAAGCTCGCGGCATTGAGCTCGCGGATATAGTCGTGCAGGCGCGGGCCATTGCTCATGGCAAGCCGGTCCCACTCCTTGCTCACCATATCGATCACATCAAAGCGAAATCCCTTGATCCCTTTGCCCAGCCAGAAGTTGATCACCTCTGCCATTTCGGCCCGCACCGCCGGGTTGTCCCAGTCCAGATCGGCCTGACTGGGATCGAAGTTATGCAGGTAGTAGCGATCAAGCGCTGGCACATATTGCCAGCCGCTGCCGCCAAAAATCGAGGTAATGGGGTGGGCGTCGACGAAGGCTTGATCCCGGAATACGTAATAACCCTGATAGCGGGGATCGCCGGCCAGCGCCTTTATAAACCACTCATGCTCGGTGGAGGTGTGGTTGGCGACAATATCCATCATAAGGCCGATGCCACGCTCCCTTGCCTCTGCGATCAGTGCTTCCATCTCGGCCAGGGTGCCGAAGGCGGGGTCGATGGCACGGTAGTCCGCCACATCGTAGCCGTTGTCCCGCTTGGGGGAGCGATAGATGGGGGTGAGCCAGAGCATATCGACCCCGAGGGTGGCCAGATAACCGAGGCGCTGACGGATGCCGTTGATATCGCCCATTCCGTCGCCATCGCTGTCCTGAAAACTCATGGGGTAGATCTGGTAGATGACGCAGCTATCGAGGTCGATATCGGGCGTGTGGAGGGGTTGCGGGTTCATCAGCTTGGCCGGTTGGGGGAGGAGGCTTTCCATCTTACGCAGATGAGCGAGCAGTCAACAGAGCAGGGGAAGCCTTGAAAAGGGTTCCATTGTTGGCTGATTACCAAAAGTGCGGGAAGGGTCACAAAGGTGCCATCCCAAGCCACGGCTGTGGTCGGGATGGCACGGCACTTAGCGCTGATACTCTGCAAGAATATTGGTTATTGAGTAGCCTTGGCCTGCTCGCTGCGCTGCTCCTGCTGGCGTTCCGCTTGTGCTTCCAGCTCCTTTCCGAGGAAGTAGTTCAGGAAGGTGCGGATCACCGCGATGATGGCAAGGCGGATCAGCTCCTCCTTGCTCGGTGCGACCGTGGTGGCCAGGATGTCGGCGGCCAGCTGGAACTCCAGCGCCAGAATGAGCCAACTGCCAAAGCAGAGACGAATGCGCGGAAAGCCGGGCTGGTGATCCCGCACTCTTGCCGCCAGCCAGAGGGTCTTGCCAAGCCCTATCACCACACAGGCGATGGAGATGATCTCCAGCAGCAGCTGGAACAGCTCGACCCCGTGCATCATCCCCTCTTTCAGGCTCGCTATCTCAAACACTCGGGTCACCTCCCTGATTCAAAAGAGGACACTATTAACACATCGCTCGGTAAAGGCCAAATCAGAGTCTCCTGATAAGCAATGAGAGCTGTTCAATGAGCTGACGCGCCGCGGGGCTGACTCTGGCCAGTTGGAAGAAGCCGTGTATAACACCCAGTTGCCGCTGACAGGTAGCCGTGACTCCGGCTTGCAGTAGTTTGCGATAGAGGGCTTCCCCTTCATCGCGCAGCGGATCATATTCCGCCGTTACGATATGGGTCGGCGGCAATCCTGACAGGGCATGATGGTGGAGAGGGCTAGCTTCGGGGTGAGTGACGGGTAGCTCGCCCAGATAGGCGTGAAAACCGCTTAACAGCATGTCGCGGGTGATGAGGTAGTCATCCCCTAGCTGCCGATAGCTGTCACTGTCGCCAGCAGCATCGAGCATCGGATAGATGAGCAGTTGGGCAGCAGGCAAGGGGGCGCCTCGCTCCTTGAGTCGCAAGGTGGTGATCAGGGCTAGGTGGCCGCCAGCACTGTCGCCCGCAAGGGCAATCCTTGCCGGATCCCCATGCCATTTCTCCACATCGGCCATGATGGCGAGCGTAGCAGCCAGTGCGTCGTCGTGTGCTGCAGGATAGGTGTGTTCAGGGGCAAGGCGGGTATGTACCGCGAACACCAGTGCTTCGGTGCGATTGCACAGCATCCGCATCTGGCGGTCGTGGGTGTCGAACTCGCCACTGACAAAACAGCCGCCATGAAAGTAGATCAGGGCCGGATGGCTTGCACTTGAGGTGGACGCTGGCTGATAGAGGCGAATGGAATAATGGCCATTTTGTCACTCTTCGACAGCGCCAACCTCTTCCCGTTCACCGCCCAATATGGCTGAAGCAAGATAGCCTTCACGCCGCTCCTGCCAGCTAAGGCTACTCGCCTTGGGGCGGCCTGCGGCAATGAACTCTGCCACCATGGCCGCAATGGCCGGTTCAAGTTGTGTATCCATAACGCACCAATATCTGTATATAAAAACAGTTATTTTGCGCCTTTAGCCAGAGAGCGCAACCGGTGTTAGCAGAGGCAGCTCACAAAATCAGACTTCAAGCAGCTGGAATTCAATCACATAGAGCGGCGGCAGATCGGGGTAGATATCGCGGATCACCTGTTTGAGCTCGGGGAGGGTCATGTTCTCCTGACGGGCATGCTCGTCATTCAGGTCATCGAAGGCTACTTCGTTGACGGAGATCACCTCGATGGTGCCAAAGGGCTGGTGTTCCGGGTTGGTGAACAGCGCCAGCCGCTGGCCGGGCTGCCAGTTGGCCTCGCTCTCGTCGCGGATGGTGATGGTCTTGAGGCCCGCCTGAATGTCGGCAACGAAGCGGCTGAAGAAGGTGAATTCGGGATAGGGATGGGCAGACATGGTGACTCCTGACAGGGTGAATCGAAATGGGATGAATGGAAATCAAAGATCGAGATAGGCGCGCAGCCTGGCCAGATCGGCGATAACGGGGCCTTCGCTGCCGTCGGCAACTATGCCCTGTTCGACCAGCTCCTTGAGGGCGCGGCGGTAAACCCGTTCTGTGGTACCAAAGCGGGCCGCCTCATGGGCTCGCTTGCGTGACCCCAGCATGGGGGTGCGCTGGCGTTCTCGCCACAGCTCATAGGCGATGTTGTAGGCGATGGGGTGGAGCAGCCGGCTGGTGGTTATCTCCAGCGTATCGAGATAGTCGCTGGCAAGCGCTGCGGCAAAGAACAGGGTCAACTCGGGCTCGGCCAGCAGCCGCTGAGCCAGCTTGTGGGCGCAGATGACCCGGGCATCCAATTCGGTCTCGGCCACCACGTTCCACTGCACCGGCGTGGCGCTGAAGAACTCCATTTCGCCGAAGATCTGGCTGTGACACTCAATCTCGCCAAGCTGGAAGCGGCGGCCAGAGTGTACCGTGCTGTTGAGGGAGACCCGGCCATGTTCGACCAGATAGAGCTGCTCGCTCTGCTCCCCCTGGCGCATGATCAATTCGCCCGGCAGGTAGCGGCGCAGAAACAGGGTGCACGCTTCCAGCGCCGCGGCAAAGCGGGGTTCCAGTTTGGCGAGTTCGGCGTGAAAACGGCCGAGGGGATAGGGCTGTTGCTGCATGACTTGCCTGTCGCACCGGATGACGAGGGCCATGAGGCTAGCAAGAGTGCGGGCCGGATACCAGCCCGCACGGTAGCGGATGTGCCGCAGTTAACGGTTTGCGCTTTATTGCACCAGAGCGTGGAGGGCGGCGGCGATGGCTTGCTGCTCACCGGCCATCATCGCCTGTTCGGCGCTGGCGTAATCCGCCACCCCTTGTTGCACATCCTGCTCGAACAGCACCACGTTGCAGAGCACGGCGGCGACCCGCACCTTGCGCAGGCGACCCACGGTCAGCAGGGAGGCGGTCTCCATGTCAGCGCCGAGCACGCCACGGGCATGCCAGTAGCGGCACACCTCCTGCTCGTCATCCCGATAGAAGCTGTCGTGGGAGCGTACCAGCCCGTGCCAATGAGGCTGGCTGCTAGTGGCCACATGGTTGAGCAGGGCCGCTTGCAGCCAGATATCGGCGCAGGCGGGGTACTCGGCGGGCAGATAGGCCTGTGAGGCCCCCTCATTGCGTACCGCCCCTTCCACCACGATAAGGTCGCCAAGGCAGATGTCGTGCTGCAGGGCACCGGCGGAGCCGACCCGAATGAGCGAGTTGGCACCGGCTTGCACTAGCTCCTCCAGCGCGATGACGGCGGAGGCGCCGCCGATGCCGGTGCTGCAGACCGTGATGGGCAGCCCCTGATAGTGGCCGTTGATGAGGCGAAACTCCCGGTTTTGCCCCAGCTCCTCACACTGTTCGAGCTGGCTGGCGATGCGATCGACCCGGGCCGGGTCGCCGCACAGTACCACCCGCTCGGCAATCTGGTCGGGGCGGCACTGAAGATGGGGTAACAGACTCATGGCTTACAGACCTTGTGGCTTGCGCTTGGCGGCAATCACCCAGAGGCGGGTGCCGTTGGCGGCGATAAACAGCAGGATCAGGTATTCAAGCGACATGGCGTAGACGCCCTGCGCGGCATAGACACCGATGCTGATGATGTTGATGACCACCCAGAGGATCCAGTTCTCCACGTATTTGCGGGTCATCAGGATCTGGGCGACCACCGAGAGCACCGTCATGCTGGCATCCCAGAAGGGGAAGGCATCGGGGGAGGGCTCGGGGATGGCAAGGTTGGCACCAAACAGGTTGAGCAGGGAGACCGAGGTGCGTGCCAGGGTGGCGAAGACCGGGTCGATATAGCGGGTCAGCAGAGCGATGGCCAGCACGCTCACCACAGCAGTGACGATGAGCTTGGATTTGCTGAGCCAGCGGATCTGCAGGGTATCCCCCTGATCGTTGGCCGGGCGGGTCCAGGCGTACCAGCCGTAGACGTTGGCGCAGAAGAAGAACAGCTGCAACATCAACAGTCCGTAGAGCTGGATCTGGAAGAAGATGATGGCAAACAGGCTGACGTTGATCAGACCGAACAGGTAGTTGATGGTCTTCTCCTGACTGGCAAACCAGATGCAGGCCAGCCCAAACAGGGTGCCGATGGCTTCAATCCATGACATGGCATAGCCGCCACCCAGCGGTATGGTCACTAGCGTGTTATTGATGCTGAACAGCTCGAATATGCTCATTTTCTGATCCTTGGGCATGAGGGTTAGTATGCGAGGGCGCCATTCTAAGGGGTGAGGGGGAGGAGGGGCAGGACTTTTGTCCGCCCCGGGCTTGGCCCATATCAAAGAAATCGCCGCTGCAGCCCGGTTATTCCAGCAGTGATGGGTTATGGGGCCCCGGCGGGCCGGACTTTATTGATATGTAGCAAGATGATAGCGCCGTGGCTGTGGTCTGATAGAGTCCACTCTCCGGGAGGAGAATCACGTGATAAAAGGAGGTTGCATTGAATTCCGAGCTTGTCTGGGTGCTCTGTCTGCTGGCTGGCGCCATCTATCTCTTCATGACCAACAAGGTGCGCATGGACGTGGTCGCCCTGTTGATCATTATCCTCTTTGTGCTGAGCGGCACCCTCACCCTGCCGGAGGCGCTGGCGGGCTTTAGCGATCCCAACGTCATTCTGATAGCCGCCCTGTTTGTGGTGGGTGAGGGGCTGGTGCGCACCGGCATCGCCTATCAGGTGGGGGATGCATTGGTGAAGGTGGCGGGCAGCAGCGAGACCAAGCTGCTGGTGTTGCTGATGGTGGCGGTGGCGAGTCTGGGGGCTGTGATGAGCAGCACCGGGGTGGTGGCCATCTTTATCCCGGTGGTGCTGAGCGTGGCGAACCGGATGGGGATCCCGGCCGGTCGCCTGATGATGCCCCTCGGTTTTGCCGGGCTGATCAGCGGCATGATGACGCTGGTGGCCACGCCCCCCAACATGGTGGTCAACAGCGAGCTGATGCGCCACGGCATTCACGGCTTCGGGTTTTTCGATTTCACCCCCATGGGCGTGCTGATCCTGGGGCTGGGCATCCTCTACATGCTGCTGGTGCGCGGCTCCCTGGTGGGTGAAGGGGAAGAGGGCAAAGGCAAGTCGACCGGGCGCCGCACCCTGCGCGATCTCATCCGAGACTACCGACTGGCCGGTCGGGCCCGTCGTCTGGCGCTGCGGCCGGACTCCCCGCTGATTGGTCACACCCTGGACGAACTGCAACTGCGTGCCCGTTATGGTGCCCACGTCATCGGGGTGGAGCGCTGGCGCAAGTTTCGCCGGGTGATGGTGCCGGTGTCGGGGATCAGTGAATTTCAGGCCAAGGATGTGCTGCTGATCGACATGTCAGACCCCGAGGTGGATGTGCGGGCGTTTTGCACCGAGGCGCGGCTCGAACCCATGATCCTGCGCGGGGAGTACTTCTCCGATCAGGCGCGGGAGGTAGGGATGGCCGAGGTGTCGCTTATTCCCGAGTCGAGCCTGCTTGGTAAAAGCGTGCGTGAGGTGACCTTCCGCTCCAGCTATGGCCTGAGTGTGGTGGGGCTGCGCCGCGATGGTGAAGCGCTGGCAGGCAAGCTGGTGGACGAGCCGCTGCAGATGGGCGACACCCTGCTGGTGGTAGGGAACTGGAGCCACATCAGACAGTTGCAGACCCATAGCCGCGACTTTCTGCTGATGGGGCTGCCCGCTGAGGTGGACGAGATGGCCCCCGCCCGCAGTCAGGCCATTCACGCCCTCTTTTGTCTTGGAGTGATGATCCTGCTGATGGTGACCGACCCGGTGCCCAACGTGATTGCCGCGCTGATCGCCTGTCTGCTGATGGGCAAGTTTCGCTGCATCGACATGGAGAGCGCCTACAAGTCGATCCACTGGCCGACCCTGATCCTCATCGTAGGCATGCTCCCCTTTGCGCTGGCGCTGCAAAAAACCGGCGGGGTGGATCTGATCGTCGGTGGTCTGATCAATGCGGTGGGGGAGATGGGGCCGCGGGTGATGCTGGCCAGTCTGTTTGCCCTTTGCGCCGTGATCGGGCTCTTTATCTCCAACACCGCCACCGCAGTGCTGATGGCGCCCATTGCGCTGGGCACGGCGCAGCAGATGGGAGTCTCGCCCTATCCGTTTGCCATGACCATTGCCATCGCCGCCTCGGCCGCTTTTATGACGCCGGTCTCGTCACCGGTGAATACCCTGGTATTGGGGCCGGGCAACTACAAGTTTGCCGATTTTATCCGTATCGGGGTGCCATTCACCCTGTTGGTGATGGCGGTGAGCGTGGTAGCGATCCCCTGGTTCTTCCCGTTCTGATAACCGGGATGATAAATGTGTGCACCAGCGGCCTGCGGGCCGCTTTTTTATAGTCGTGAGACGAGATGGGCAAGGCGTGTTCGGAATCAGTGGAGAGTGACGTGAATGGGAATTAACGTGGTGATGGGTTAATAGAGGCGCGAGAGAAAAACTGGGGAGAGGCAAATTTCAGATACAAAAAAACCAGCGTGAGCTGGTCTGTTTGGTACTGCTATTAATGGTGCGGAAGGAGAGACTCGAACTCTCACGCCTAGGGCGCCAGAACCTAAATCTGGTGCGTCTACCAATTTCGCCACTTCCGCAATATTAATGGTGGCTATGACGGGATTCGAACCTGTGACCCCCGCATTATGAGTGCGATGCTCTAACCAACTGAGCTACATAGCCGTTTGTTATCAACCACAAGGTGGAAGAGAACAGAAAAATGGCTGGGGTACTAGGATTCGAACCTAGGGATGGCGAGATCAAAACCCGCTGCCTTACCGCTTGGCGATACCCCAACAGAAATAATGGTGGCTATGACGGGATTCGAACCTGTGACCCCCGCATTATGAGTGCGATG
>NZ_JBODRQ010000032.1:0-30336 GCF_050633025.1 Aeromonas sp.
ATCAGCCGATGATCGGCAGCGTGCTGACCAATCCGCGCTCTGACTGGGCCACCGGCATTTTCCCCGGCAATCCGCGCCGTTTCTGGCTGCGGCTGACCCGGCTGGCCGATTGTCTGCGCCTGCAATACTCCACCGATGGCAAGGTGTGGCCGCTGCTGCGCCTCGCCCCGTTTCCGCCAAGCGAGCGCTGCTTTATCGGGGTGATGTGCTGCACGCCGGAGCGGCAGGGGTTGGCGGTGCGTTTCTCTGACTTGCGCCTCACAGCGCCTCTTGGCAAGGCGCTGCACGACCTCGGCTAGGGTTTTATTGCCAGTAGTTGTTAAACAAAAAAGCGCCATTAGGCGCTTTTTGTTTGGTTGCGTTGAACGCTATCGGCTCAACGCGCGGCGTGTTTACCCATGGTTGGGTTAGCCAATCAGACTGGCCCACAGGTCATATTCGTCGGATTCGTCGATCCGTACCTTGACCATGTCCCCCGGCTTGAGGCCGGTTTCGCCGTTGAGGTAGACCAGACCGTCGATCTCCGGTGCATCGGCGAAGGAGCGGCCAGTGGCGCCCTCTTCGTCCACCTCGTCGATGATAACGGTCATCTCCTGACCCACTTTGCGAGCCAGCTTGCGGATGGAGACCTGCTGTTGCAGCTCCATAAAGCGCTGGAAGCGCTCTTCCTGAATCTCTTCCGGTACCGGATCCGGCAGCTCGTTGGCCAGCGCCCCTTCGACCGGGCTGTATTTGAAACAGCCGACCCGATCCAGCTCCGCCTTGTCGATAAAGTCCAGCAGCATCTGGAAATCTTCCTCGGTCTCGCCCGGGAAGCCGACGATAAAGGTGGAGCGCAGGGTGATCTGCGGGCAGATCTCGCGCCACTTCTGTATCCGCTCTAGGGTGCGCTCGACGGTCCCCGGGCGCTTCATCAGTTTCAGGATGCGAGGGCTGGCGTGCTGCAACGGAATATCGAGGTAGGGCAGTACCTTGCCATCGCGCATCAGCGGAATGACGTCATCCACGTGCGGGTAGGGGTAGACGTAGTGCAGACGAACCCAAATATCGAGCTTGGCCAGCTCTTCGCACAGGGCGACCATGCTGGTCTTGACCGGCATGCCGTCGTAGAAACCGGTGCGGTGCTTCACATCGACGCCGTAGGCGGAGGTGTCCTGGGAGATCACCAGCAGCTCCTTCACGCCCGCCTCTTTCAGGCGCTTGGCTTCAGCCAGCACGTCGCCGATGGGGCGGCTCACCAGATCCCCGCGCATGGAGGGGATGATGCAGAAGGTGCAGCGGTGGTTGCAGCCTTCGGAGATCTTCAGATAGGCGTAGTGGCGCGGGGTCAGCTTGACGCCGTGGGCCGGAACCAGACTGGTGAAGGGGTTGTGCTGCGGCTTCTCCACATATTTGTGGACGTGACCCAGCACCTCTTCATAGGCGTGAGGGCCGGTGATCTCGAGCACCTTGGGATGGATCTCGCGGATCTGGTTCTCTTTGGCGCCAAGGCAGCCGGTGACGATCACCTTGCCGTTCTCGGCCAGTGCTTCGCCGATCGCTTCGAGCGACTCTTGCACCGCGCTGTCGATAAAGCCGCAGGTGTTGACGACGACCAGCTCGGCATCGTCATAGCTGGGCACCACATCGTACCCTTCGGTACGCAGCTGGGTCAGGATGCGTTCTGAATCGACCAGGTTTTTGGGGCAACCCAAGGAGACGAATCCTACTTTGGGGGCCTGTTTTGTGTTGGACATCGCTCAATCACTCTTAGGTGGCTCTTCTTTAAGGGCGCGGATTTTACCGGAATGGTTAACCAAAAACTATACAGCCAGCATGGCAGAACCGAACAATATCTCCGACCTGGCATGATTGGGCCGCACGAGCAGCCGTTGATGGCGTGCCCTTGGTAGGGCTATTGCCTCTGCCGTGCGGGCTTGTTGTGGGGATGCTGCTTTGTTGATTATCCTCTCAATATTGATTTGGTGACAGAGAGGAGAGCACCGGGAGTCACTATACTCCCGGTACGGGATCCCGTTGGAGAAGGCGATGGAAAGTTCATTTAGCGAAAAAATGCAGAGTGTACATGCCACGCTTAGGCAGCGATTTGACAAGCTGAGTCGGGTGGCCATCGCGATTTACGATCCCCATACCGATCAGCTCAAGACCTTTGCCCATAGTACCGACGGACCCTCGCCGCTGGTGCAGTATGAGGTGAAGCTGAGCGATCTCCCCTCTTTGCGCTATCTGGCGGACCACCACCACGCCCGCGTGCTTGACAATCTGGATGCCCTGCGTGGCTCGACATCGGAGCACAGCCGCAAGGTGTTGGAGGCGGGTTATGCCTCCAGCTATACCGAGCCGCTGTTGTTCAACAGCAAGCTGTTTGGCTTCCTGTTTTGCGATGCCATGGAGCCGGGCTATTTCGATGAGCCGCTCCAAATTGAGCTGTCAGCCTATGCCCAGATGTTGTCGGCCATCATTGCGGTGGAGTTCTTCTCTATTCAGACCCTCGGCGGCGCGCTGACCACGGCACGGGAGTTCAGCCGCTATCGGGATGAGGAGACCGCCAACCATCTGCACCGGATGTCGGCTTACTCCCGACTGATTGCCAGGACGCTGGCCCCGACTTGCGGGCTGAGCGACGAGGAGGTGGAGTTTGTCTACCTCTTCTCCGAGCTACACGATATCGGCAAGATTGCGGTGCCTGATGCCATCCTGCTCAAGCCGGGCAAGCTGACGCCGGAAGAGTTCGAGATGATGAAGGGGCACCCGCGCAAGGGGCAGGAGATGATTGCCCTGATGATGAGTTCATTTGGTCTGGAAGGCATTCACCATACCGACATGCTGATTGATATCGTAGCCCATCATCACGAGCGTTTTGATGGCCAAGGTTATCCGGGTGGGCTGGCGGGGGAGGCGATCCCGATGGCGGCGCGTATCGTGACGGTAGCCGATGTGTTTGATGCCCTGACCAGCGAGCGCCCCTATAAGAAGGGCTGGCCGTTCGAGACGGCGTTTGCCTATCTGGAGGAGCATGCCGGCAGCCAGTTTGATCCCGCCTGTGTCACTGCGGCCTTGCAAAACAAGACCGAGTTTTATGCCATCTATCAGCAGTATCAGGATCCGGCCTGTTCGGTGGGCGTGGTTGTCAGCGGCGCAGAGCCGGGTTGAGCGTGTGTGATGAGCGTAAGGGGCAACACGGAGGATCATGCATGAATGGAAAGCGTAACAAGAGAGGGGGCACCAACAGGTGCCCCCTCTCTTTTATGTGCCTCTCGATTCCACGCGCCCTTATTTTGCCGACCTTCTATCTGCGGCTAGGGCGGCTGCGGTCAGGTTACTTTTTGGGCGTCGGCTCGCTGATCTGGTAGAGGTGCTCCGCGCAAGCGCTGGAGCAGCCACAGGGGCGCACCTCTTTATCTTCCCGCTTCTGGGCAAGCTTGTATTGGCGCCACCAGATGATGGTGCCCATGGCCAGGATCAACACGAACGAGGCGAGCAGGCTCAACAACCAGATGGACATGATCTCTTCTCCTTGATGGTGATGACATGCACGGCGATGGCATCAGTGATGATGGCAGCAACCGCCCTGTTGGCCTGCGCCCTCACTGCCGTGGCAACAAGTATGGCCTTGTCGTGAGCTCTCTGCCTGATTGCCACCACTGGTGCAACAGCGATTGGAGCCATTGTTGCAACCACCATGACAATGGGTGTGGCCTGCGCCGAGGGGCTGGATGGCATGGATAGTCGCCTTGCTATGATGACGGCGAGACGGGCGGCCCTGACTGGCCTCGGTGAGAGGTTGCAGATTGGCGGGGGCCAGCAGCGCGGGCAGCGGCAGGCGGGCGGAGCGGCACTGCAGTACCCGGATATTGGCCGCCAGCAGGCGACTTAGCATCCGCTCGCCGATATTGCGCACCACCACCTGACCTACCTGATGATGGGCGAGGGCGTCGAGCAGCGCTTGCTTGCCGTGGCAGCCTTCGGCGACGGCCGGGTTGGTCAGGGTGGCGATGACGTTCCCTTCGGGGTTAAGAATTTGCAGTTGCTCGGCACGGGTAAAGTGGCCAGCCAGCAGCCCCTGACTCAGCATCAGGGCGCTGTTGTTGGGGATGGTGGTCATGGTTGTGACAGCATTCATGTCGGCTCTTCTCCACTGGTTGGGTGGTCGGGCTCGGCGGGTTGCATCATCAATGCCTTGCCCAGACTCAGACACTCCACCACCTTGTAGCGCCCTTTTTTCAGGATATTGGCTAGGGTCTGGCGGGAGACCCCCATCACCAGGGCGGCCTCCTGCTGCTGCATTCCTTGAAGGTCGACGAGGCGCAGTGCCTCGAACTCGTCAGGGGCCAGCGTGACCTGTTCCAGCTGATGCATGGGGCGGCCGTTGGGTTTGAAGCAGCTGTTGGCGGGGCGGCCACAGATCTGGCGGGCAATCTTGGGTCTTGGCATGGTGGATCCTAATTGGCATACGCTACTTATACGCTCATATATGGCATATGCCAATAATTTTGTCTGATGCAGAGGGTTGCGTGAGTGCTATTCATGGCAGAGAGGGGTAACGGGGGAAAGAGAAAGGCATACAAAAGCAGTGAAGGTGGCAGAAACGACGCAGGCCCGAACATGGTTCGGGCCTGCGGTTTTGCAGAGGATGGTCGGGCTATCCCGGCGAGCTTATGCCTGTTCGGCCTCGGCCACAGAAGCTGCGCTCTCGCTACCGTTGGCGAAGCGATCCGCCCACAGGGCGATCACGCCGTCACCGGTGACGTTGCAGGCTGTGCCGAAGCTGTCCTGCGCCAGATAGAGGGCGATCATCAGGGCGATGGAGGCTTCACCAAAGCCGAGCATGGAGGTGAGCAGGCCCAGCGCCGACATCACGCCACCACCCGGTGCGCCTGGGGCGGCGATCATGATCACCCCCAGCATCATGATGAAGGGGAGCATGGTCTCGATACCCGGAATGGCCAGATGCTCGGAGAGGAACATCACCGCGGTGGCACAGGTGACCAGGGTAATGGTGGAGCCACAGAGGTGAATGGTGGCGGCACTCGACATGGTCCCCAGCGCGGTGAAGTAGGCGGACCGCATGTTCTTGATAAGCTGGGCCGGTGAGCGGCCAAGAGCCAGCTGGAGGAGAGGGGGAATCGGCTCCTGGTTGGGGGGGATGTCATAGTTGAATGAGTAAGGGCTGAGGGGGTCAGTGCAGTGAGAGGAGAAGGCACAAAGGGATAAAAAGCTGACCCCGGAGTGGCTCCGGGGTCGGCGGGATAGGGGTTAGATCCGACCCTGATAGCGCAGGGGGAAGCGGCCCTGACTGTCGGGCTGGCCGAGGAAGGGGAGCCCCTGCTGCATCTGCGGCGGCAGGGCCGAGCCCGGTTTCAGTGTGCCCTGGAACAGGTATTGGCCATTGGGTTGCAGCTCGAGGCGACCCATGGTCTGCACCGCATCCGAGCCCTGCTTGAGTTCGGCCACCAGTTTGGAGTCGAGGCAGGTGAGTTTCACTTCGGGGTCGGCCAGATCCAGCTTGCCCGCCGGGGTATCGGCGCTGGCGTTGTACCAGTCGAGGTTGCCGTAGAGGTTGTCACACCAGGGGTTGCCCTGGGCAAATTGCTCCACTTTGAGCTGCAGCTGGCCGGTGACGGAGATCGGGATCGGCAGGCGCATCGGCACCCGGCTCAGCAACCAGGGGGCGGGGGCGTTGAGGGTCAGGTCGCGGCCGAAGGCGGCGCCATTCCAGCCGACAACGCCCTGACCGTTCAGCCCGTTGCGATCGCCAAAGCGAATGGCCACTTCGGGGGCGAAGCGCAGCAGCGACCAGCCGTTGAGATCCCAACGCAGCTGGTTCACCGATTCGCTGGCATATTGCAGTCGGGCGATCTGGCCACTCCAGAGGGTGCCGCTCACCCCTTCCAGTTTCAGCAGGTTGGCAATGTTGGCAGGCAGCGGCAGATGGCGTGCCACCAGTGCTGCGGGCAGGGTGGCCAGCAGGAAGAGCAGATAGGCGGCCAGAAACAGGCTGGCAATCAGGATGCGTTTTTTCATTGTGGACGACTCAACTGCAAACGTCTGACCTTGACCAGACCCGGGGCCAGATCCTCGCGGGCGATCTCGATGATTTGAACCTGAATGCCGTGCTGCTCCACCAGCGTGGAGAGCCAGAGCAGCAAGTCATCGAACTGGACCGTGTCGATCCACACTTGCAGCTCCTGCGCCTGGGGTTGCAGCCGGGCAATTTTGATCTTGTGGTTGAAGGCGGTGCGGTTGACCACCCCTTCCAGGGTGCCGCTGGTGTCGATCTGGCGACCCGATCCACCCTGCATAGCCAGCACCTCTTCACCCTTCTCCTTGAGCCAGACGAGGGTCTGCTGCTGGTTTTGTACCTGGCGTTCGCGCTCGGCGATGCGGTTGGCGATGGGCTGCCAGACGCTCCAGTAGAAGAGACCGACCAGCAGCAGAACGCCGCCTGCGGCCACCAACCGCTGTTCCCGTGCTGTGATGCCGTGCCACCAGCTCTGCAATTTTTCCATCATGATGATTTACCCTTGAGCACCAGTGCGCCCTCTACCTTGCCTTCGGTGCTGCGCACCTCGCCCTGTTGCACCTCGAATTGCTTGCCGGCCAGCTCGCGGAACCGCTCGATCTCGGCAAAGCCGGGGGCGGTGATCTGCAGCCTCAGCTCGCGGCGACTGGCATCAAAGCGCATCACCTGCGGTTTCAGGCCGGGGACTTCGGCAAAGGTGGGGGCCAGTTCGGTCAGCATCAGCAGCACGCCGTTTTGCGGGGCTTGTCCCATCTGTTGCAGATGCTGGGTCATCTGGCTGCGCACGTTCACGATACGGCTCTCCCCCGGGAAGATGCGGGTATAGACGGCACGGATCTCCGCTTTCAGTGCCTTGTCCTGCTCGGTAAGCTGATAGAGCTGCACGCCGCGCTGGCCGAGGGCCACCAGCAGCAACAGACCGGCGGTGATGGCCACCTTGCGCCACTGCAACCAGTAGCGGGCATATTCGGTCTGGGGTCGGTAGGGGCCGGTCAGCAGGTTGGCGCGGCAGGTGAGTGCCCCTTTGGCCAGCAGCAGCATGGGCAGCTCTGGCTCCGCCGCCTGCCAGTTGGCAGCGGCAATGGCGGGCACTGGTGTGTGGCTGTGGATGGTGACCGGCTCCGCTTCAGTCGCCAGCAATATGGCCAGCAGCAGCTCGTCGGCGACGATCCCCTGACAGGGGCCCTGACGTACCAGCCACTCGCTGCCGAGTTGCAGCGCAGACCAGCCATCAGCGGCCTGTGGCAGCGCCAGCACATCTGGCAGCAGTTGCAGGCTTTTGAGGCCTGCGGCATCGAGCCAGCCGAGCCACTCGCCAATCTTCTGCTGAGCCACCGCCATCAGGTCGACCTGTTGCCCTTCGTGGGCCAGCACCACCAGATGGAGCTCATCCACGTCGGAGGCGATCTGCTCTTCAAGCAGATAGGGCAGGGCCGCCGCCGACTGGCGGTTGTAGCGACCTGGCAGGGTGACGCGGCGGAAGATCAGATCGCTGCCCGGCACCAGGGTAACCACGGGACGGCCGCCAGCGCGCTCCTGCAACTCGCCTAACGCATCAGCGGAGGGGAGCTCGCCGGAGGCGATGATCTCCTGCTCCTGACTCGACCAGACCAGCCAGGCCACGGGTTGTTGTTTAGTGGTCCCCAGTCGGATGACCAGACTTTCGCTCACGCATCTCTCTCCTGCGATACCGGTTTGCGCAGGGCGTTGTGCGTCCTGGCCACCGGTGCGCAGCCCGCAGGCTGCATCCAATGTTTGCCCTGTCGGGAGTCGCTCCCGCCAGCGCTTGTTTATTCGGCGCCACTACTGAGACGGCGCAGCATGACCAGCTTGTTGTCTTTGCCCCGCTGGAACAGGGTCTCTAGCCAGGCCCGGTTATCACCCACTTCCGCTACCACTCGGGCTTCGAAGAAGTCGCTTTTTACCACAAGAGACTCTTTCAGTCCTTTGACCGTATCGGGTGGGGCGAGCAAGTCTGTCATCAGCTTGCTCTCTTTCCATCCCTTCTGTGGTCGCTCGTTCAGCACTCTCTTGGCGTCATCAAGCCCGATAGTGCCCAGATAGAGGGCGACAAGCAGTTCGGGGCGTTGGGGCGCCAGGGTATTGATATTGATCTTCAACTTGTCGCTGGGCAGGGTGCAGACATAGGGGGCCAGTCGGGCATAGATTTTGGCCGTCACCCCGCGCACCGCACGCAGCTCATCCTTGCCCAGCATCCACTGGTTGGCGGTGAGGTAGGGAGGTTTGAGCCCCTCGTAATTGGCGTCTTCCGCCCCCAGGCTGGAGACTAAAACAGTATCCTTGTCGGTCCAGTCCCGGATGGCGTCGGTGAGTTGAGCCGCCTCGTAATCATCCATTGCCAGCTGCTTGAGCAGTTCGCGAAACACTTGCACCGGATAGGGCTGCTGCGCCAGCTCCTCTCCGCTCCCCACCTTGGAAGCTACGCTCAGGCTGTTGAGGTTGAAGCAGGATTGCAGGTCGGTCACTTCGCCCTTCAGTTGGCCATCGTCCACCGGAAATACCGCATTCTTGCGGGCCCAGTTCTGGCTGAGGTTGACCACCTCGGGGTTGTCCTTGAAATCCTGTGTCAGCACCTTGCTTACCAGCGCCTCTGCCGAGAGGGCATACCACCAGGCTTGTTTGCCGGTGGTGATGTTGGCGGTGCGGCGCAGCTCAAGCTGCAGGCGGCCGCTCATATTGCTGGCGATGATCACCATCACAGAGAGGATCAGCAGCACTACCAGCAATGCCATGCCGCGCTGGCGACCGGGGGCGGCGAGATTAGCCCGCATTGGCGCCCCCTCCGTTCTGACTATCACCATTACCGCCGTTGTTGTTGCCGCCGCTGTTACCGTTATTGGTGCTCCCCCCCCCCTGATCGGGAGAGAGGCTGCTCTGGCTGTTCTCTTCGGCACGCTGGCCACCGGCACCGATCAAGAACTGTCGGCGAATGGTGCCGTAATCTTCCAGATCCAGCTCCACTGCCAGCCCGTGGGGTAGCACGCTGCGCTGGGTCCACTCCTCCTTCCAGTTGCCCTTGTCGAAGAAGTAGAAGCGAAGGGCGGTAACCCCAGCCAGTACTGGCTGGATGCGCGGCTCGGTGCCGATCACCGGATCCGGATAGAGGTAGCTCAGGCGCTCCAGTTTCTGATCCTTGAGGCGCCAGCCGACCCGCTGCAGCTGGGAGCGCGGCAGCATGCCATCGGGGTTGAGCCAGCCGCTGCGCATAAAGGCCATGCCCCAGTCATCGCTCTGCTGGCCGAAACGGGAGGCGGCCAGCAGCACCTTGTTGTTCTCCCCCTCGATGCGACCGCTGCGCGGCACCATCTGGGTGACGTCTCGCTCCAGCAGGGTGAAGGCAAGTTGCAATTCGTTGAGGCGGGCCTCCTTGCGTTTGGCTACCTCGTCACTGGTGAGCACCCCCTGCAGCACCTGATAGGCACCCATGCTGAGAGTGGCGAAGATGGCGATGGCGACCAGCATCTCCAGCAGGGTAAAACCACGGTGACAGGAAGGGCGGGTGTTGCTCGGGATCATCGATTGATATAGGTCCGCATCATGGCGACCGGGTTCTCGGCCTTGGCCTCGGTACGCACTTCCATATCGAGCGCCCGGAAGTTGTTGTCGGCGGTGGCGACGCCGCGATAGCGCCAGTACCAGGTGCTACCCGCCATCTGCTCATCCCCTTCCATCCAGCTGTCGCCGGGCCACTTGTTCTCGAGCTTCTGCTGCACCAGCTGGTTCTCCACCACCCAGGTGGCGAGGGTCTTCTGCTCCAGATAGTTGAGGGCAGAGAGGTGTTCGCTGGCGGCTTTCATTACCGCCAGCCCCGCTATGGCAAAGACGGCCAGTGCGACCATGACTTCGAGTAGTGTCATGCCGCGGGCGTTCATTCGTTCACCTCTTCATCTTCATCGCCAGTGAGCAGGGTGAGGCGGCCGAACTCGTCCCCCTTGACGATGCGGGTGTAGCGGGCATCCTCATCCTGCTGGGTGAAGGTGAGCACAAACGGGCTCAGCTCGCCTCCCGGGAAAATAAGCAACTGTGGTGTGCGTTCCTTCTCGTCGCGCTTCTGTTCGGTCTTCTCATCGGGATCCGGCTGCCAGCCAAAGCCTTCCAGCTCCAGTGCCAGCGTCATGTTCTCTGCCAGTTGTACCGGCCCCAGCTGCTTGTCGCCAGTCAGGGCCAGCCACTTGCGATCCTTGGCTTGGCGCTGCATGAATTGCCAGCCGTTATCCTCGATACGAATGCCCACCAGCCGACCATCCATCACCGCATACTCCTGCGCCAGCTGCAGGGTCGCCATCAGGCGACGAGCCTGCTTGTCCAGCTCCCGATCTCCTCTGGCGCCTCCCATGCTGAGGGTGACGGCGGTGGCCACCAGTCCCATCAGCATGGCGACCAGCAACACTTCCAGCAGAGTAAAGCCGGATTGGCGACGAGCAGATGGCGCAGCCTTCATTCAGGCTGCTCCAGCAAGGCGGAGTGAAGGCGCTGGAGGCACATCACTTATTGGAAATCCTTCAGGTTCCAGTTGCCGATGTCGTCATCGGTACCGGCTTCGCCATCCAGACCCATGGAGAAGATGTCGAGCTTGCCAAACTGGCCCGGGCTCAACAACTGATACTGGTTACCCCAGGGATCTTGCGGCAGGCGCTTGATGTAGCCACCATCGCGGTAGCTGCGTGGCGCCGGATCGATGGAGGGCTTGGTCACCAGTGCGTCCAGACCCTGTTCGGTGGTCGGGTAGCGGTTGTTGTCCAGCTTGTACATGTCGAGTGCGTTTTCCAGCGCCACGATATCGGAGACCGCTTTTTGCTGGTCAGCCTTCTCCTTGTTGCCCATCAGGTTGGGCACCACCAGACTGGCCAGAATGCCGAGGATCACGATGACCACCATGACTTCCAGCAGGGTAAAACCGGATTGACGACGCTTTTGCATTACTTTGACTCCCTCACAGATGAGATGGCATGAACCATTAACGATAAATTGTTAAACCGCGATCGTTCGATGACGCCTGTCGGCTAATCGAACCTACGAGGTCGATTGGATTGGTAGGTTCGAATAGGGTCGCGTATTCGGACATCCGAACCTTACATATTCACCATATTGTTGAGCTCTAGGATCGGCTGCAGGATCGACATCACGATAAACAGCACCACCCCGGCCATGGAGACAACCAGCATGGGTTCGAATACCCCGAGGGCGATGTTGACCTGGGATTCAAACTCTCGGTCCTGGTTGTCCGCCGCCCGCTCCAGCATGCTGTCGAGCTCGCCGCTCTGCTCGCCGGAGGCGATCATGTGCAGCATCATGGGCGGGAAAATCTTGGTCTCTTCCAGCGCTTTGCGCAGGCTGGTCCCCTCCCGCACCCGTTCGGTCGCCTCACCGATGCGGGTACGGGCAAAGTCGTTGGAGAGCACTTCGCCGGCGATCTTCATCCCCTCCAGCAGCGGCACCGCGCTGGCGTTGAGGATGCTCAAGGTGCGGGCGAAACGGGCGGTGTTGAGGCCGCGGCTGACCCGGCCAATCACCGGCAGGCACAGCACGAGCTGATGCCAGTTGCGGCGGCGCTTTTCGTCGGTGAGCCACCAGCGCCAGACAAAGCTGGCGATAAAGAGCAGCAGCAGGAACCAGAGGCCGTAGGCCTGCATCAGCTCGCTGGTGCCGATGAGAAAGCGGGTGGTGCCCGGCAACTGTTGACCCATGTGTTCAAACTGGGCCACCACCTTGGGCACCACGGCGGTGAGCAGGATTGAGATAACACCGATGGCAACGCAGGTGAGCACTATGGGGTAGATCATCGCCTGCAGCAGCTTGGTACGCATATGCTGGCGCTGCTCGGTGTAGTCGGCGAGGCGGTTGAGCACCTTCTCCAGATGACCCGATTTCTCACCGGCTGCCACCATGGAGCGAAACAGCTGATCGAATACGTGGGGAAAAGCACCCAGCGAGTCGGCTAGCGAATAGCCTTCCACTACCTTGCTGCGCACGGTCGCCACCAGACTGCGCAGGTGGACCTTTTCGCACTGTTCGGCAACCGCTTTGAGGGCCTCTTCGATGGTGAGACCTGCCCCCACCAGGGTCGCCAGCTGGCGAGTGATCAGGGCCAGCTCGGCGGTGCTGGCGCCACGGCGCAGCAGCACGAAGCGGGTTGCCTCCCGTTTCGCCTTCTCGGTGGTCTCGTTTACCTCGAAGGGGGTGAGCCCCTGTTCGCGCAGCAACTGGCGCACCTGACGGGCGGAGTCGCCCTCCTGCACGCCGCTCTTGCTGCGCCCCTTGTTGTCGAGGGCCTTGTATTCAAATGCCGCCATCTCAATCTTCCCGGGTCACGCGCAGCACCTCTTCGAGGCTGGTCTGCCCCTTGAGGACCTTGTCGATACCGTCATGGCGGATACTGGGGGTGTGGTCCCGGATCAGCCGCTCGATGGCTATCTCGCCGCTGGCACTGTGAATCGCCTCGCGCACCGCTTCATCGATCACTACCAGCTCATGAATACCGGTTCGGCCACGGTAGCCGGTGTGGTTGCACTGCTCGCACCCGACCGGGCGCCACACCTGCTGATCCGGAGACAGCTCGATGCCCATCGCCCGCCGCTCCTGCTCGGTGATAGCGCGCGGGGCGCGGCAATCGGGGCAGAGGGTGCGCACCAGCCGCTGGGCCAGTACCGCCAGCAGGGAAGAAGAGAGCAGGAAGGGCTCGATCCCCATGTCCCGCATCCGGGTGATGGCACCGATGGCGGTGTTGGTGTGCAGGGTTGACATCACCAGGTGACCGGTGAGGGAGGCTTGCACTGCGATCTGGGCGGTCTCGAGGTCCCGAATTTCACCCACCATCACCACATCCGGATCCTGGCGCAGGATGGCGCGCAAGCCGCGGGCAAAGGTCATGTCCACCTTGGTGTTGACTTGGGTTTGGCCTACCCCTTCGAGGTCATATTCGATAGGATCTTCCACCGTCAGAATGTTGCGATCCCGCGAGTTGATTTCAGACAGCGCGGCATAGAGAGTGGTGGATTTACCGGAGCCGGTCGGGCCGGTGACCAGGATAATGCCGTGAGGTTTGCGGATAAGCTCGCTGATGATGGTGCGGTTGGCCGCCGTCATACCGAGCTGCTTGAGCTCGAGGCGGATGGTGTTCTTGTCGAGCAGACGCAATACCACTCGCTCGCCGTAGCTCGATGGCATGGTGGAGACCCGCACATCAACGGCGCGGCCGCCGATGCGCAACGAGATACGGCCATCCTGCGGTACCCGCTTCTCGGCGATATCCATCCGCGACATGACCTTGATCCGCGAGACCAGGAGCGAGGCGAGCTTGCGATGGGGACGCAGGATCTCCCGCAGCACTCCATCGATGCGAAAGCGGATCACCAGCGCCCGTTCGAAGGTCTCGATATGGATATCGGAGGCCTCCTCCTTGATCGCCTCGCTCAACATGGCGTTGATGAGGCGGATGATGGGCGCGTCGTCATCGGCATCCAGCAGGTCTTCGCTCTGGGGCAGCTCTTCGGCCAGGGCGAAGAAGTCCATCTCGTTGCCGAGATCTTCCATCAGTTGGCGTGCCTCGGAGGAGTCGCGCTGATAGTGGGCCATCAGCTGCTCTTCGAACGCCTCGTTGTCGAGCTGCTCAACCGCGAAGCTGCAACCCGCTACCCGCCGTACTTCCAGCAGGGCTTGCGGAGTGACGCCGGGGCGGCACTGCAGCACGGGGGTGCCCTCCCGCTCCATCAGGATCACCCCGAAGTTGCGGGCAAAGACAAAGGGGAGCTCGGGCAGTGGCGCAGGCCCGATGCTTCCATCCACATGGTATGCACTCATCAGGGCTTACTCTGCACGAACGGGGTGGATCTCTCGACAGTGCCAGGCTCTCTGCTCGGCATCTCGTTGATCTGTTTCTTGATCTCTTTTTGCAGCTCGGGCGACACCATCACATCCTGACCGTAAGCGGGCAGTACCTGACGGGCAGGGGAGGTGAGATAGCCCTCCTGGGCTGAGGCCTCCAGCTGTTCGGCGCGGAACAGGGAGTACTTGCTGCTGGAAACACCGGTATAGACGTCCGCATCACGCAAGATGGTTGGCCGGATAAAGACCATCAGGTTGCGTTTGGAGGTGGTGTTGGAGGTGGAGCGGAACAGATAGCCGAGCACCGGGATATCGCCAAGCAGGGGCACTTTGGAGATCTGCTCTTTGGTCTGTTCGTCCATCAGACCGCCCAGCACCACGGTTTCGCCGCTTTTGACCAGCACCGCATTCTTGACGGTGCGGGTGTCGAAGGTCGGGCCCAGATTGGCAGTACCGGCCGCCTGGGTCTGGGCGACGCTGGAGACCTCCTGCTCGATGTTGAGCAGCACTGAATCCCCTTCGTTGATCTGCGGGGTCACCACCAGCTTGGTGCCCACCGTCTTGCGTTCTATGGTGTTGAACACCTGATCGCTGGTGGTGGAGCTTTGCGAACCGCTCTGGACCGGGACCTCCTGACCGACGTTGAAGGAGGCCTCCTTGTTGTCCATGGTGACGATACTCGGGGTGGAGAGAATATCGTTCTTGGTGTTGGAGGCCAGCGCCGTGGCCAGCATGGCCCAGTCGCCGTGATAGAAGCCGGCCGCCATGCCGTTGAACTCTTTCAGTAGACCGGCTGCGGTGTCGGTCTTGCCATTCTGATAATCCTTGCCTGCGGCGATGGCGCCGCCGATGGGCAGACCGGAATTGGTGAACTGGGTACCGCCGCCGTTGGCATTGCCCCACTGGACGCCAAGGTTGAGGCCCTCGCCATCCTGCATTTCGACGATGATCGCTTCCACCAGTACCTGGGCGCGGCGGATATCGAGCTTGGCCACCACCTGCTCCAGTTCGGACATCACGTCCGGTTGGGCGGTGATGACCAGCGCATTGGTGGTCTCGTCGGCGGAGATGGCCAGCTTGCCACCGCCGATGCTGCCACCACCACCTATCGCGGCCGCGTTGCCGCCCCCCTTCTTGTCGGCCTCGATGCTGGCGCTGACCCCCTTGAGCACCTCGACCATGTCTTTGGCCTTGCCATATTTGAGGTAGAAGACCCGGGTATTACCCTGACTCTGCAGGTCGCGGTCGAGCTGGCGCACCATCTGGATGATGCGGGCGCGCGCTTTAGGCTCACCACTCACCACCACAGAATTGGTGCGCTCGTCGGCCACCACCTTGGGGGAGAGCAGCAGGCTGGTGGTGCTCCCTTGCGGATTGCCATCCTTGTTGAGGTTGGTCACCAGCCGCACCATTTCACCCGCCGAGGCGAACTTGAGCTTGATGATGTCCACGTCCTGATCGCCAGCGCGGTCGACCCGGTTGACCACCTCTACCAGACGATTGACCACGGCGGCACGGCCGGTGATCAGCAGCACGTTGGAGGGCTCGTAGTGCACCACGTTGCCACCGCCTGCGTTGTCGTTGAGCTGGCGCAGCAAGGGCGCCAGTTCACGGACCGAAACGTTGCGCACCGGGACTACCCGGGTCACCATCTCGTCACCTATGCCCGGATTGCTGCCATCCACTACCGGAATGGCGGAGGTCTTGGCATCCCGCGAGCGCAGCACCTTGAGCACCCCGTTGTCCATCGGCACCACGGCAAAGCCGTAGACGTCGAGCACGCTCAGGAAGAACTGGTAGTACTGCTCCTCGTTGAGCAAGTCGTAGCTGCGCACGTTGATCTTGCCGCGCACCGATGGCTCTATGATGATGGTTTTATTGAGGTTCTTGCCCACCGTATTGATGAACTCTTCAATGTCGGTGTTCTTGAAGCTGGGTGAATACTCGGTAGCCCAGGCTGAACCTGCCATCATCAGTGCTGCTGCGATAGTGGCCAGACGCCCGCCTTTCCCTTTAGTGGTCATTCTTGATACGACTCCAAATTATTATTCAGACAAGCGCACATAGATGTCGAACGATTCACCCTGCCGCTCGACGGTCACTGTCATTTCCGTTGCGTCAGCCATCTGCTGCATCGCCTGCATGGCTTGCATGTTGTCCCGCAAATCCAGCCCGTTGATGCTGATGGCCAGGTCATTGGCCTGCAACCCGCTCTGGTTGAAAAACTCAGGATGGGTGCCCGGGTTGAGGCGATAGCCGGCCATGCGGCCATCCACCTGAACCGGTGAAATATTGAGGTAATCGGTGATCTTGGCAGGGTCGGCCATCAGCTCGTTGCGCAGGGATCCAAGGGGGGCGGCGTTTGCTGTTTGTGGCAGCGGCTTGCCATACTCCTCGCCATCCAGCATCAGGGTCTCGTCGCGGCCATCTCGCTCGATGATCACCCGGTCCGGATAGATTTGCTGGATCCGCGCCTGGGTACCGTCGATAAGATCGCCAATACCATAGGAGTTCTGGATGCCGGACATGGCGATGATGGCGATGGATTTGGCGGGATCCGAACTGGCCAATACGCCACTTAACTGAGCATTGAGCTGGGTGCGCGGCGCATTGGCGGCCACGGCAGCTTTAGCCTGCACCTTGGGAATTGCCTTGCCAAACAGCGCAAGACGGCTCACCTCGCCCAGTTCAAGATGCGGGTTGCTCTTGCCGCTAACGGCCACTGCGGAGGGGTACCACGGTTGAGTGGTTTGCGGGTTGGCAAGGGTGAGCAGACGCCAGGTGAGGGCGGCGCTTTGCTGGGCCAGCATGACCAGCAGCGCCAGAAAGGCCACCTGAGTGACTCTGGTCATGGGAAGCCGCCGGCAGCGGGCCAGCAGCATGGTCAAGATCTCATCCCTGAATCGTAGTGTCATATTAATCAACAAGTTCCAGGCTCTGGGGTGGCTGTGTATTGTGTACGGCTGCGTGCCGTGACACAACGAGTTCGGGCACGCCAAACCGTAAAAATGGATATTTCATCACACCGTAAACCTTTGAATGCTCATAAAAGTGGCACTCAGGCTCGGTGCATCCTGTTTGTCTGCAAACATCAGGAGCGGGTGCGCACTCACCCTCGCCAATCCTGCAGTGCTTTGAGGGCCACACTTTGGCCACCGACCTGCAGCACTATGTACTGTTGATCGATGCTTGCGAGTACGACTCCCGGGGCGATTTCGCTCCCCTCCCGGTATTCGCGACCATTGAGGACCACGGCTCGTTTGGCGGGATTGGAGGAGAAAAGGTGAGAGCCGTAGCTCAGTTGCGGGACTTGCTGGCGCACCGACTGAGGAGCAGAGGCCAGCGCCATCAACTGGGCCGGTTGCACGCTCTGGCTGGCGGTCTGTGGCGTCTCTTGCAAAGGCGTTTCATTGAGTGCTTGCATCAGCTGTTCGGCCAAGCTCAGTGCAGGGGGATTCTCCAGACCGGTCCCGTCATTTTTGGCCACCTCTTTGGGCTGTACCACCGGCTCCGGCAGGGGAGGAGGTAGCGGACGGGTCACCATCGCCCTGGGTTCGACCCGCACGAAGGGCGGAGTGATCACCTCTTTCACCTCCACCTTCTCTTCGATGGGGCGCAGGTGGATCAGATGCCAGCCATAGTTGGCGCCCGCTCCCAGTAGCAGGGCGAGCGGGGCAAGCAGCCAGCTGATGCGGCGGGGGCTGCGCTCCTCATCCCGGGGCATGGGCAAGCCCATGGCTGGAATATGGGCGGAGAGTTGCGGTTGCTGCGCACGGTGCAGCGCCTTGAGCAGGGTAGACATCAGGAGGCCTCCTCCAGTCTGGGCATGGGTTCACCGGAGAGGGCGTTAAGACGCAGCAGGGTGTTGCTGCCCGCTATGCCATCAGGAGTCAGCCCCTGATCCCGCTGGAACTGCTGCAGCTTGTTCTTGAGTTCACCATCGAAGCGGCGCACCTTGCGCTCGGGTTGTTGCAACGCACGGCTGAGGGCGTTGTCGAGCCACTGGAGTTGGGCCTGAGCGGCATTGTTGGTGATCAGGCTGACGCCCCCTTTCGGCATGCGCCAGAGCAGGGTGTAGTTGCCGCCCCAGTTGTCGGCGAGCCACTGGCGGTCTACCTGCCAGCTCTGGTCGCCGATCATCAGGCTGGCCTTGCTCGGACCCAGATTGACCAGGGTTGCGTAGTAGAGGCCGCCAGTCTGGTCGGTGAGCGTAATCATGGCGGGATACTGCAGGGCACGCAGCTCGTCGAGGCTTGCCTCTCCCTCCTGACAGCGCAGACTGGCTCGGGGGGCGTTGTCACAGGTTGCCTCGAACGGTTCCGGTTCATAACCCCAGACCCGATAGAGATTCTGCATGGCGCTGTCGGGCTCGATGGCCTGATTGACCGCCTCGGTCAGCTGCTCCTGCTGCTCTGCGGTCTCATCGATGGTAATTGGCACCTCGACCTTGACCACCGGACGGGTGGGGAATACCCCGAAAAATTGCCAGCCCCACCAGCCTGCAGCCACCAGCAGGGCGCCCGCCAGCGTTACTATTAGACCGGAGATCCAGCTCCCTTCATCCCGAACGCCATTGACCTCGAAGGCGGCCTGGCTGATATCGCTGTGGACAATCTTGTAGCTGCCACGAGCGAAGGCGGCGATCAGGGCTCGGTCGCAGATGAGGTTGATGAAACGGGGGATGCCGCCGCTCAGACGATGGAGCGTCTTGATGGCGCGCGGAGTAAAGATAGGCTGCACGCAGCCCGCGACTTGCAGCCGGAAGCGGACGTAGGCATCCACATCGCTTTGGGAGAGCGGCAGCAGGTGATAGCGAGCGGTAATGCGCTGGGCCAGCTGGCGCAGCAGGGGTTGGCGCAGCATCTGTTGCAGCTCGGGCTGGCCGATCAGCACCACTTGCAGCAGTTTTCGTTCGTCGGTTTCGAGGTTGGTGAGCAGCCGCAACTGCTCCAGTACGCCGGGCTGCAGGTGCTGCGCCTCATCCACGAGCACCACGCTGCGCTTGCCTGCCGCCAGGTTGGCCAGCAGGTGATCGCGAATTAGGTCGAACAGCCGCTTGATCCCGGCATCCTCGAGATAGGTGAGTTGAAACTCGTCGCAGATGGCGGCCAGCAGATCCCGTTCGGTCAGGGAGGGGTTGAGGATATAGGCGATCTCGGTCTCGGCGGGCAGCTGTTGCAGCAGACAGCGGGAGACGGTGGTTTTGCCGGTACCCACTTCGCCGGTCAGCAGCACAAAGCCGCCGCCATCCTGCAATCCATAGCTGAGATGAGCAAGGGCTTCGCCGTGGCGCTCGCTCATATAGAGGTACTTGGGATTGGGCGAGATGGAAAACGGGTGTTCCGAGAGGCCGAAGAACTGTGTGTACATGAAGGTATTCTTTTGTAGCCGGCGACAGATGAAAAATGTCTCCGGATGATAGCAAACCTCGCTTTCATTGGAAGCCATCATTGACGCCGGATGGCAAATTGTGGCCTTTTCCTGCCATCTTGTGATCCCGGTTGCGTCATTGGCACGAATCCGGATCACAAAATGACAAAAAATAGCTGTAAATAAATAGAAATATCAATATTGGTGCGGTGTGGAAAATACCGCCAGCATGGCGCTGAATCGGCGATGGTCAGACCTGTTTGTGTAGAATTTATGACGCAGCTTGCCCTGTCAGCCATCAGGGCAAGCTGGTCGGAATGTGCTTGCTCAGTGGTGATCCTGAAACTGCGCGGCAATCTCCCTGAACTGCGCTTCGCAGGCGAGAAACGCCGCGACAATGTCGGGATCAAAATGGCTACCGCTCCCCTTCACGATGATCTCCTTCGCTTCCTCATGGCTGAAAGCAGGTTTGTAGACCCGTTTCGAGATGAGGGCATCGTAGACATCCGCTACCGCCATCAACCGCCCGGAGAGGGGAATAGCCTCACCCGCTAGCCCAGCCGGATAGCCGCTGCCATCCCACTTCTCGTGGTGGGTGAGGGAGATCTCCCGGGCCAGCCGCAGGAAGGAGTTGGAGCCCAGCTGCGCCTCTGCGCTCGCCAGCGCATCGGCGCCGATCTGCGGGTGACGCTTCATGATGGCGAACTCCTCGTCGGTCAGCTTGCCCGGTTTGAGCAGGATGGCGTCGGGAATGCCCACCTTGCCCACATCGTGCAGAGGGGCCGACTTGAACAGCAGATCGATGGTGGCGTCATCCAGCGGATAGCGATCCCAATCGCTGCGACTGAGGTAATGCGCCAGCGCCTTGACGTAGTGCTGGGTGCGGATGATATGGGTGCCGGTTTCGTTGTCCCGGGTCTCCGCCAGCGAGGCGAGACCGAGGATGGCCACATCGCGGGTCAGGTTGAGCTCGTCGCTGCGGGATTTCAGCTCGCCGATCATCTGATTGGTGCTGGCGGCGATAAGGCCGAACTCGTCATCCCGGGTGACCGGCACCCGGGCGTCGAAGTCACCACACTGTACTCTGGTCATGGTGCTGGTCTGCTGGCGCAGGGATAGGCCGAGATTCCGACCATAACCGTGAATAATGAGGGCGAGATAACAGAAGGTTACCGTCATTACGAAGGCGATCTCCCACAGGATGTAGTGCTGGGCATCGACCCTCGGCAGGCTTCGCTCCACCGTCACCAGCCACTCCAGATCCTTGTTGAACAGCAAGAAGAAGACGCCTCCCAGCAGGGTGAGGGTCGCCAGGGTAAAGAGGGTGAACTTGCGTGGCAGCGGCATGGCCAGCGGGTGGCTCAGCGCCAGACTCTGCTCGGCTTGCCGTGCTCTGGCCCGATTCCAATCCCGCTCCAGGGTCAGATCGGCCGCCACCAGAAAGCCGAGGGTGGTCATCCCCAGCAGCACTTTCAGGTGACTCTCCAGCGGAAAGTCGTGAGCAAGGGCGTTGTAGGTCGAGAGCAACAGTGCCCCCAGCAGATAGAAACCGACCTCCAGTCCAAACCCGTCCAGCCCGTTGCGCGCCAAGGGCCGCCTTGAGAGCAGCCAATTGCGCATGGCGAACATGATGGCGAACGTCACCAGGGTCGGCCCCAGCAACTGGGGCAGGGTGAGACTCTCGAGAAACGGGCAAACCTGCCAGCCATAGAGACAAAATAGTGACAGGGTTACCCCGTAGTGCAGGGCGCAGCGCCCCGTGATCCTCTGCATATTCCCACCCATGTTGCTGGTTATTGTTATGTCGACGGGAGGCCCGCCATTACAGGCGCCGCAGCAGCAGGCTACCGATGGAGTAGCCAGCGCCAAAGGAGCACAGTACGCCACGAGCCCCCGCAGGAAGGTCGCGATTGTACAGATGAAACGCGATGATGGAACCCGCCGAGCTGGTATTACCATAGCTATCGAGAATGACCGGCGCCTCCTGCTGGCTGGCATCGTGACCGAGCAGCTTGCGACCGATGAACTGGTTCATGGTGAGGTTGGCCTGATGCAGCCAGAACCGATTCAGGCTCTCTGCGGGCCAGCCCTGCTCATCTAGCTGGTTGGCTATCTGGTCGCACACCAGCGGCAACACCTCCTTGAACACCTTGCGCCCCTGCTGACGAAACAGCTTGTCGTCGCCGTAGCGGGTACGCGGGCTCAGCCGGTTCAGAAAGCCGAAGTTGTTGCGGATGTTGTTGGAGTACTGGGTCACCAGCTTGCTGGCTACCAGTTGCCACGGATTGGCCACCTTGCAATTGGCCTCCCGCTCCAGTAGCACTGCGGTGCAGGCATCGCCGAAGATAAAGTGGCTGTCTCTGTCCCGGAAATTGAGGTGCCCCGAGCAGATCTCCGGATTAACCACCAGCGCCACTTTTGCTGTGCCTGCCGCCAGCATGTCGGCGGCTGTCTTGATGCCGAAGGTAGCGGACGAGCAGGCCACGTTCATGTCAAAGGCCATGCCGCTCGCTCCCAGATAGTGCTGCAGCTCGATGGCCAGCGCCGGGTAGGGGCGCGGCATGTTGGAGGCGGCCACGATCACCAGATCGATCTCGCCGGGCTCGCGTCCGGCGGCGATCAGCGCCTGCTCGGCGGCGGCTACTGCCATCTCCACCATGATGGAGGGCATCTCATCGGGCCGCTCCGCCAGCAGCGGCTGCATGATGTCGGGGTTGAGCACCCCTTCGCGGCTCACCAGATAACGGCTCTTGATGCCGGATGCCTTCTCGATGAACTCGCAGCTGGAGTGCTGCTTGGCGGGGAGCTGGCCGGCGTCGATGGCGGAGGCGTTCTCCTCGTTGTAGAGATCCACATACTGGTTGAAGGCGGCCACCAGCTCTTCATTGCTGACGGCAAAGGGTGGGGTATAGAGGCCTGAGCCACTGATCACGATAGAGGTCATCTTTGCTCCTCGCCGGGTGCGTTCCCGGCTTGTCGGTTTATAGGGTAGAGAGGGTTACAGCTGGTCGATAGCCGCAGCGAGACCCGCCAGAGTCAGCGGATGCATCCGTCCGCCAACCACGTCATTCATCAATTTTATCGAGGGATGCCAGAGCCACTCCCGGCGCGGGGTGGGGTTGATCCACACCAGTTTGGGAAAGTGTTGCTGCAAGCGGGTAAGCCACACCTGACCCGACTCCTCGTTCCACTGCTCGACGCTGCCGCCCGGCCAGGTGATCTCGTAGGGGCCCATGGTGGCATCTCCTACCAGGATCACCCGGTAGTCGCTGCTGTAGGTGCGCAGCAGCCGCAGGGTATCGAACCGCTCCTCAAAGCGGCGGGCGTTATCCTTCCAGACGAAGTCGTAGAGGCAGTTGTGAAAATAGAAGTACTCCAGATGCTTGAACTCGTGGCGCAGAGCCGAGAAGAGGCGCTGCACCTCGGCCACGTGGGCATCCATGGAGCCTCCCACATCGAAGAAAACCAACAGCTTCACCCCGTTGTGGCGCTCGGGCCGCAGCTTCACATCGAGCCAGCCCTGGCGGGCAGAACTTTTTATGGTGTCGTCGAGATCCAGCTCGTCGGGATTGCCTTTGCGCACCCAGCGCCTGAGTTTGCGCAGCGCGAGCTGAATGGCGCGCTGGCCAAGCGGTGAGTCGTCGCTGAAGTTGCGATAGTGACGGGCCTCCCACACCTTGGTCGCCTTGCCGTGCTGCCCCTCTCCACCCATGCGGACGCCCTCGGGGTGAAAACCGCCGTGGCCAAACGGGCTGCTGCCACCGGTTCCCACCCACTTGTTGCCGCCGGCGTGGCGCTCTTTCTGCTCGTTCAGCCGCTGGTTGAGGGTCTCCAGCAGCTTGTCGAGTCCGCCGAGGGATGTGAGCAACGCCTTCTCCTCTGGGCTCAACAGCCGTTCGAACTCCTCGCGCAGCCACTCCTCGGGCAGGCTTTCCGGCAGCAGGGGGATGGCTTCCAGTCCCTCGTAGTATTCGGCGAAGGCGCGATCGAAGCGATCGTAGTGGGCCTCGTCTTTTACCAGCAGGCAGCGGGAGAGCTGGTAGAACTCATCCATATCGATGGTGACCAGCCGGGCCGCCAGTGCGGCGTGCAAGTCCAGCAGTTCGCGCAGGCTGCAGGGGAGCTGGTGGCGGCGCAGATGGGTAAAAAAGTCGATCAGCATGGGTCAGCTGCCGCGCCGGGCCAGAAAGGCGAGCTTCTCGAAGAGATGCAGGTCCTGCTCGGTCTTGAGCAGAGCACCGTATAGCGCAGGCACCAGCTTGCCGGGCTCGCGGGCACGCATCGCCTCGGGGGCGATATCGTCGGCCAAGAGCAGGCGGATCCAGTCCAGCAGCTCCGAGGTGGAGGGCTTCTTGCGCAGCCCCTCTACCTCGCGCAGTTCGAAGAAGAGATCCATCGCCTCGCCAAGCAGACTCTCCTTGAGGTCGGGGTAGTGGAGTTTGACGATGGCCTGCATCTCGGCCTTGTCGGGGAAGCGGATGTAGTGGAAGAAACAGCGGCGCAGGAAGGCATCCGGCAGCTCTTTTTCGTTGTTGGAGGTGATGATGACCACCGGCCGCTGGAGCGCCTTGACTCGCTCGCCGGTCTCGTAGACGTCGAACTCCATCCGATCCAGCTCCAGCAGCAGATCGTTGGGGAATTCGATGTCGGCCTTGTCGATCTCATCGATCAGCAGCACTGGCCGCTGCTCGGCGCTGAATGCCTGCCACAGCTTGCCTTTACGAATGTAGTGGCTGATATCGGCCACTCTGGAGTCGCCGAGCTGGGAGTCGCGCAGCCGGGCCACCGCATCATATTCGTAGAGTCCCTGTTGAGCCTTGGTGGTGGACTTGATATGCCAGGCAATGAGATCGGTGCCAAGATGGTCGGCGACCGCTTCCGCCAGCACCGTCTTGCCGGTGCCCGGCTCCCCTTTGATCAGCAGCGGTTTTTCGAGGGTGATGGCGGCATTGACCGCCATCTTCAATGCATCGGAGGCGAGATACTGGCTGCTTCCTGAAAATCCCATAACGTCGGTTCCTTTGACGATTGGCTCCCGGAGTCAGGGGCCAGAGAGAATAAGCTCTATATGTTGTAATACCATATGGTTATAACGAATAGTCACTTCTCATTCAGAAACCACAGGGTAATCTTGTTTCATCGTCGTAACAAACACAGGGATAGCACCATGAGCAAAATTTTTGAGGACAACAGCCAGACTATCGGTCACACCCCGCTGGTTCGTCTCAACCGTGTTACCAAAGGTCGTGTGCTGGCCAAGATCGAGAGCCGCAACCCCAGCTTCAGCGTCAAGTGCCGTATCGGTGCCAACCTGATCTGGGATGCCGAGAAGCGCGGTATCCTGACCAAGGATAAGGAGATCATCGAGCCCACCAGCGGCAACACGGGTATTGCTCTGGCCTTTGTCGCGGCAGCTCGCGGCTATCCCATCACCCTGACCATGCCAGCCACCATGAGCCTGGAGCGCCGCAAGTTGCTCAAGGCGCTCGGTGCCAATCTGGTGCTGACCGAAGGGCCGCTCGGCATGAAGGGGGCCATTGCCAAGGCCAACGAGATCCTCGAGTCCGAGCCGGGCAAGTATGTGTTGTTGCAACAGTTTGAAAACCCGGCCAACCCGGAGATCCACGAAAAGACCACAGGCCCAGAGATTTGGGATGCCACTGACGGCGAAGTGGATGTGTTCGTGGCAGGGGTCGGTACCGGCGGTACCATTACCGGTGTCTCCCGCTACCTGAAGCAGACTAAAGGCAAGGCGGTGGTCTCTGTCGCGGTCGAACCGGCCGAGTCGCCGGTCATCAGCCAGAAGCTGGCCGGGGAAGAGATCAAACCGGGCCCCCACAAGATCCAGGGGATCGGCGCCGGCTTTATCCCGGGCAACCTGGACCTCTCCCTTATCGATCGGGTGGAGAAGGTGACCAGCGATGAAGCCATCGAGATGGCCCGTCGCCTGATGGAGGAGGAGGGGATCCTGGCCGGTATCAGCTCCGGTGCTGCGGTGGTGGCTGCCAGCCGTCTGGCCGAGCTGCCGGAATTTGCGGGCAAAACCATAGTGGTCATCCTGCCGAGTGCGGCGGAGCGTTACCTCTCCAGCGCCCTGTTTGCCGGGGTGTTTAGCGAGCAGGAGCTGCAGCAGTAACTGATCGGAATCTTTCAAAACAGCGGCGCTCCCAGGAGCGCCGCTTCTTTATGGGCTAAGCCCACCCTCTGTTAGTGTCACTTGTTTCTTATTTTTTGGGGTAAAATAACAAGTTCTTAAATGAGAAAAAAAGCAGACATTCTGTGATAAATCTCATATCCTGTGCGGCGTCACGCGGTATTTGCTGGCTGCGTATCACAACGTAACAAAGTGTTATTTTTCGTTATAAAATAATTTCAGGCCAGTCCTGATGCGGCCCATAGCTCAATAACGGAAAATTTCCAACCAGCACACCGATTACTGCACAGAAATTTGACCTGGATTAAACCATTGCGGGTCTGCTTTCGTTACTTTACAACATATCCATACTGACACGGTGGGCCAGGTTGCTTCAAAAACGACCAATCCACCAAAAAATATCAATAATATGGGGTGAAACCATGTACGAGAAGTCTGTTGTTATTACTGCTGAAAACGGCCTGCACACCCGTCCGGCAGCTCAGTTCGTGAAAGAAGCCAAAGAATTCCAAAGCGAGATCACTGTGGTCTCCGGTGGCAAGTCCGCCAGCGCCAAGAGCCTGTTCAAGCTGCAGACCCTGGGCCTGACCAAGGGTACCAACGTAACTATCCAGGCTGATGGCCCGGATGCTCAGCAAGCTGTTGAGAAGCTGGTTGCCCTGATGGACGAGCTGGAGTAATCCAGCTTTAGATTCCTCCCCCACAGTCGTTTTAATAGGAAGGATTATGATATCTGGCATTCTTGCGTCCCCCGGTATCGCATTCGGTAAGGCGCTTCTTCTTAAAGAAGATGAAATCGTTATCAATCAGGGCAAAATCTCTGCTGACCAGATTGATGCCGAGATCAACCGTTTCCTCGAAGCTCGTACCAAGTCAGCTGCCCAGCTGGAAGCCATCAAAGAGATGGCCGGTCGCACCTTCGGTGAGGAAAAAGAGGCCATCTTCGAAGGCCACATCATGCTGCTCGAAGATGAGGAGCTGGAAGGGGATATCAGATCCTTCATCAAAGAGAACAAGGCTTCCGCTGACAAAGCCATCTATGAGGTGATCGAACAGTACGCCAAGATGATGGCCGAGCTGGATGACCCTTATCTGCGCGAACGCGCTACCGACTTCCGTGACATCGGTACCCGTCTGGTAAAAAACGTACTGGGCATCGCCGTTGTCAACCTGAGCACCATCGACGAAGAGGTGATCCTGGTCGCCAAAGACCTGACCCCGTCTGAAACTGCTCAGATCAACCTGAAATATGTGCTGGGTTTTGTCACCGACATCGGTGGCCGTACCTCCCACACCTCCATCATGGCCCGCTCCCTGGAGCTGCCAGCCGTAGTGGGCACCAACGACATCACCGAGCGCGTCAAGAATGGTGACATGCTGGTGCTGGATGCGATCAACAACCAGATCATCATCAATCCGACCGCTGAACAGCTGACCGAAGCCAAGAAGTTCCAGGCTCAGTTCCAGGCCGAGAAAGATGAGCTGGCCAAGCTGAAAGATCTGCCTGCCATCACGCTGGATGGTCATCAGGTCGAAGTGTGCGCCAACATCGGTACCGTCAAGGATACCGAAGGTGCCATCCGTAATGGCGCCGAAGGCGTGGGTCTGTACCGTACCGAGTTCCTGTTCATGGACCGTGACGCGCTGCCGACCGAAGACGAGCAGTTCAAAGCCTACAAAGAAGTGGCCGAAGCGATGCCGGATCAGCCGATCATCGTACGTACCATGGACATTGGCGGCGACAAAGAGCTGCCGTACATGAATTTCCCGAAAGAGATGAACCCCTTCCTGGGCTGGCGTGCCGTGCGTATCTTCTTCGACCGCGAAGACATCATGCACGCTCAGCTGCGGGCCATTCTGCGCGCCTCTGCCTTCGGCAAACTGCGCATCATGTTCCCGATGATCATCTCTGTCGAAGAGTTCCGTAGCCTGAAAGCTACCGTAGAGACGCTGAAAGCCGAACTGCGTGCCGAAGGCAAAGCCTTTGATGAATCCATCGAAGTAGGTATCATGATCGAGACCCCGGCCGCTGCCGTGATGGCTCATCATCTGGCCAAGGAAGTGGATTTCTTCAGTATCGGTACCAACGACCTGACCCAGTACACCCTGGCTGTCGATCGTGGTAACGAGATGATCTCCGCCATGTACAACCCGCTGTCACCCTCCGTCCTGACCCTGATCAAGATGGTTATCGATGCATCCCATGCCGAAGGCAAGTGGACCGGTATGTGTGGTGAACTGGCAGGTGACGAGCGCGCTACCCTGCTGCTGCTGGGTATGGGTCTGGATGAGTTCTCCATGAGCGCCATCTCTGTACCGCGTATCAAGAAGCTTATCCGCAACACCAACTTCGAAGATGTGAAGGCGATGGCTGACCAAGCACTGAGCTTTGCCACCGCTGCTGAAATCGAAGCGTGCGTAGATAACTTTATTAAGCAGAAGGCAGTCTGCTAAGATCGGCTGCAAACAGCGACAAATCATCTCTAGGAGCTTTATATGGGTCTGTTCGACAAACTGAAGAAACTGGTTTCCGACGATAGCTCTGACACCGGTGGCATCGAAATTTTTGCTCCGCTGTCTGGCGAAATCGTGCCGATCGAAGATGTGCCTGACGTTGTCTTCGCCGAGAAGATCGTTGGTGACGGTATCGCCATCAAGCCGGCTGGCAACAAGATGGTTGCGCCGTGCGATGGTACCATCGGCAAGATTTTCGAGACCAACCACGCGTTCTCTCTGGAATCCGACTCCGGTATCGAGCTGTTCGTTCACTTCGGTATCGACACCGTTGAACTGAAAGGCGAAGGCTTCAAGCGTATCGCTCAGGAAGGCCAGCAGGTCAAGCGCGGCGACACCATCATCGAGTTCGATCTGGCCGTTCTGGAAGCGAAAGCCAAGTCTACCCTGACTCCGGTTGTCATCTCCAACATGGACGAGATCAAAGAGCTGGTGAAGATGACTGGTGCCGTGACTGTGGGCGAGACCCCGGTGATCCGTATCAAGAAGTAATGCCCGGCTGGCTCACGCCAGCTGCGCAGTAAAAAACCGAAGCCTTGTGCTTCGGTTTTTTTATGGCCGCGAGTCGGCCCCGAACCCGAACCCCTTTTCTCTCCTCCCTTACTCTTTCGTGACCACCACCCGGTTACGCCCCTGCTCCTTGGCGAGATCAAGCGCCCGTTCCGCCATCATCAGCAGATAGTCGATGCTCTGATCGCCCCGGGTAGCGGCGCAGCCAAGGCTGATGGTGAGAGTGATAGTCTGTCCCTGCCATGGCGTGACCTGCTCGCTGACCTGCTGACGCAGCCGTTCGGCCCGGCAGGAGGCCTGCTCCAGCGTGTGATCCGGCAAGATCAGCAGAAACTCCTCGCCGCCCCAGCGGGCCAGGCACTCCCCCGGTTGCAGCAGTTCTATCATGGTTTCCGCAACGGCGCAGAGCGCGGCATCACCCGCAGGGTGGCCGTAGCGATCATTGACCTGTTTGAAATGGTCGATATCTCCCAGCACCACCGAGAGGGGCTCACCCTGTAACCAAAGGGCCTGCAACTGTTGTTGGGCGCCACGCCGGTTGGTCAGTTCGGTGAGCGGATCGGTGCAGGAGAGGCGGCTCACCTCTTCCACCATACACTGCAGGTCGTGGATATCGCGAAAGGTGACGATATGGCCATCAGGGATGGCATAGGCCTCCAGCTGAGCCGTCACCACGAACTACCTCGGTATGCCAGGCCTGAATGATCGTGCTGCGGTAGGTTGCATCCGGATAGGCGAGGCGAAACCAGCTGGCCATATCGGGCAGATCGGTCAGGTCATAGCCGAGCTGTTCGCGAAAGGCGCGGTTGAGAAAGCGATGAGTACGAACGGGGATGCTGTCACCGCTATCGGGCAGACCCTCGCAGCGTGCTACTGATTCCGACACTAGAATGGGGGAGTGGTATTACGTCAAAGGAGCTAAACAGGATCTGCTGCAGTTCTCTCTTTTTCATCGTCACGTGGTGCCCCCCTTACCCTTTTGTCACTTTCTCTAACATAGGTTAGCCAGCGTAGGTGGTAAAAGGATTTCTGGGGCGCGGCCGGGGCGGGTGATCGCCTCATCTGAACGCAGGGAAAAAGGGGGAGGGGAGCCGCACTTTACGCCGATTCGGAGGGGGCTGCTACGTGTCTGCCAATGTTACCAGAGCGGCTTGCGGCAATGATTCAACGCGTTTAGCGGCTTATTTTATAAATATTTTTGTTTATAAAATAACGGTGTTTTGTCGCGAGAGAGGGCAACACTTGTCGGGTGACCATCTCCCCAAGGCTCGCCGAGCCTCTCCGATCCGCTGACCGATCATGTGAACGCAATAAAAAGCCGCTCATACAGGTGAGCGGCGTTGTTGGATCCTCTCCCTTTAAGCGGGCTGCTTGTCATCTTCTGCAGGCGGCGGCAGAGCGGCGGAGTTGGACTCTACCTTCTGCTCTTCGCCCTGCATGTTCTTGATGTAGACATCCATCTGGTTGAAAGCGATCTCGATGCCGTTCTCGCGGAACAGCTGGTCGATCTTGCGGTTCAGCTCGTCGACCGCCGGGTTGCGGTCTCCCAGTTCGCTCACGAAGAAGCGCAGCTCGTGATCCAGGGTGCTGGCGCCAAAAGTTAGGAAGTAGACGATGGGGGCCGGGTCTTTCAGCACCCGGCTGTTCTCGTCCGCCGCCTGCTTGAGCAGGGTGCGGGTCAGCTCCAGATCCGAGCCGTATGCCACGCCCACCCGCACGATCACCCGGGTGACGGTATCACTCAGTGACCAGTTGATGAGCCGTTCGGTCATCAGCTGCTGGTTGGGGATGATCACTTCTTTGCGGTCGAAGTCGGTCAGGGTAGTGGCGCGGATACGGATTTTGGAGACGGTACCGGAGAAGGAACCGATGGTGACGGTGTCACCGATCCGCACCGGACGCTCGAACAGGATGATGATGC
>NZ_JBODRQ010000033.1:0-30290 GCF_050633025.1 Aeromonas sp.
ATCAAAGCCCAGTCTCACGATCGGGCCTTGATGTTTTTAGCGTGTTAAACAGCCAGTGTTAGCATTTATCTGCAGGAAGAAAACTAAAAATCCTGTCATCTCCTCCATTTTCTATCTATATCAATCCCTTATCTGATTGGTTACTGGCTTTTTTAACTGATTTACTTTTGGCCAAACACTGTTCATTGCTCGTGATTAGGGTTGTATCTCGCTTATAACTCGGTAGAGTAAGGACATCTTGAGTTTGCCTGTCCCGCGCTGGGTTTGCCGGGTTCCAGGTGTAACTTGGCCAGTTTTTATCAACCTTAAGTCAGTGGTATCGATATGGAACAAGTAAACAAGTCCACCTTCAGCGATGTACTGGAATATGTGCGTATGTCCCGTCGCCAGAACAAACTCAAGCGTGAAATTGCGGATAACGAGAAGAAGATCCGTGACAACCAGAAGCGCGTGCTGCTGCTCGACAACCTGAGCGACTACATCAAGCCGGGCATGAGCATTGATGATGTGCAGGCGATCATCGCCAACATGCGTACCGACTATGAAGAGCGCGTGGATGATCACATCATCAAGAACGCCGAGCTCTCCAAAGAGCGTAAAGAGCTGAGCACCAAACTGAAGGGCATGAGCTCTCACAAGTAAGCGTTCAGCTTTCGTTTAAGAGACACCGGCCACTGGCCGGTGTTTTGTTATCAGCTCGGATCTCTGCCACTCCTGCAACAATCGGCTCCCCTTTTTAGAATTGCCCTGTTACCATCACAACAAAGCGGTCAATAGTTTCAAGCCATTGACTTGAAAAGACTAAGCTTGAGTGAAACACAATAAATTGCGCAACCATGGTGGGGCTGATATGGGCGCATCAGAGCAGACGGATTTGACACAAGTGGCATCTCAAGATTCATCTGTCCAGACCACGGACGGGAACCCAAAGCGCAAGCGTCGTCCCTGGTGGCGTTGGCTGTTCTGTTTTCTCTTTTTATTGTGCCTGGGGGCGGTGATCGCTCTGGTTGGCTATGAGATGAAAACCTCGAAGCTGCAATCTCAGGAGATCTCCCGCTATGCCGCCAAGCTGACCTATCAGGTCGAGCCAGGCCAGAGCAAGCAGATCGCTTTCCCTGAGGATGGCCCGTTCGACAAGCGGCTCGGCTATGTGCAACTGCCGATGATGCAGGAGCGTTTGCTGCAGCGGGGCTATGAAGTCAGCAAGCAGGTGCATTTCTCCGATGCGCTCTATGACTACGCCAGTCGTGGCTTCTTCGTGCCCTATACCGAGAAGGTGCAGGCCGGACTGACGCTGCACGATTGCCGCGCTGAGCCCTTCTATCAATTCAAGTATCCGACCCATCACTATCCGGATTTTGACTCTATTCCACCGCTCGTCATCCAGTCGCTGCTGTTTATCGAGAACCGCGATCTGTTGAGCAACGAAGAGCCGTTGGCCAACCCGGCGGTCGATTGGCCCCGTTTTGCCAAGGCCGCGCTCTCCCAGGTGGGCAAGGCGCTCGATATGCAGGATCAATCTGCCGGTGGCAGTACCCTGGCGACCCAGGTGGAGAAGTATCGCCACTCGCCGGATGGCCTGACCCTGTCGCCGACCGAGAAGATCCGTCAGATGGCCTCTGCCAGCGTACGGGCCTATCGTCTCGGGCCAGAAACCCTCGAAGCGCGCAAACTGGTCGCCTGGGCCTATCTCAACTCGGTGCCGCTCTCGGCTGCGCCGGGATATGGTGAAGTACATGGTCTGGGGGATGGCCTCTGGGTCTGGTTTGGTGCCAATGTCGATGACGTGAACCGTCTGCTGGATCCCGCCCGCAACCAGAATGCGCCGCTGGCCGAACAGGGGCTTGCCCTGCGTCAGGTGGTCTCGCTGATGATTGCGCACCGACGTCCCTCCTACTATCTGGCTCAGGGGCGTGAGTCTCTCGCGGATCTGACCGACAGCTACCTGCGCCTGTTTGTGCAGGAGGGGATGATCACGCCACCTCTGATGGAGGAGGCGCTCAAGGCCAAGATTACGTTTCGTGATTTCCTGCAGTCCCCGGCTATCAACCGGGTGAACAATAACAAGGGGTTGCAGGTTGCCCGTACTCGTCTGAGTCGCCAACTAGGAGTGCAGCTCTATGACCTCGACCGGATGGATCTGACCGCCGATACCAGCCTCAACATGCCGCTGCAAAATGAAGTATCCCGTTATCTGCAGCAGTTGGCGGATCCGGCGTTTGCCGCTCAGGTTGGACTGTTTGGTGAGCGCCTGCTCTCGCCGGAGAAGACGGGCGATGTGCGCTACAGTTTCACCCTGTTCGAGAAGTCGCCGGAAGGGTTCAAGGTGCGGGTACAGACCGACAATACCGATCAGCCGTTTGATATCAACGAAGGCTCCAAGCTGGAGTTGGGCTCAACCGCCAAGTTGCGGGTGCTGACTACCTATCTGGAGATTGTGGCCGAGCTGCACGACAACTATGCCGGGATGCCGGTTGAGAATCTGCGCAAGTTGGCTGCCGCCTCTCAGGACAATCTTAGCAGCTGGGCCATCTCCTATCTGATGACGGCTCAGGACAAGAGCCTGTCTGTGATGCTGGAAGCGGCGCTGGATCGCAAATACTCCGCCAGCCCCAACGAAGGGTTCTTTACCGGTGGCGGTATGCACACCTTCAACAACTTTCGTCGCGAGGATAACGGACGTATTCCGACGTTGCGTGACTCTCTGCGTGAGTCGATTAACTTGCCCTTTGTGCGGCTGATGCGCGATATCGTGCGCTACAGCCTCTACAAGGAGGGCAACCGTGCCCAGTTGCTCAAGGATGACAAGGATCCCCGTCGTCAGGAGTATCTGGCCAAATTTGCTGACAAAGAGGGACAGACCTATCTGCTGCGCTTTTGGCGCAAATATCGCGGCAAGACTCCAGAAGAGCAGCTCGATACCTTCCTCGACGGCCTCAAGCCGAGTGCGGTACGTCTGGCGGCGGTTCACCGTTACCTGATGCCGGACGCCAGTGAAGCAGCTTTTGCTGCCTTCCTGGCGGAGCGGTTGCCGCGGGAGAAGCTGAGCGCCAAGCGGGTTAATCAGCTCTATGTGAGCTATGGCCCGGGCAAGTATTCACTGCCGGATCAGGGCTACATCGCCCGGGTTCACCCGCTGGAGCTGTGGCTGCTGGCCTATCTCAAGGAGTTCGACAAGGCCACCTTTGCCGACGCGGTGGCGGCCAGTCGTGACGAGCGGCAAGAGGTCTACAGCTGGCTGTTCAAGACCCGTCATCGCAGTGCCCGTGACAGCCGGATCCGCACCATGCTGGAGGTTGAAGCCTTCCTCGATATCCATCAGCGCTGGGCCAAACTCGGTTATCCGTTCGACCATCTGGTGCCTTCGCTGGCGACTGCCTTGGGCAGCTCCGGTGACCGCCCGGCAGCACTGGCCGAGCTGATGGGGATTATCCAGAATGGCGGTATCCGCTCGCCAACCTTGCGTATCGAACATCTATCGTTCGCCAAGGGGACGCCTTTCGAGACTGCGTTTGAGCCACTTCACTTCGAAGGCACCCGGGTGATGCCGGCGGAGGTGGCGGCAGCCCTGCGTAGTGCGCTCTCACAGGTAGTGGAAGGGGGAACGGCAAGACGTATCGCCGGCGCCTTTACCTTGCCGGATGGCACTGTGCTGCCTATGGGTGGCAAGACCGGGACCGGGGATAACCGGATTGAAACCGTGGGTCGTTATGGCAACGTGACCAGCTCGCTGGCGCGCAACCGCACTGCCACCTTTGTCTTCTATCTGGGTGAGGATCACTTCGGTACCCTGACCGCCTATGTACCGGGCAGCCAGTCCGACAAGTTCCGTTTCACATCGGCGCTGCCAGTGCAGGTGCTCAAGGGGATGGCGCCCTTGCTGATGCCCTACCTGCAACCGGGTTCCCATACCCAGTGTCTGGCGAGCCAGTGACCCTATCACGCAGATAACTCACCAGAGAAAAAACGGGGAGGCTGACAGCCTCCCCGTTTTTACTTCCTTATAGGGTGCAGTGGCGCTCGATTGCGATCAGGCATTCAGTACGAACTGCTCGATCACCTGAGCTACCCCATCTTCATCGTTGCGGGCGGTGATGTGCTGGGCGAGAACCTTGATCTCGTCGGTGGCATTGCCCATCGCCACACCGAGGCCAGCGTACTCGATCATATGGCGATCGTTGCCCGCATCCCCGACGCAGATCACCTGCTCGGCGGTCAGGCCCAGATGCTCGGCCAGCGCGGCCACGCCGGTTCCCTTGTTACTCTGCTTGTTCATGAACTCGAGGAAGAAGGGAGCACTCTGTACCACGGTATAGCGCTCAGAGAGCTCTGCAGGCAGTCGCTCGATGGCGCGGGAGAGCTGGGGGGGCTCGTCGATCATCATCACCTTCATGATCTGCTCGTCGGCAGGCAGGGTGGCGAAGTCGATCAGATTGATCGGCATGCCGATCAGGCGGGATTCGTGCTCGGTGTAGGTGCTGACACGGGGGCTGATCAGACCGCGGGTGACCGAGAAACCATGGACGTTCACTTCCAGCTCATCAGCCAGTTTGGCGACGGCGCTGGCGTCACTGCCGGTCAGCAGCTGGCTGCGGATGATGCGCTGATCGGCCACCTGTTGCACCAGGGCGCCGTTGTAGCAGATGACGTAGTCATGCTCTGTGGTGAGGCCGAGCTCTTCCAGATAGCGGCTCATCCCTTCCAGCGGGCGGCCGGAGGCCAGCACCACGGTGACCCCCTTGGCGCGCGCGGCGCTGATGGCGGCGTGGGTGCGGGGAGTTATCTGGCCCTGCGGGTTGAGCAGGGTGCCATCCATATCCAATGCGATCAGCTTGTACATCTCTCACTACCTGAGTCTGGGTGGCCCGCCCGGTGGGGCCAAGGAAGTGGCGAGTGTAGCGAAAATCAGCGGCGGGATCACGGGCAGTGCAGTGATGGTTCCGTATCTATTGACCTATTTGTGTCCCTCGTAAGGGGTCATCTCCAGGGTTTCATCATGGATGGTCAGACGGGTAGGGCCTCGGGTGATGGTCACCTTGCGCTTGAAGCAGGCCATCTCAACCTCGATGCCGGAGTAGAGGTGTTGGGTGGCAATGACCTCCATATCAGCCATCAGTTCTTGCAGCTCTTCATGGTTGGCTGCCAACTGCTCATCGAGCAGAGCCAGATCGGCCAGATGACGAGCAATAATTGGTTTGAGCTTGTGCAAGGTAGCAGGATTGCGCTTGTTGGCGGGCAACAGTTGTAACTTGGTGACCAGCTCCTTGATCTTGTCGAGTTGCGCCTGGCACTCCTGATGACGCACCTTGAGCTGGTGTTCCTGCTCCTTGTGGGTGAAGTAGCCACCGAGGATCTGTAGCCGGGTATGGTTGGCGGCCTCGGCTCCCAGGCTGGGGGCCATGATGAGACGATTGGCAATGCTGGTCCCCCCCAGCAAAGTTCCTTTGTGCATGTTACTGTCACCCACCTTGATATCTTGTCCACTGCAGCTGTAGCAGTGGCTGAGCTGGTTCTGGATCTGGATATCTCCCCCCGCTTCCAGTTGGGCATACTGGGCGTAGTTGGCGTGGATCTCCCCCTGCGCATTGAGCTGGCAGAGGTACTCCCCCTGCTCGCTGCGACGACCAATGATGCCGTGGCGTACTGTGATGCTGCCTCCCGCCTCAATCCAGCACCCTTCGATAAAGCCGCCGATGACGATATCGCCGCTGACCCGGATCTTCATGCCCGGATTGACGTCCCCACTGACGATCAAGCCCCCCTCAAACGTAATGTGGCCATGGCGGGCATCCACCTGCTTGACGCTGAGCACATCATCTACCCTCATACCCGCTTTCTCTTGGCAAGGCAGGCCAGCTTTACTGGCAATCAGCAGGTCGGGATCATCAGGTGACAGGAAGGTCCCCTCTCCCGCGCTCATCAGACTCTCCTTGCCATGCTTGGCGGGGAGCTCCTGACCGGTCACGGTGAAGCCCGGAACGCCCTGAGTAGCCGGGTGACGGCGCATCAGAGGAGTGCCTGCCCTGACGGTGACGATGGAGCCGAGATCCCGCAGGTCGACCTTGCCATGCCCGAGCTCCTGCGGTTTGAGGATCCGTTCGGCCGGGGTCTCCACCAGCCGTTCGTAGCGGGTGTCTTGTCCATTGACGGCAGGTTGGCCACGGGCAATGACCAGTTTAAGCTGACTGCCGGGGGCGGCCTCCTTGGCTGACTGTATGGCAGCGGTGAGCAGCTGCTCACTCAGCCCCTGCTTGATTTCGCTGCTGGCGATCGCCTCTTGCAACTGTTCCGGCGTGACATAGTTGCCCCCCCAGTCGGCGGTGATCTGGGCGATGGCGCTCATTCGATCTTTCTCCACCATCACGGCAAGTCTGGCATCCTGGCGCTTGCCAATCGGGATGGGATTGGCAGGCACGGGGGCTGCAGGATCTGTGAGCAGGGTATTAAGCAGGCTGATGGCCTGTGTGATCCCCTCTGGCAGTGGCTGATAGCGGCGACAGTTGGAAGCGAGCAGCAGAGCCTGCACATCCTGTTCCGTGACGGGCTTGGTGAGACCGGCGGCTATTTGCAGGCAGACCAGTTCCATATCGTTTGAGAGCAGCAACCACTGTTTGCTTAACACAGCATTTCCTTGCCGGATGAAAACATGAAGATCGGTTCGCCACACAACTATTGCTTGATTTATCAATGAGTAATGTGGCGAGGCGTGAATCACTGAGAGTGGGCAGTATTCAGATATTTCCTCCGAATGGTCAATGGATAGAGATCAAATCGGTGATGACAGCAGGATAAATGTGAGTGCTTTTTGGTCATGGCGCAAAGATGTGTGGCGGATTGTGGCAAGAGATGTCGGCCAGCGACATGGTATTGCTGGCAGGGAGATCGCTGAGGTTATCAGCCGAGCTGCGCCGTTCTGACCAGGGTGAGGTAATTGCCAAGTGCCGGCTCGCCCTGCAGGTGACGGCGCAGCATGTCGAGGGCGGCAAAAGCGAGGATTTTGCTGCAGCTCTCGGGATCTGGGTGGCTGACCTTGAGGGTCTGACCGAACTGCAATCCATCGGCGCAAAGCAGCAGCGGAACGCCGTCCGGCCCCGCCCGGCCTATGGTCAGACTCACTCCATGGGGCGCACCCGTTAGCTGGGCAAGCTCGCAGCTCAAGGTGCTGCTAAAGCTGGCCTCCAGCGCGACATGTTCATGGCACATGGCCAGCAAGGCCCCCCGGCTCTCACATTCAGATAGAACGAGTAGTTTTTCTCCCTGCAGCGCCAGGATCTGCTGCGCCGGCTCGATATCCCCTCTGCCGACCAGCCAGGGGCCGATGGTGGCGAGCAGTCGTGCTTCGGCTGCATCCATGTCTGCCGTGTTAGCGCCGTGACCGATCAGTTTTAGCTCGATAAGGGGCATGGCGGAGCGGTAACCGAGCTCGATGCCGGTGGGCCAGGGGGCTACATCCAGCAGGTCGCTGAGGGCTGATTCCGAGATGGCGAAGGTGTAAAAGCGACGCAGCTCGGTGTCGGTCCGGGTGCCGGCCAGCGCCTTGAGGCGCGGCAGAATCTGCTCGCGCACCATCTGCTTGAACTCGAACGGCACGCCCGGGGTGAAGAAGAGCTGGCTCTGGCCACTTCGTACCACAAAGCCGCAGGCGGTGCCGACCGGGTTGTCGAGGATCTCGCAATCCTGTGGCAGCCAGGCCTGTTTGGCGTTGCTGGCGGGCATGGGCCTGCCGCGGCTGGCGTAGCGCGCTTCGATGGTAGCGAGCCAGTCTGAGAAGAGGGTGAGCGGCTGGTCAAAGGCCTCGGCGGCGGCCTGCGCGGTGAGATCGTCAGCGGTAGGCCCCAGCCCACCGCACACCAGTACTACCTCGGCGCGGCTGGCACTCTCTTGCAGCACCGTTTTCAGGTCGGCGAGGTTGTCCCCCACCGTCAGGCGACGGCGTACCTGCCACCCCTGTTCCAGCAGCAGGGCGCTGAGCCAGGCCGCATTGGTATCCACCACCAGACCCGTTACTATCTCGTCTCCGGTGCTGATGATCTCGATACGCATGGCAGGCTCCTTGGATTAAACGGGTGACAACGGCTGGTCTTGGGCCAACACAATCAGGCTTTGTTGTGCTCGAAGTAGTAGCTGATCCGGGTACGCGGGTTGAGGTACTCGAACACCGCAGGTGGCAACCGCTTGGGATGGATCACCTTGGCGATCGACAATTCGGCCTGCTGCAGGTCGATGATGGCCGCCTCCTGACGCGGGATGCGAGGATCATAGACCAGCACCGAGGGGTAGAGCAGGCGGGAGGCATTGACCGACATCACCAGCCCGACCTGACCGTTGGAGAGCTGCACCACGCTGCCGGGGGGGTAGATCCCCATCAACCGGATCAGCATACCAAGGTACTCCGGATTGAAGTGTGCCTTGCGCTGCTTGTAGAGGCCGCTCAGAGCCGAGTAGGGGACCTTGGCCTGCATGTGGCAGAGGTTATCGTACTCGTTGATCAGCGACACCATCTGGGTCAGCGGATCGAGCTGGCCACCCTTGAGCCCTTCCGGCCCGCTGCCATCGAGATATTCGTGGTGATGGAGCACGATCCCCTTCGCCTCGGCCGGGAAATCCTTGGCCAGATTGAGCAGATCCAGCCCGTAGCGCGGGTGCTGGGCCATCAGGTTTTGCTCCGGCTTGGTCAGTGGCTCGGTCTTGCGCAGGATCTGGCTCGGGATCTTCAGTTTGCCGATATCGTGGAACAGCGCCCCCATCCCGACCTGACGGATCTGGTCGGCCGACATCTTGCACTCTTTGGCGAGCAGCATGCTGAGCACGCTGACGTTGAGGGAGTGGAAGTAGAAGTTGTTGCCATCCTCGCTGTCGGATACCAGATGGAGCACCATATCTTCCACCGAGAGCAACTGTTCGGTCATGGCATTGACCAGTTCCTGCGCCTCGCCGATGGCATTGAGGGGGCGGGACTGGATCTTGCTCATCACGCTACGCACCTGCGCCAGAGACTGCTGGAACTGCTTCTCGCACTGCTGCAAATTGCGGCGATATTGCTGCAACTGCTCGATGCGGCGATCCTTCTCCTGCTGCATCAGCACCTGTCGCAGAGCGGCATCACTCGCCTCTGATGGCTGAGGCTGAATCTGGTTGAGGGGCTTGGGCGGCACATCGCTCTTGTCGGGAATGATGGTGACCAGTTTCAGGCCGAGACGGCGGATCAGCTCGATCTCCCCTTCATTTTTGATCTTGAAGCTGGAAAACAGGAACGGGTGTTCGCGCCACCCCAGTGGCAGGGATACATAGTTGCCGACTTGCAGTCGATCAACGGAAATCTTGATACCGGTCATTATCTTGGAAGCGGGAAAGAGATGAAGCAGTATGCTAGTCAAAGGCGTGGGGGAATACAAAAGGTATCTGATGACAGGGTGAGGCCTTTGTTATAGGCTTCTGGATGTCCAGACATATTTACCGATGCAGTACAGGGAGTAAGCATGCCGATCAAGATCCCCGATCAGTTACCTGCCGCCGAAGTCCTTGGGCAGGAGAATATTTTCGTGATGACGGAATCCCGGGCCGTCACCCAGAATATCCGCCCGCTGCGGGTGTTGATCCTCAATTTGATGCCCAAGAAGATTGAGACCGAGATCCAGCTGATGCGGATGCTCTCCAATTCGCCGCTGCAGGTGGATGTGGATCTGCTGCGCATTGACGATCGGGAGTCGAAGAACACGCCGCAGGCGCATCTGGAGAACTTCTATCACGACTTCGAGCAGGTGCGTGGCAACAACTATGACGGCATGATCATCACAGGGGCGCCGCTCGGGCTGGTGGAGTTCGAGGAGGTGGTCTACTGGCCGCGCATCGTCGAGATCATCGAGTGGTCCCATCAGCATGTCACCTCCACCCTGTTCCTCTGCTGGGCGGTGCAGGCGGCGTTGAAAGCCTTGTATGGTATGGAGAAGCAGACCCGTGGCGAGAAGCTCTCCGGCGTCTATCACCATCATCGTCTCGATGAGCACGAACCGTTGCTGCGCGGTTTCGATGACGAGTTTGTCGCGCCCCACTCCCGCTATGCGGCGTTCGACGGGGATCTCATCCGCGCCCACACCGATCTGCAGATTTTTGCCGAGTCAGAAGCGGCGGGGGTCTATCTGGCGGCGACCAAGGATTGCCGTCAGGTGTTTGTCACCGGTCACCCGGAGTACGATGCCCTGACCCTCGATGGGGAGTATCAGCGGGATCTGGCGGCAGGGCTTAACCCCACTATTCCTGTCAACTACTACCCAAACAATGATCCGGGCCGGACGCCGCGCGCCAGCTGGCGCAGCCACGGTCACCTGCTGTTTGCCAACTGGCTCAACTACTACGTCTATCAGCTCACCAGCTATCGGGTGGAAGATATCGGCAAGGTCTTTACCTACGACCAGGGAGGCAAGTAGTCAGTCGCCCTGCGCCAGCCGCGCGGCCAGCTGGTCGAGCCATTGGCGGTGGCAGGCCAGGGTAAACGCCTTGGGTCTGTGAGCCTTGATGGTGGCCATTGCCTCTTGCTGTAGCTGGCCGAGGGTCATCAGTAGCGCGGCGGCGACCAGCCCGGTACGACCGCTGCCCCCTTTGCAGTGGATGACCAGATGCTTGCCATCTCCCAGCAGTTCGCGCAGCTGCGGCAGCGCCTGTTGCCAGGCGGCCTCGAAGTCGGCATCGGGGGCCAGATCATCCTCGATCGGCAGATGGAACCAGCGCATTCCTTCGTGCTCGACCTGTTGGCCGAGCTGCGCCAGTTCGAGTCGGGTCAACTCGGCGCTCGTCATCAGGGTCACCACCCCGTGGGCACCTGCCAGGCGCAGTTGATCGAGCGCCAGGGTCAGCGGCACCTGCTGGGTGCCGGGGCAGGGGGTCAGCAGCAGCTGACCATCGACACGGGGAACCTCAAGGCTCCAGAAGGGGTGAAACGGGTGCATGGCGGATACTCGCATAGTGGTTGCAGCAGACGAATGGCGCCAAGGATAGGCGGGGCAGGAGGGATGTCAATGGCCGTTGTGTTTGCCCCGGTTTACGGGCAGAGTCTAAAAAATTGAGCGGTTAGAGGAGTGAAGATGAGAAACCTGGATCAACTGGATTTGGATATCCTGGCCCATCTGTTTCGGGATGCGGGCATGACCAACAAGGATCTGGCCGCACTGGTGGGCGTTGCCCCCTCCACCTGTCTGGAGCGGGTGCGCAAGCTGCAACAGGATCGCGTGCTTAAAGGGGCGCACTGCGAAGTGGATTATCAGGCCTTGGGAGGTCATATTCAGGCCATGGTCTCCCTGCAGCTTGCCCGTCACAGCCGCCAGATCATCGACGCCTTCCGCGATGCCATTCTGGCGTTGCCCGAAGTGATCAGCCTGTTCCACATGGGCGGCAAGGATGATTTTCTGGTGCACCTGTGTGTCTCCGATACCGAACATCTGCGCAACTTCGTCTTTGACCACTTCACCTCCCGTGAGGAGGTGGTACACCTCGAAACCTCGCTGGTGTTCGAGCACAAGTTCAGCCGCTCTCTGCCCTGTTTTCCCCAGCCATAAGTCTGCGCCAGGATGAAAAAACCGCCTTTCGGCGGATTCCGATTGCTGAAGAACCCCCTCTTTTTCAAAGAGGGGGTTCTTTTTTAGCTCGGCGCAAGGGACCAGTCATTGGCTGACGAGTCGCCATATTGGCCATCTTCGCCACAAAAAAGCATCCGAGACTGCCCTATCGTCCCCAAAAACCCCTCGGGTGAGGGAGTGGATTGGGGTGAGAGTGCGAATTTTTTGTTAGCTTGTCGTCAATTTCTGGATGCCTGCTGCCAAGACGGCTTCCAAATATTCACTGATCATGCTCGCAATCTTTTGCTTTCACCGGATGTTGGCTTTTCGTGATGTCTCGGTCCTGAGCATGTTCAGCGCCATATGCCCGACTCACGCCAGGATCTCGGTGGCAGTCTAGGGCGTCCGCATGAGTGTTTGAAATTTGAGCAAAACGTAGCAAGCACGTGTCGTTGTAAAATTCAGCGAACTGGATCTTGCCATGATTGAACATTAAATAAACTTTTGACTGCGCACTAGTTGTTCACATGCATTCATCTGGCGTTCATGATCTTGCCCTGGTGGTATGCCGTATGGATGGAGATAGTAATTGGATATTGAAGCGGGTATCAGGATCCAATACCTCCCAACACCTCCCAACGTCCGCTCTTACGCGGCCCAACAAAGCGTAATCGCCCGTCTTTGACCCGCACGGCAACCGCTCTCTCCACTGTACTGGTCGACTTCCCAATCCGCTCTGCGACTTGCTTGAGCGTTATGGTCGGCTCAGCCGCCAATTCCACCAAGATGGCCTGCGGTGTTTTCACCCGTTTTTCTACCTGCGTTTCAACCGTCATTTCTACCCGCATTTTCTCCTGATGAGGTGATACTCCTAAGGGACAGGCCACTGGTTCAACTCCAGTCGGGAGCGCCATATAAAACAAGGGGTTAGCATCTTCATGGTGCTAGCCCCTTGGTCGTTTTTGGCCTGGGGTACCACACAATGACACCATAGATGGCAAAAGCCCTTTCATTCACCAACGCCTCACCACAACGCCAACAAATTGGTTCTTCGCATTATCGCGGGAAAGAGCATTGACAGTCAGGAACTCTGGTAAATTGGCTGTTGCCCCCCCCTGAACCCTGCAGTCATCATGCATCCTATCGATCTCGCCGCTTTCTGGCCAGGCTACGCTATCGCTGCCTGCCATCAACACGTCAATGACACTCTCACGCTTACTCTAGAGCCGCTCACTACCGAGCTGCCGCGCTGCGGTCGCGGTCTTAAACCAAGCCCTCTGAACCATGATCGGCGTATCCGCCATGTACGGGAGCGCGGCCGGGGTCGCCTTGCTGCGACGGGGGGCAAGCAGCCCTTGGCGCCGCCAACTGTAAATGACGGGCATCTTGCAGTGACAAATGGGTAATCGACATCAACAACCGCTCCTTGGTGTCAGAATCTCAGCTATCAGGCGAGCTGCATGCCAAACATTATCAATAAATACACGCGACTCAAGGTTTGATGATGACCGCCACATCGGCATGAGGTAACTCAAGCTCGGCCTGCCAGCTGGCGGCCAGCACCTGAAACGATGCCTCGGCAAAGAAGACGATGTGGGTCGGGTCGTGGCGATAGCGCCAGTTTTTAAACCGCTCGTCACTGAGCACCCGCTGGGTCTGCAGCACCAGCACGCCGCCCGGTTTGAGGCAAGCCCACAACTGCGCCAGCACCGTGCGCGGCTCGGCGATATGCTCGATCACCTCGGTACTGGTGATGAAGTCATACTGACGCGTCAGCAACTCGGGAACGTCGGCATAGAACTTATCATATCCAACCATGTCGTAACCCGCCTCACGCCCCATCGCCACCAGCGCAGGGCCGGGACCGCAGCCAAAATCGAGACCACTGGCAGGAGTTGGCACCCGACTCAGTACCTCGCCAAATGCCCGCATCAGAAAGGTGCGATAACGGGGATCATCAACCTGGTTATCGTGGCCGTCGTAGACCGCCTTCTCCGCCGCCTCATCCAGATGATCCGCCTCATCCAGCCAGACCAGCTCGCACGCGAGGCAGCGATGATAGCGTTTGCCCGCCACCGGCAGGGGATAACTGCGATGGCTAGCACACAGGGGACAGCTGACGGTGGATGACATGGCGGTTCCTCTTGGGGGATTCCTGTTGGATAACAGCGGCGCAGATTGCCTGCCCGCTGCCTCGCTGACAACTTTTTTTGCCGCTTAAGGGTTTCTTAAGTTTGGGCTTTTAGGCTCAAACCATCGCAAGAGAAGGAGTCAACCATGACCATCGAGATCCAAGCCCCCTACTGGTTGATCCAGGCCGAGTCCCCGCAGCAGGTCATGGCGCTGCAAACTTATATCCAGGCCGCCTATACCCGGGAGTTCAATGCCCGCATCCCCCACTTTCTCCCCTGCCTGCTCGGCCTCTATCGCGCAGACGGGACCCTGGTCGGTGCCTGTGGCCTCAACCACGCCAGTGAGGGGCCGCTCTATCTGGAACAGTATCTGGAGCAACCCATCGAGGCCGCCATCAACACCCGCCTCGGGGTCTACCCGGCACGCAACCGCATTATCGAAGTGGGCAATCTGGCCTGCAGCGAACCGGGCAATGCCCGCCTGATGTTCGCGGCCCTGTGTCGTCTGCTGTGTGAAAACGCCCTCGACTACGTGGTCTTTACCGGCACAGCCCGGCTTCGCAACAGCTTTGCCCGCCTGCAACTCAACCCGGTGGAGCTGGCCCCCGCACAGGCCCATCAGGTGGGTGCCGACGCCGACGCCTGGGGTGAGTACTACCGTTGCCAACCCAAGGTGATGGTGGGCGACATCAATCAGGGGCGCGAGGTGCTGGCCCAGAGCAGCCTGCTGCTCAATCTGCTGGCCCCCATGCCGACCCTGTTTGAGGATGCCGGCAAGAACAGTGATAACCAGACCCATCAAAAAAGGTGCGCCCAATGAGCCTGTTCGACGCCATCGCCAAGCATGCCCACGAGGATCCGCAATCTCCTGCGTTGCTGAGCAGCCAGCTGCGCCTCGATTACCAGACCCTGTGGCAACAGATCCAGCGTCTGGCCAGCCAGCTGCAACAGCTCGACATCAGCCGTCTGGCGCTGCAACTGGACAACGGCCTGCCCTGGGCACTGCTGGATCTCGCCTGCACCCGCGCCGGTATCGTGGTCATTCCGGTGCCCCACTTCTTCAGTCAGGCCCAGCAAGCCTGGTTGCTGGAGAGCAGCGGTGCCGATGCGCTGGTGGGCCCACATCATCAGGGGTGGCATGCCGCCGAGCCGCTCTCGCTGATCACCGGCAAGCTGCCGCTCTGGCGCCATACCCCGGCCAATCGACCGGCGCTGCCCAAGAGCACCGCCAAGATCACCTACACCTCCGGCACCACTGGCCAGCCCAAGGGCGTCTGCCTGTCCCTGACCCAGATGATGGCGGTGAGCCAGGCGCTGGCCGAGCGGGTCGCGCCAGCCAAGGTGGAAAAACACCTGACCCTGCTGCCACTGGCGACCCTGCTTGAGAACATCACCGGCCTCTATGTGCCGCTGCTGACCGGTGCCTGCAGCCGCATTCCGCCCCTCGGTGAGCTCGGTTTCACTGGCTCCAGCTCGCTCAATCCAGCCATGCTGGGAGAAGCCCTGCTGCGCTGGTCGACCCATAGTCTGGTGTTGGTGCCCGAACTGCTGCGCCTGCTGCTGGCGCTCTGCACCAGCACCCCGACGCTGGCCCAGCAGCTCAAGAGCCTGCGCTTTATTGCCGTCGGTGGCGGCAAGGTGGCCCCCGACCTGATCAAACACGCCCGCCAGCTCGGCCTGCCGGTCTATGAGGGATATGGCCTCTCGGAGTGTGGCTCCGTGGTGGCACTCAACAGTCCGGATGCTGACAAGCCCGGCAGCGTCGGCCGACCCCTGCCCCACTGTCAGGTCTTCATTGCCACCGATGGCGAAATTATGGTGAGCGGCAGTGCCATGCTGGGCTATCTCGGCAGCAACGAACCAACTCCCGAACAGATCGCCACCGGCGAACCTTCTGCCATGCAGATCGCCACAGGCGATCTGGGCCATCTCGATGATGAGGGCTACCTCCATATCACCGGGCGCAAGAAGAATGTCCAGATCACCGCCTTTGGCCGCAACTTCTCCCCCGAGTGGGTGGAAGCCGAGGCCCAGCTCTGCCCCGCCATCGCCCGCATCGTGGTGTTTGGCGATGGTCAACCCGCCAACGTGGCGCTGATCCAGCCCCTGCCGGGCAAAGAGGCGGATCTGCCCCGCCAGATCGCAGGTCTGAACCAGCGGCTGCCCGATTATGCCCGGCTGCACCACTGGTTGCCGGTGGCGCTGGATCAACATCCCGGCCTGCTGACCGCCAACGGGCGCCCCCGTCGCAACGAGATTTACCAACACTTTTCCCGGCAAATCAGCCAATGCCTTACAGGAGAATCGTCATGAGCTTCTATCAGACTCTGCAACAAGCCACTGCAAGTGAGCGCGAGCATCTGTTCAACGCCCCCATCATCGAAGCCTGCCGCCGTGGCGACATCAGCCGTGACACCTATCTCGCCTTTCTGGCGCAGGCCTACTACCACGTGCGCCACACAGTTCCGCTCCTGATGGCAACCGGCGGCAAGCTGGGTCAGGAGTACGAGTGGGTGCGCGGCGCCATTGCCGAGTACATCGACGAGGAGTATGGCCATCAGGAGTGGATCCTCAACGATATCCGCGCCTGTGGCGGCGATGCCGAGGCAGTGCGCCACGGCCAGCCCGGGCTGCCCATCGAGCTGATGGTTGCCTTCCTCTACGACCAGATCCTGCGCGGCAACCCCATGGGCTTCTTCGGCATGGTACAGGTGCTGGAAGGCACCAGCGTGGCCATCGCCCTCACCGTCGCCGATCAGCTGAAAAAGGGCCTCGGCCTGCCACCCCAGGCGATGAGCTACCTGAGCTCTCACGGCGCCCTGGATCAGGAGCACCTCAAGTTCTTTGAATCCCTGATGGATAAGGTCGAAAGCCCGGCGGATCAGGCCGCCATCATCCACGGGGCCAAGGTGGTCTACCGCCTCTATGGCGAGATGCTCTACAACCTCACCGCCACACCGTAAGACGGCAGCAGACAGCAAAAAGGGAATCCATACCATGAACCTTGAAGGGAAACTCGTGCTGCTCACCGGCGCCAGCGGTGGCATAGGTGAAGAGCTGGCGCAGGAGCTGGCCGCCCAGGGGGCCCACCTGCTGCTGCACGGACGTCGCGGCCCGGCACTGGAGCGGCTGTGCAAGTCACTGCCTCATCCCGAGCGCCATCAGGTGGTGCTCGCCGACCTCGGCTCTGCGCAGGAGCGGGCCAAGCTGTTGCAACACCCGGCACTGGAAAACGGACTCGACATCCTGATCAACAACGCTGGCTGCAACCAGTTTGCCTGGCTGGAAGATCAGAGCTTCGAGCAGGTGGAGCGCCAACTGCTGCTCAATATCGAGGCACCCATCCAGCTCACCCGTGCCCTGCTGCCAACCATGCGCAAGCCGGGAATCATCATGAACATGGGCTCGAGCCTGGGCAGCATCGGCTACCCCGGTTACAGCGTCTACTGCGCCAGCAAATTTGCCCTGCGCGGCTTTAGCGAGGCGCTGGGGCGGGAGCTGGAGGGCAGCGGCATCAAGGTGCTGCACTTTGCCCCCCGCGCCACCCGCACCAAGCTCAATTCCGAGGCCGCTTACGAGATGAATGCAGCGCTCGGCACCCAGACCGACAGCCCGCAGGAGGTGGCCGAAGAGGCGGTTATCGCCCTGTGCAACGAAACCCGCCGCAGCTGGCTCGGCTGGCCGGAAAAACTGTTCGTGCGGCTCAATGCCCTACTGCCGGGCATCGTCGACAAGGCGCTGGCCAGACAGCTGCCGATCATCAAACGTTATGCCCGTCATCTTCAGCCAGGGACGGCTGATGCCGGCGCAAACAGTGCGCCACAACCAGACTTGTCCCGCCCGATCCCGACCAAGAAGGAGCATTAATATGAATTTTGTCCGTCAATCAGTGACCTCTTGTGCCATCGCCATCCTGCTGGGGTCCTCCTCGGTCATGGCCGCGGGTGATGCCCTCGTCCCCATCCAGCAACAGTGGGCCGTCTGCCTGTATCAACAGACCGGCAAGGCGAAAGAGAGCTGCCTCGAAACCCTGAGCACCCAGGCCGAAGCGGCCAGCGCCAAGGAGCCTTTTCGCGCCGATCTGCTGATCTGGTCTGCCATCGTCAAGAGCACCTGGGCGGGGGCCAAAGGGGGGCTGGGGGCACTGGGTCTGGTGAAAGAGGCCAAGGCCAAGCTGGAGCTGGCGCTCAAGCAGGATCCCAAGGCGCTGGACGGCTCCGCCTATACCAGCCTGGGCTCCCTCTACTATCAGGTGCCCGGCTGGCCGGTCGGCTTTGGCGATGACGAGAAGGCGGAGCAACTGCTCAAGCAGGCGCTGGCCATCAATCCAGATGGCATAGACCCCAACTTCTTCTATGGCGATTTCCTGCTGGATCAGGGTCGCAAGGCCGAGGCCAAAACCTACCTCGACAAGGCGCTGGCCGCCCCGGCCCGCCCGGGTCGCGAAGTGGCCGACGAAGGGCGCAGAATGGAGATCCGCGATCGGCTGGCCAAGCTATAAAACCCTGATGGATCAAAGAACTATTTAAACTCTGCCCACCAGCTTGCATACTGGTGGGCAGGGTTGTTTATGCCACGGCACGCTCTGGCGCTGAGCCAGATCGCCACACCCAACAAACAGGGAGAAAAGAATGCGGATCCTGCTGGTAGAAGATGATGTAATGCTGGGGGATGGTATGCAGGATGCACTGCGCCATAGCGGCTACACGGTGGACTGGCTGCAACAGGGGTTGCCCGCTCTGGCAGCCCTCAAGAGCGACGAGTTCGCCGCCCTGATCCTCGATCTCAACCTGCCCGACATCGACGGCCTCAGCCTGCTGCGCAAGTTGCGGCGTGAAGGACACCAGTTGCCGGTGCTGATCCTCACCGCCCGCGATGCGCTGGACGATCGGGTGGTCGGCCTCGATGCCGGCTCCGACGACTACATGGTCAAGCCCTTCGCCCTGCAGGAGCTCAACGCCCGCCTGCGCGCCCTGGTTCGCCGCAGCAAGGGGCAGGCTCAGGCGGTACTGGAGTATGGCGATATTCTTATCTATCCCGAATCCCAGCAGGTCACCTATCAGGGCGAGGCGGTCAAACTCACCCCCCATGAATACAAGTTGCTGCAGGAGCTGATCAGCCAGAGCGGCCGGGTGTTGAGCAAGGATCAGCTGCAACAGAGCCTCTACGGCTGGGATGAAGGGGCCGAGAGCAACGCGGTAGAGGTGCATATCCACCATCTGCGCAAGAAGTTCTACAGCGACCTCATCCGCAATATTCGCGGGGTCGGCTACATCATTCCCCAGCTCGAACAGCCAAGCCGGACACCCGCACGATGAAACGCCCCCGCTCCATTCGCCGTTTTCTGCTCACCGGTATCCTGACGCTGGTGAGCCTGAGTCTCACCATCAGCGCCTTTATCGGCTACATGGAGGCGAGCCACGAGATGGAGGAGCTGTTTGATGCCCGCCTCGCCCAGTCGGCACGCATCACCAACCAGCTGCTGGCCCGCTACATGGCCCAGCAGGGGCAGCTGCCCGCCAACGGCACTGTCTATCAGGAGTGGGAGGCGCAAAATCCCGACGAGTGGCAAAAAGATCCCGGCCTCAACCTGACCGGCGAGGATCGGGAGATCACCCCCTACGGCCATGAGTTCGAACGCAATCTCTACTTCCAGCTGCTCGATGAAAAGGGCGGCTTGCTGCTGCGCGCCCCCAGCGCCCCGGATCAGCCGCTGGTCACCCTGGCTATCGGCTTCGACACGGTCGAGAAAGATAATCACCAGTGGCGCACCTTCACTCTCTACAACCAGCAGGAGCAGACCTGGCTGGTGGTGGCCGAGCGGGACGACGAGCGCAGCGAACTGGCCAGCAAGATGGCCGGTCTCACCATGCTGCCCCTGTTGCTGACCCTCCCCTTTCTGCTGGTGCTGCTCTGGTGGCTCATCACCCGAGGTCTGGCCCCCCTGCGCCAGCTGGCGCAAGCGATCAGCGAGCGCCACCCCGCCAACCTGAGCCCGCTCAGCCTCAAGATAAGCGCTCAGGAGCTGACCCCCCTCACCAACGAGATCAACCGCCTGATGCAGGCGCTGGCCGAAACCATCGAGCGGGAGAAACAGTTCACCAACGAGGCGGCCCACGAATTGCGCACCCCGCTGGCGGTGCTGCGGATCCACAGTGAAAATGCCCTGAGCGCCGAGGATGAGGAGAGCCGCCAGCAGTCGCTACACAAGATGCTGCAGGCCCTCGACCGCAGCGACCGGCTGATCCGCCAGCTGCTGACCCAGGCCCGCATCGACAACCAACAGGGACTGGTACTAACCGAGCTGGAGGTGGGCCACCTGCTGCAAGGCACCCTGGCAACGCTTGCTCCCATCGCCCTCAAAAAAGATCAGCAGCTGTCGCTGGAGTGTGAATTGCCGCAGCTGGTGATGGGGCAGGCCACCCTGCTCGAACTGCTGTTCAGCAACCTGATCGACAATGCGCTGCGCTACACCCAGCCAGAGGGCGAGATCAGGGTGCGAGTTCAGCGAGAGGGCAACCGGGTGAGGGTGGATGTGAGCGACAACGGCCCCGGCATTCCGACCGCTGCGCTGTCACGGCTGTGCGAACGCTTCTTTCGAGTCAATCCCCAGCAGGGGGATGGCGTCGGCCTTGGCATGGCCATCGTCTCGCGTATCGCCCAGCTGCACGGCGCCGACCTCGATGTCCACAACCGGCCGGAAGGGGGGCTGGAGGTGAGCGTGTTACTCCCGCTCCCGCCGGCAAGATAAGCGATAAGTAAAGAGCTCGCGATGCGGGCTCTTTACTTTCAATGACAATCTGGCTGCACGGTAAAGGTTCGACTGGAGTCCACCGGGCCCAACTCCGCCAGCAGGCGACGGCCCAGCAACACCGGATAGATCATCTTGCTGCGATCCCGCAGGGTGAACCACTCCTCATACACCTTGTCCCCCAGACAGATGGACATGGTCACCGTTGGCCGCTGCTCGATTCCACCGGCGCCACGAATAGTCACGCTCTGCTCCACCGGACGCTCGAACTGCTGCTTGACCCGCTCACCGCTGTCGGCATCGATCACATCCAGCATAAAGCGCACCCAGGGCTTGCCATCCCGTTTGAATCTGGTGATGGCGCGTGCATCGAGGGAAGAGGTGAGCGCCCCGGTGTCGAGTTTCATCTTCACCGCCACGCCGGTAGGCAAAATAAGTCCCTTCTCGATCCAGCCATAGCTGGTCGGGGTCTCTGCCAGCGCACTGCCACACAGTGCCAGCATCAGGGTGATCCCCACCATCATCTTGCCCATTTTACTGCCCTGCCTTGTCAAGCCTGCGCCCAGATCTACCACAGTCCCATTATGGGTCAATCCGATTTATTTCAGTTACTTGGATAATGCCTGTCGGGTCGGGAGAGAGATGACAAGGAGTGGCCGAACGGCGGTCCAAGCGGGCGAAAATATCGACGGGGAGCAAGGCACCGGGCGGTGCTGGATGAAGCTGGTAGTTAACCTCAGGTTGTGACGCCAAAGGCTACCACAACAATGAGTGAATTATCAGTCTTGTTCTGGAGGGATTTTTGCCTACACTGTTGTAAACCGGAGGCCCTGAAAACCACCGGTTTTTTTGCGCCTGCCGAAAATTTGCCACTGCAAAAGTGACTTTCAACAAGGCTCAATAAGGAATTTGTAATGCGTATCGAAGAAGACTTGAAGCTCGGTTTCAAGGATGTCCTGTTCCGCCCCAAGCGCTCTACTCTCAAGAGCCGTTCCCAAGTCAGCCTGACCCGTCAGTTCACCTTCAAACACACTCAGACCCAATGGCAAGGCGTACCCGTTATCGCCGCCAACATGGATACCGTCGGCAGCTTCGCCATGGCCAGAACCCTGGCCGGCTTCGAGATGATGACCGCAGTCCACAAGCACTACAGCCTTGAGCAGTGGCAAACCTTCGTCAACGAAACCGATCCGGCCCTGCTGGGCCACGTGATGGTATCGACCGGCACCTCGCCGGATGACTTCGCCAAGACTCGCCAAATCCTCGCTATGTCAGAGGCGCTGCGCTTCATCTGTGTCGACGTGGCCAACGGCTACTCCGAGCACTTCGTCGAGTTCGTGCGCAAAATCCGCGATGCCTGCCCCAACCACGTCATTCTGGCGGGCAACGTGGTGACCGGCGAGATGGTCGAAGAGCTGATCCTCTCCGGCGCCGACATCGTCAAGGTCGGCATCGGCCCGGGCTCTGTCTGCACCACTCGCGTCAAGACCGGCGTTGGCTATCCGCAGCTCTCTGCCATCATCGAGTGTGCCGATGCGGCCCACGGCCTCGGCGGTCAGATCGTCGGTGACGGCGGCTGCACCTGCCCGGGCGACGTCGCCAAGGCGTTCGGCGGCGGCGCCGACTTCGTGATGCTGGGTGGCATGCTGGCAGCCCACGAGGAGTGCGGTGGCGAAATCGTCGATGTGAACGGCGAGCCCTTCATGAAGTTCTACGGCATGAGCTCCTCCAGCGCCATGGACAAGCACGCCGGTGGCGTTGCCGAGTATCGCGCCTCCGAAGGCAAGATGGTGTTGCTGCCCTATCGCGGCCCGGTCGAGAACGCCGTGCGCGACATTCTGGGCGGCGTGCGCTCCACCTGTACTTACGTCGGTGCCAGCCAGCTCAAAGAGCTCACCAAGCGCACCACCTTTATCCGGGTGCGCGAGCAAGAGAACAACGTCTACGGCAAGGAGTAACCTGCCACAGACCGCCGTCACGCGCTGACGGTTAGAAGCCAGTCAACCGGTGTGCTACCCTGCGCACCGGTTTTTTTGCATCTGGGATCCCGCGCCATGACAACTCCCCTGCCCCCGTTTGACTGGGACATCTTCTGCTGCGTCGTCGACAATTTCGGCGACATCGGCGTCACCTGGCGACTCGCCCGTCAGCTAAAGCGGGAGGGGAAGATTGCGGCACATGGCAATAATGTTCAGGTGCGGCTCTGGGTGGACGATCTGGCAAGTTTCGCCCGCATCAGTCCGGGAATCGACCCGGCGCAGGATGGCCAGTGGGTTGAGGGCATCTATATCCAGCACTGGCATGAGACCCTGCCGACCGACATGACACCGGCCAGAGTGGTGATCGAGGCCTTTGCCTGCGAACTGCCCGCCCCCTTCATTGAACGAATGGCCGAACTGATGGAGAGCCAACCCAAGCCCCCCTGCTGGATCAATCTGGAGTACCTCTCGGCAGAGAGCTGGGTCGAGGATTGCCACGGCCTCGCCTCGCCACAGCGAGTTGGCAACCAGAGCCTCAACAAATACTTCTTCTTCCCGGGCTTTACCGCTAAAACCGGCGGCCTTTTGTGCGAGCACGACCTCATCGCCGAACGGGAGCAGTGGCAACAAGATGAAGCGGAACCGGCAGCCTACTGGGCCAGCATCGGTTTGCCGCCAAAACAAGAGAACGAGCTGCGGGTCAGCCTCTTTACCTACGAGAGCGATGCGCTGAAGAGTCTGGTCGAGAGCTGGTGCCAAAGCACCACGCCCGTCACCCTGCTGTTGCCGCTGGGGCGCTCTCTCAACGATGTGCTCACCGGCGCCGGTCTGGCAGATGCCATCCCTGCGGCCAAAGCGGGGGATCTGCTCCACTCGGGCAGCCTCACCATCAAGCTGCTGCCAATGACCGATCAGTCCGGTTACGATCGACTGCTGTGGAGCTGCGATCTCAATCTGGTGCGTGGGGAGGACTCCTTCGTGCGGGCCCAGTGGGCTGCACGTCCTTTCCTTTGGCATATCTACCAACAGGAAGAGGAGGCCCATCTGGTCAAGCTGGAGCAGTTCCTTGACCACTACTTATCCGATCTACCCGCCGAGTGCAGCCAATGGCTGCGCCGCTTCAATCTGGCTCTCAACCGTGGTGAAGATTGCCGCAAACTCTGGGCCCAATGGCCGCAATACAGCGCGATTTGGCGGCAACATGGGCGACTCTGGTCACAGAAGCTGCTCCGGGATGGGGATCTCGTCACGAGGTTGGTGAAATTTCTGGAAAGCCGTATATAATCTGGCAGTTTTTATCCGTCCGTTTCACGAACAGGAATTTTTTACATGAAAACCGCACAGGAAATCCGCGCTGGTAACGTAGTCATGATCGGCACCGAGCCGATGGTGGTTCAGAAGGCTGAATTCAACAAATCCGGCCGTAACTCCGCCGTGGTCAAAATGAAGCTGAAGGGCCTGCTGAACGGCAGCGCTACCGAGACCGTCTTCAAGGCCGACGACAAGCTGGACGTAGTTCAGCTGGAGCGTAAAGAGTGCACCTACTCCTACTTCTCCGATCCCCTGTATGTCTTTATGGACACCGAGTACAACCAGTACGACGTAGAGAAAGACAACCTGGGTGACGTGCTGAACTACCTGGTAGACGGCATGGAAGATCTGTGTGAAGTGACTTTCTACAACGAGAAAGCCATCTCCGTAGAACTGCCGACCACCATCGTGCGCGAAGTTGAGTACACCGAACCGGCTGCCCGTGGCGACACCTCCGGTAAAGTGACCAAGCCTGCCCGTCTGAAAGGCACTACCTACGAGCTGGCTGTTGCCGCTTTCGTAGAGATCGGTGACAAGATCGAAATCGACAGCCGCACCGGCGAATTCAAGCGTCGCGTCAACTAATTGACCGCTATGCATTGAACGAAGAAAGCGAGCCTCCGGCTCGCTTTTTTTATGATGGGTTATCCTGGCAGCTGTATTTTGTACGCCAACATGGCTAAATAGTACCATCGGTTCCCCCCTTGCCAGAGTGATTGCCCATATGACCTTGCCCACCAAAATCTTCTTGCTGCTGGCCACGCTGCTCCTGCTGCTGCTCTCGGGCTGGCAGCCTTACGATCAGACCACCTGGCTGATGGAAATTGCCCCCGTGATCATCACCATCCCGTTGCTGATCCTGACCCATCGCACATTTCCCCTCACCAGCCTGCTCTATATTTGCATTTTCTTTCATGCTCTGGTCCTGATGCTCGGCGGCGCCTATACCTACGCCCGCGTTCCACTCGGCTTCGAACTACAGCAGTGGTTGGACCTGAACCGCAACCCGTATGATAAGATTGGTCACTTCTTTCAGGGGTTTGTACCTGCCCTGGCCTGTCGGGAGATCCTGTTGCGCGGCAGTTATGTGCAAGGAGGCCGCATGCTGGCGTTTCTGGTGGTCTGCGTGGTGCTCGCCATCAGCGCCACCTATGAATTTATCGAGTGGGGAGCGGCGTTGGCGCTGGGTCAGGGGGCAGACGAGTTTCTCGGCACCCAGGGAGACCCCTGGGATACCCAATCCGATATGTTCTTCGCCCTGATCGGTGCCGTAACCGCCCAGTTATTGCTCTCGCGCCTGCACGACAAGCAGCTGACCGGTCTCTCTTCACACCGCCACCGATAGGGGAGCTCGCAACCTCCCCCGAACGGCACGATACTCCCCCTTCAGAAAATCGCGCCGCCGCCGCTAACCCAGATAACCGGGGGAGCACACTATGGCCAGATTATCCTTATCACTGCTGTTATTGACCTTGCTGGCTGGCCATGGGGCAGAGGCGAGCGAGGTCGCCCCCCCCGTTGCCGAGCCAATGCCCCTCGACCACTGGCAAGCCAGCGACTGGAAAGGGTTGCCCGATGCCACCCAAATCGACAAGCAGAGGGTGCTGTTTGCCAAGCACGATAGCGACAACTATCTGGGGCTCGCCATTTTACTGCCCGACTGGCAGCGCAGCGGCCAGCTCTGGCAACTGACTCGCGCCCTCGGCCGACTGGGCTTTGATACCCTGCTGCTGCTCCCCTCCCCCCAACAGACCGAACTGGACCCAGCTGCAGAGAAAAAAGCGAAAAACAGCGATGAATTTCGCAAGCAATTTGCCGAGCGGATCAGCAAACTGGCGGATGCCAAGCTGCAGGAGGGGGGCTTCAAGCTGATCCTGGCGCAAGGTACCGGCGCCGCCTGGACCACCAACCTTATCGCCAGCGAACAGTTGCCCGCCCCCGACGCGCTGGTGCTGCTCGATGGCTTCTTCCCCAACCAGCAGAGCAACCAGACCCTGGCCAAACAGGTGGCTCAGGCGGCCATCCCCACCCTGGACCTCTATCAGGAGGATGGCGGTCGCTGGCCCCTGCTGGCCGCCGAGGCCCGCAGAAGCGAGAGCCGGCGCAGCAACAAACTCAACTATCGCCCCTACGCCCTGATGGCGCTGGAGGAGACCCCCAGCCGTATTCAGGGCTGGCTCAACCATCTTGGCTGGCTCTAACCGGCCGCTACCGTGGCGCAATAAAGCGCGCAAGCTCACATCTGCCGGATAAAGCCCAGCCATGACACAGCGGCAGGCTGGCCCTGACTGCATCCTCTTTGGCATCATGGCCTCTCGAACCTGAACAATGGCAGGAAGGCCCATGCAGCAGATTGTGTTTCTCGACAGCGATACCCTGGATGCGGGCATCACCCTGCATCATCCCGACTTCCCCCACCACTGGCAAAGCTATCCAAGTACTACCCCGGAACAGGTGGTGGAGCGGCTGAAAGATGCCAGTATTGCCATCATCAACAAAGTACGCATCGGCGCCGCCGAGCTAGCCCAGCTGCCGGAGCTCAAACTCATCGCCCTGGCTGCCACCGGCAGCGACAACGTGGATCTGGAGGCGTGCCGCGCCGCCAACGTCGGGGTGTGCAATATCCGCAATTACTCGGGCCCCTCGGTGCCGGAGCACGCCATGGCGCTGATGCTGGCCCTGTCGCGCAACCTCTTCTGCTGGCGCCAGTCGCTGCTGGAGGGGCGCTGGCAACAGAGCGGCCAGTTCTGCTTCTTCGATCACAACATCATGGATCTGCACGGCAAGCAGCTTGGCATCATCGGTAAGGGAACTCTGGGACAGGCGCTTGGCGAGCGGGCCAAGGGAATGGGGATGACGGTGCGTTACGCCCAGAGCCAGATCGGTGGCAGCCACGACGAAGATCGCCTGCCGCTCGACGAGCTGCTGCAAAGCTCGGATGTGATCAGCCTGCACTGCCCGCTCACCCCCTACACCCGCAACCTGATTGGCGAGCGGGAGCTGGGCTTGATTAAACCGGGCGCCCTGCTGATCAACGTCGGCCGCGGCGGTCTGGTGGATGAGGAGGCGCTGCTGCGGGCGCTGGCCAACGGCCGCCTCGGTGGCGCCGGTTTCGATGTAGCAAGCGTCGAACCGCCGCCTCCCGACCATCCCCTGATGAAGGCGCTGCAATACCCTCACTTCATTCTGACCCCTCATGTGGCCTGGGCCAGCGAAGAGTCGATGCAGCGTCTCGCCGATCAGCTGATCGACAACATCAACGCCTTTGCCGCCGGTCGCCGCCAGCACCGGCTGGTGTAACCGCACGAGCGAGTCGCCGCAAAATCGAGTGACCACACAATGCAAAACGGGACCAACAGGCCCCGTTTTGCATCTTCCGCACTCACTGCACACGCATCAATCGTCGTCATGCCATCTGTGCTTTTTATGTTTTTTGTACTTCTTGTGGTGCTTGTGATGGTGGTCATCATCATCGTAATAGCGATCCTGACTCTGGTGGCCATCGCCGGTCTTGGCACCGATGGCCGAACCGCTTGCCCCGCCGACCCCGGCGCCGATCAGCTGACCGGTATCGCCACCAACACTCTTGCCGATGGCGGCACCGCCCAGCGCCCCCGCCTGCGCCGCCACCCAGAATGGTATTGAGGGTCTCGGAAGCATGCACGGTGGCGCTGCCAGCCAGCAAGGTGCCCAGCAGTGCCAGTGCGCGAAGAGCACGCGAATTCATCTCCATGGATACTCCTGTCAAACCTGATTAATATTCAGCGGCACTATACAAAGCGCCACGGGGTTCGCCAGCCAGCAGAAATGAGGGATGCGACAGTCAATGGCCGCACGGCCACCGCCAAAAATGGAAGAGTAAAATCAAGCGATTGAATTAAAACGTGAAAATTAACATTGAGCCAGACAGTCACGACAAAGTGACCGATAACCTGGCAGCCACGTCCTGTCGAATAGTCAGCGTGCTGGGACAAAAGCTGTCAGTCAAGGGCCTCTGCCACCCCTTCAGCCAGGTGCCAGCAGTTCCGGCCAGCCTCCTTGCTGCGGTAGAGGGCAGCATCAGCCCGCTCGAAGATAGGGCCCGCGGCAGGAGAATGGCAGGCACCGCCGGCGCTCAGGGTAATCGGCACACGCTGTTCACGCCACTGTTGCTGACGCACCAATTCAAGCAGGCAACCAAGCTTCTCCTCCAACTCATCCTGTGGCGGTTGCAGCAAAGCGGCAAACTCATCACCACCAATCCGGTAAACCGCGCTCACCCCCAGCACATCAGCAAGGCAGTTGGCCACCCGGCACAACACCAGATCCCCGACAGCATGTCCCTGACTGTCATTAATCCCCTTGAAATGATCGACATCAAACAGCAGCAGCCAGAAGCGCTCCCCCCTTTGTTCCAGCGCCGCCTTGTGCTGCTCGAAGGCACGCCGGTTCATGATACCGGTCAGAGGGTCCCGCAACAGCGCATCCTGCCCCTTGAGGAAGCTGGCCCTGACCTGATCGATCTCGTTCAGACTGCGTCGCACAAACCAGGTATTGGCCTTGGTGATGGGGGGAGAGCTCTCCAGATTGCACACGATACCGGTCAGTGAACCCGACACCAGTGCCTGCTCCTGGCGGAAGATCCGAACCAGCAGACTCAGCGTGCAACACCAGATGGCAAACAGGGAGATCAATGGCAAAACCACCATCTGCAACGCCTCATAGAGGCTGTCACGAAACAGCACTGGCGGTAGATAGATATTGAGATCCCAGCCAATATCCGCCAGCTCGCGCTTGATATAAGTCCCATGCCACAACACATCCAGGCCGAGCCACTGCTGGCTCTGATCCTGCTTGATAGTATGGGTAGCCAGCAGATCCATATTGCTACCCACCACCAGTTGATCACTGTCGCGCAAGGTCAGATAGAGTGCCGCCTGATTACTACCGACCGTGCGCTGCAGCGCCTGCTGCAGCGAGTCGAATGACATGTCGACCATCAACAGACCCAGCAACTGCCCCTGCTCGTCCCGCACCCGTTTGATCAGGCTGAGTATCAGCTTCTGAGTCTGGTATTCAGGGTAGGGGCCCAGCCAGACGGGCTCGTCGCCCGGCATGATGGTCACCGGATACCAGGGTCGCAGCGCCGCCTGATAACCGGGGGGCGGTAGCCACGCCGGGTAGCTGTCGATACGATCCGTTTTCAGGTTGTAAAAGTAGATGTAGTGATTGCCGGGTTTAATCTGATGGGCGATAGCCCAGATGGGGGAGTCGGCCGACTCGCCGCGGGCGATCTTATCCTTGTCGAGGGAATCCTCCAGCACCGCCAGTTGCCGCTCATTAACCTTCACCATCTCGTGGATCAGGGACGCCTCAACAGAGGAGGCCATGTGACCAAAACCGGATACCGTCATATCGATATCCCGCAGATAGCTGGCAATGGCCATGGTGATCGTCACGATCAGGACCAGCAAACCAAGCAGTGCAGAGAGGGGGGCCAGCACATAGTAACGTTTGTTGAGATGTGGGCGGCTCACAGGACATCCGAACAGAGGGATACATAACGGGATTGTGGAAGATAAAGGGCAATAAATCGCTGATTAATATCAGTTCAACACCGCTTAAATAACATTTACAACACTAAGAAAAGATCGAGATCCTCAAACGGAAACTGATCAACGGCTGACAGCGCGTTCCCCCGGGTTAGCCCCGCGCTACATTGCGGGTGTTATAGTCTATACCTGACTCGGTCGGTGCTGGACAAACTGCCCCTCAGCGACCGCAACGCCAAGCAGAACAAGGAGACGTTATGAGCAGTCCGTTTATCGAACAGATCAAAGCACGTCGTACCATCTATGCCCTGGGTGACCAGGTTTCCCATACCCCGGAGCAGCTGACCACCCTCATTCAGGATGCCATCAAGCACAGCCCCTCATCCTTCAACTCCCAAAGCTCCCGTGCCGTCATGCTCTTTGGCGCCCAACACCACAAGCTGTGGGACATGGTCAAAGCCGAGCTGAAAAAGATAGTGCCGCCGGAGGCCTTCGCCCAGAGCGAAGCCAAGGTGGATGGCAGCTTCCGTGCAGGCTTTGGCACCGTACTCTTCTTCGAAGAGACCGACGTCATCAAGGATCTGCAGCAAAAATTCGCCCTCTATGCCGACAACTTCCCCATCTGGTCGGAACATGCCACCGGCATCGCCCAGTTTGCGGTCTGGACCACCCTGGCCCAGGAGAAGATCGGCGCCTCCCTGCAACACTACAACCCCCTCATCGACGAGGCGGTACGCAAGGAGTGGAACCTGCCCGCCAGCTGGCTGCTGCGTGCCCAGATGCCCTTTGGCAGCATCAAGCAACCGGCCGGTGACAAGACCTTTATCGACGACACTACCCGTTTCCGCGTTTTCAAATAACCGTTGAGATAGCAAAACGCTCCCGCATCTCGGGGGCGTTTTTATTGCGACACCATAGAGTGCGGATAGCGATGGTTCATGTCAGCTGGGAGACCTTGATGATCTCGGCGATGCGCCCTAGCATCCTGCTCCAGCACATGGGCTGCGGAGGCGGCAATGCGCCCGTGCTATCTG
>NZ_JBODRQ010000034.1:0-29668 GCF_050633025.1 Aeromonas sp.
ACCGAACCCTCAATTAGTTCCATTCAAGCTGCATCGATTTGGGAAACAACGCCGTTTGTCACCTTCCACCAAAGCTTCAGCTACGAAGATTTTATCGAGGGGATCAAGGCAGAAAGCCAGGACGGTGTATTGCATTATCGGGTGGTCGATGGTCTGTTCAAACAGATTTGCCAGCGGGCAGAAGCGGATCCCGAGAATCCCTATGTACTGATTATCGACGAGATCAATCGGGGCAATATTTCCCGCATCTTTGGTGAGTTGATCACTCTGCTGGAGCCGTCCAAGCGCCTGGGTGCCGAAGAGGAGCTTAAAGTGGTGCTTCCTTACTCGAAGCAGCCTTTTGGCGTGCCCAGAAATCTCTATCTGATCGGTACCATGAATACGGCAGATCGCTCGCTGGCTGGCCTGGATCTGGCGTTGCGTCGCCGCTTCTTCTTTAAAGAGATGCCGCCCCGTCCCGACTTGCTCGACAGCCTGTATGTGGAGGGGATCCAGATCGGTGAATTGCTGCGGACCATCAACCGTCGCATTACTGCCCTGCTGGGCCGCGACTACTGCTTGGGGCACGCCCTCTTTATGCCGCTGCAAAAGGATCCCAACCTGCCACACCTGGGGCGGATTTTCCAAAAACAGGTGCTGCCCTTGCTGCAGGAGTACTTCTTCGAGGATTGGCAGAAGATTGCCCTGGTGCTGAATGACCATCGCAAGTCCAGGGGTGACCGTTTTGTGACTCAGGATGAGGAGCTCGATCTGCAGAAGCTATTCGGTGAAGAGGCTGAGCTGGGCAACTTGCCCACCGGCTGGAAGATTAAACCGGAAGGGGATGGAGTCTGGACTCAAGCAAGTGCCTATATGGGCATCATTGACCACAACGGGCGTACGGTCGAACAACGGGTCGAGGCGGAGACTGTGCAGTGAAAGGTCACGTCATCGTCCGTGAATACGCTCGCCTGACCTTCGAGCCCCTTGATAGCCCTTCGCTGGATCGCGCCCATATTAGCCGCTCGGCGTTTATGTGGCTGTGCGAGCTGGCGGGACAATTTAGCAAGCAGGGGGCGCCCATGCTGCATCTGGATGGGCGCCAGTGGCTTCGTCTTGACAGCTATGTGGGGGTGTTGGAGTCGCCCTGTGGCCAGATCATCGAGATCCTGCCCAAGACCCATGATGCGGCGCCGGATGAAAATATGGCGAGCGAGGTAAGCCGTAGCCGACGCATGCTCAAGAAGATGCTGGCCAGCGCGATAGATCTGCCACTACGTGAAACCGAAGAAGCGGGTCTCGAACTCGGAGAGGGGTCCCTGAGCGAGTGGGTGATGGGGCGATTTCTCTGCGAGCTGGAGCATCTGGTCAGGCATGGGCTGCGCTTTGACTATGTGCAAGTCGAAGAGGAGGCGCCATTTCTGCGCGGACAGCTGGATATGGCGAGGCAAATGCGGCAACCCGCCGGGCGGCAACATAAATTCCGGATCCGCCACGACCTGTTTCAACCCGAGAGTGCAGAGCACAGATTGATCCGCCGTGCGCTCGATCTGGTCTGCAAAGCAACCCGAGTAGCGCATAGCTGGCGGTTGTCCCACGAGCTACAAGGCATGCTTCATGAGTTGCAGCCATCCCGTGAAATAGAGCGAGATCTGCGAGCCTGGCGCACCGACCGCTTGATGGCTCGTTATCAAGCCATCAAGCCCTGGTGCGAATTGATTCTGCAGCGACAGATGCCGATGGCGCTCCACGGGCAGTGGCGAGGGCTCAGCCTGCTCTATCCCATGGAGCGATTATTTGAGGCTTATGTTGCTCGCCAACTGAGGCGTCAGCTCCCCTCAGGTCTTGGCCTGAAAACTCAATCGAGCGCTGAATATCTTTGCCACTATGGCCAGCTGGGTCATGCTGAGGGAGCCATGTTCCAGCTAAAGCCGGATCTGCTGCTGGAAGGGCACGCCAGCCTGCGGGTCATGGATACCAAGTGGAAGCGGCTCGAGCAGGATAATCGTCGAGACAAGTTCGGCCTTGGCCAGCAAGATTTTTATCAAATGCTGGCCTATGGGCAGACCTATCAGAAGGGAGTGGGGGATATGCTCCTTATCTACCCCAAATGGCGTGGGCTGGATCGGGTCATTGGGCCATTCTTGTTGGCCAATGCGGCCAGGCAGCCTTTGCGTCTTTGGGCCGTACCGTTTGACCTGGAGTCCGGGCAGATGCACCTTCCCGATGAGATAAGTTGGTCGTCACGGCAGCCCATGGCCAGCTAGCGAACAGCATAATTGGCCAGTCCTTTACGCAGGCTGGCCATGATGATATCGCGCAAATCAGGAGGGGATAACACCTCGCTGATATCGGCAATAGACATCAGCCACCAACGCAGCTCTTCCGTATCATTGACAGTGGCATGAAGGATGAAATGGTATGAATCGTCTGGTTCGATGCGCTGGTTTTCACTTAACCAGCTCTCTTGCAGATGATATCCCTCGATGTAATTCACTCGTAATACAAGTTCAATGCTGCGGTGTCTGGCGAAGGCCAGATTCCCCTTGGCAAGATAGTCCGTCAGATTGAACTCCGGCGGCATGGTTGTAGGTGTCTCCATGAGGTCTACGTGAGTTGCCCGATGGAGCGCAAAGTTTCGATACTCTCCATTATCTACCAGCGTTGCGACCAGATAGAGAGTGGATCCTTTGGTTACCAAAGCGAGAGGATTAATCAGATAATGCTTGGCTGCTCTTGGTGGCCGGGGAGTGTATTCGATATCGATAATCCGTTTTTCCAGTAGAGCCTGTTCGACACCTTCCAGCACCAGTGTACTCACCTTTGGTGGACACAATTGAAATCCTGCCGGATGAGATGCAATGCAGCTGGGCCACATCGCCAGCTTCTCGTGGGAATTGGCGAGCCGCTGCTCCGCCTGGGCAAAGAAATCGGCCAGATTACCTTGTAACTGGCGTGGCAACAGCCCCTGCAGGTGTTGCTTGGCCATGCATAGTGCCAAGGCTGTGCTGGGTGTCATATCCAGCCAGCCTTTACTGCCTTGTTTGCGTGACCAGCGATACGGGCGAACCGTCTCGTCGCTGAGGATGCTATGACGGCAGCTCAGGCTCTCCAGATCGCGCTGCACTTTGCGCAGGGTGACATCAAAGCCATCGCGCTCCAGTTTGAGCATGAGCTCCGTCGTAGAAATTGATAGGGGTTCGTAAGGCAGATAGTTAAGGATGGCGAAATGGCGTTGGGTCTGGATATCGGACATGGCAATGGAGTCAGAGCCTATTGAAGAGGGGGCATACTAGCCCCCAGTTTTAGTCTGACTCAAGTGACACGTTGATATTTTCTGAACCAGAGCCAAGTTTGTTGTCAGAACAAGCTGTTGTTAGGTCTGATGTCATTTAACTCTTACGATTCCACCACGATGATCGACCTGAATACGCACCAATTTTCGGCAATTGCGACACTGGCCAACACCGGTACCATTACGTGCTACGGAGGTGGAAACTGTGGTTGTCGTACCACAATGTGGACAGAGGATGGTGAAGTAATGACTCATGGAACACTCCTGTTAACTTGGTTGCTGTGAGTGGGCAACGTTATAACCGGGCGTTGCGTCACTCAGCGTTGTTGTGGCACGCGTCACCGGATGACGTCAGGGTGTTATTCAATAACTGCCAGCCGAATAACCCGGAATGTTCCCATGCTGATGTTGATTACCGAGTCGCCGCCAATTGGTGTTGAGCCTGAAGGCATCCTTTATCGCACCCCGGATGAGTTGGCACATACAGATGCCAATACCCCTGTTGCAGTAGTGATTGACCTGGCCTCTCCCTCTCTCTCCTTTTTGGAATGGGTGGCGAACCGCACCAGGATTACTATCTGGTTATCCCCCCTGTTTCTGATCCCGGAACACCAGTCACAGCTCCATGCTCCTGGAATTGATGGGGTGACCTTTATCAATTGGTTGTATGGCTGGATGGCACCGGATGACTATTTGCAACCGGATCAATGTCATGAGGTTCAGACATTATTGCAGTCTCATCGTTATGGTTGGTTGTTGGCGCACAATGACTTGCCGCGCCATGCCGCGTCTCTGCAAGGAGTTGATTATTCGCTGAACATCACTTCAGAGGAGGAGTGCATGGGGATGACGTTAGAGGATTTTGAGAGCCAGTATCAGCAACTCAAAGCATTGCTGGCACCCAAGGTGTTACACAATGCTCTGTTTAACTGCTTACCGCAGGAAAGTTGCTTATTGCTGTCGAGGCATCCACGTCATGTCTTGTTCTGATAAAGCTAAAAAGCGGCGATTGGCGCGACTATGCAATCTCGGGATTGAATTCTATTACGGGGTCGGATCGTCAAGTGAACGTAAACAGATCGATAAAAACCACGCTCGCCAATTGTGGCTACAGGGGGCGAGCGAAGGCTGTGCCGATGCCATGAATATGTTGGCGGGCACCAGCGAACACCCGATGGAGGGCCGCCACTGGTATGAGGTCGCCGCGCGACAGGGAAGCGCAATCGCTATGTGTGCCCTGGGCGATATCCACTCTCTGGCGGGAGAGTGGGAGCAGGCAAACGCCTGTTTTCTGCAGGCAGCACAATCCGGGTCAGATAGTGCGATGTATTCTCTGGCTTTCAACATCCAGCATGGGCGGGGGTACCGTCAGGATGAGAGGTTGGCGATGTATTGGTATCGCCGGGCGGCAACCAGAGGGCATACATGGGCTATCTACTGCCTTGCCAGATTGCTTGAGTCCGGATCGCCAGCAGAGCAGAAGGCATCTCGTGAATGGCTCAAGAAGGGAGTCAGTTTACAGCACAAAGCGAGTGTCATGCGTTTTGCCTTACTGGAATCCAGGAAAGGTAAGCGGGGAATTCAATGGTTAGAGATGGCATGTGTGATGCGGCATGTAACTGCACTCTCCTGGCTGGTTCGAGAAGTTGAGCAGGGAAGGCTTGCCCTAAGGGGGGATGTGACTTGTTGCCAGCTACGAACCTTGATTGCAGAGCTGTCATCCTTGCCTGATGACCTGTTGCCGGAAGAGCGATGTTTCCTGCCCTCAGATCATTGGGCCGAGACAACCCCCATGTTTGATGAAGAGTTGCCAGTCTGGTCGTTGGTGCACAATAAACCGCTGTCCATACACCTCTCTCAAGCTTGGCTAATGCTCTGACTTCATGACTCGGAGTCATCATATTGCAGGCAAGCTCACACTCCTGATGACTTGGTCATTTGAGGCTGTCAGCGGATGGGATAACCTGACTGCGGCGAGGCCGCCTGACGGCTTCACACAGGGAGAGTGCGCACTCAGGCGCCCATAACGACTTATTGCAGAGGCGAAAATATGAATAAATCCATGCTTGCCGTATTGGTCGGTGGTTTGCTGGCGGCCGGAGCCGTGCAGGCCGCCGCTCAGGACAATACCTGGTATGTCGGTGGCAAGGCCGGTTGGTCGAACTATTACGGCGTTGATAAAAACCAGGATATCGCCGACGTCTTCAGCTTGGTAGGTGACAATAGTGAGAACACCGACGATCTGGGGTTGGGGGTATTTGCTGGCTATCAACTCAACCAGAATCTTGGTTTTGAGCTGGGCTATGACTGGTTGGGCAAATATGAGCTGAAAGGGGGCAGTGGTGCAACGGCTCTCACTGGTGAGGCGAAGAGTCAGCTTGTGCAGGCCACCATGAAGATAAGCTTCCCGGCCACCAGCGTGCTCGATCTTTATGGCCGACTCGGTGGAGCCTATGCCTGGACAGATAGCAAGATCAGTGGTGGTGGTGTGAGCGATACCGGCAAAAAGCATGGCGCCGCCTTCGTTGGTGCGCTGGGTGCTGAATATGCCATCGATCGTGACTGGGCTGCCCGTCTGGAGTACCAGTACACCACGCCGCTGGGAGATGCGTCTCTCGATCGCTCCGGCATCGAGCTGGATAACGGTCTGATCTCATTCGGTATGCTCTATCGCTTCGGCCAGCAAGGGGGCGAGGTCGTAGCACCGGCGCCCGCTCCTGCCGCCGCACCGGCCCCTGCGGTCGTAGTGGAACCCAAGACCTTCAGCCTGAGTTCCGATGTGCTGTTCGAGTTCAACAAGGCGACCCTGAAACCGGCTGCCAATCAGGCGCTCGATGCCCTGTTCAGCCAGATTGTGGCGGCCAATCCGAAAGATGGCGTCGCAACTGTCATCGGTTATACCGACCGCATCGGTTCCGACAACTACAACCTGGCCCTCTCCGAGAAGCGTGCCCAGAGCGTGGCCAGTTATCTGGTATCCAAAGGCTTGTATGCTGACAAGGTGCGGGTCGAGGGGCGTGGCAAGGCCAATCCGGTCACTGGCAACAGTTGTGCCAGCCGCTCCAAGCAGGAGCTGATCGCCTGTCTGGCACCGGATCGCCGGGTGGAAATCCATCTGGAAGGGGTTTCCCAGCCTGTCCAATAAGCAGAGCGACGGGAGCAATAAAGGTAAAAACGGGAGGCTTGGCCTCCCGTTTTCTATGGCGTGCACTGCAATGCTGGACGTCAGAGCCCAAACAGCGGGCGCAGGCGAATACCAATCAGGCTGCCGGCGAGGGCCATCAGCATCCAGACCCAGCCGTGCAGGCTGCCGGAGGCGGTGCCATCGAAGAAGCCACCGAGGTTGCAGGCGGCGTACATGGCGCCCATCCCCATCAGCAGGCCACCAATGATGGAGGCCAGACTGTTGCCGAGTCGCATCGGGGCGAAGTTACCGCCACCGCTCAGGCAGCGCGCCAGCATGGCCCCCAGAATGCCGAGCCAGAACATGCCGACCATGGGGTTGATGAAGAGCGGCTGGGCCAGCTTGGGGTGGCCCTCGAACAGGCCGAACAGAGAGGCGCCGCGCAGCGCCATGTCATAGACGGCGCCGGTGATGGTCCAGGCCGAGCCGTGCAGGGCGACGACAGTGGAGTTGAGTATGGCGATGATGATGCCGCCGGTCAGCACGGTGAAGCGGCCATCGCGCCAGAACAGGTTGCCGCCGCTGAAGAGGGGCTTGAGCTCGCCGGTCCGCTTGAGTTCGCTGTTGCGAAACAGCAGGAACAGCGCGGCGACCAGCGCCAGGTTGAGCAGCATGCCGCTCCAGATATTGCCGGTCAAATCCTTGGCCAGCACCACATGGCTGGAGAAGGTGGCCTCCAGTTCGGGGCGGAACTGGTTGCTGATGAGGGTGCCGATGCCGTAGCAGAGCAGCACCAGCCAGAAGCGGGGTTGTCCCTCGCCGCAGCAGTAAAGGGTGCCGGTGGCGCAGACGCCTGCCAGCTGCATGCCGATGCCGAACAGGAAGGCACCGACGATGAAGGGAATGCCGATGGCCATCACGTTGCCCACCATGGCATCGCCAAACAGGGCGTGACTAAAGGAGAGGAAGGTGGTGAACAGCAGAATTTCGATGGCGATGGTGAGCAGGTGAACCCGCACGTAGTAGCTGTTGCGCTTGGTCAGCATCTCGCGCCAACCGAAGACGATGCCGAAGCGACTGAAGGAGAGAGTGAAGCCGAAGCCGAATCCGATCAGGGCCATCAGAGCCCATTTCATACCAAAGGTGTTGCCGAGCCAGAGTAACGCTCCCCCCGCGAGTGCCACGATGGGGAGCGACCATTTTCGAGTCATGTCAGTTGATCCTTGCAGTTGGTTTTTTAGAGGGGCGGATCCTATTCCCTCATGGAGTCTAATGCTACCCATTTTGCCAGCGCAGAGGAAAATGGCGGCGCTGACGCCCATCAGCGCCCCAGATCAGTGACGGGGGGATCGAGATGAAAGTGGCGAGTCTGCCTGGCCAGGATGCGGGCGTGCTGGACGACCATGGTCGCCTCTTCGGCATGGGTGGTCGCTGTCAGGAAGAGTTGGGTGGCACAAAAAAGAACCCCGGCTGGTGAGCCGGGGTCGGGGGGCGGGGAGGGGTCAGGTCCGGCTTAGCACGGCTCTGCCGCTGCGCAGACCATCCAGACTAAACAGCACCAGGGCGCTCCAGATGAAGGCGAAGGTGATCATCTTGTCCAGCGCCAATGCCTCGCCGTACAGAGTGACCGCCAGGATGAACATCAGGCTGGGGCCTATGTACTGGAAGAAGCCCAGGGTGGAGAGCTTGAGCCGGGTCGCGGCTGCGGTGAAACAGAGCAGGGGGGCCGTGGTGACGACGCCGGCGGCGATCAGCAGCAGATTCAGGTGCCAGCTATTTTCGGTCATATGGCTGGTGGGGCTGTCGGCGATGCCCCACAGGTAGAAAGCGGCCGCAGGCAGCATGATGAGCGTTTCCAGCAGCAGGCCGGTGGGAGCATCGAGGGCCAGTTTTTTGCGCACCAGTCCATAGATAGCGAAACTCGACGCCAGCACCAGCGCGATCCAGGGTAAGGAGCCAAAGGCGAGAAGCTGGATCGCCACCCCGATAAAGGCGAGGGCGACCGCCCACCACTGCAGACGGCGCAGCTTCTCGCTCAGAAACACCATCCCCAGCAGCACGTTGAACAGCGGATTGATGTAGTAGCCGAGGCTAGCATCCAGCATGTGGCCGTTGTTGATGGCCCAGATAAAGAGCAGCCAATTGCCCCCTACCATGAAGGAGGTGAAGGCGAGGGTGAGCAGCACTTTCGGCCGACGCAGCACCGCCTGCACCTTGTGCCACTGGCGGCCAAGCAGTACCAGCACTATCAGCAGGGCGAAGGACCAGATCACCCTGTGGGTGAGGATCTCGATGGCCGGCACGGCAGCAATGGCTTTGAAATAGATTGGGGCTATGCCCCAAAGGGTATAGGCGCACAAGGCGTAGATGACGCCCTGGCGCTGAATTTGTTGCTGCATGCGGGTAGCCTTCACTGACAGAGTGATGTTGGAAAAACATCGCAAAAAATCAGTGTAGCGATCCTTTTGCGGGGAAAGAAGCAAATAAAGAAGTGTCAGGAGCGGAGGGGGATCAGCGTTTGCCGCGGCGGATCTTGTCCACATCCATCAGCAGCCATAGCATCAGGGCGATAGCGGAGATCCAGGGGCCCCAGGTGACATAGGCCTCACCATGCCCCAATGCAAAGAAGAGCAGAGGCAGGCCGATCACCAGAAACAGGACACTTCCCAGAAAAAATAGCATTTTTGTCTTTATATTTAACATGTTGGCTTTTTTATCATTATAAGGATTGAGCCCGGTGATGGAAGGCCAAAAATGCAAAAGGGGGATTTCTCCCCCTTTTTTGATCCGATAGTGCTGCTTTGTCGTGTTATTCCAGCTGAATCCAGGTGCTTTTCAGCTCGGTGTACTTCTCCAGCGCATGAAGTGACTTGTCGCGACCGTTGCCGGACTGTTTGAAGCCGCCAAACGGCATGGTCATGTCGCCACCATCCCAGTTGTTGACGAACACGGTACCGGCGCGCAGGGCGCGCGAGCCCTTCACCGCCTTGTTGAGATCCGCCGTCCAGATTGCCGCGGCCAGCCCATAGTCGGTGTCGTTGCCCAGCGCAATGGCCTCTTCCAGGGTATCGAAGCCGGTCACCGCCAGCACAGGGCCGAAGATCTCCTCGCGGAAGATGCGCATCTGCGGGGTGACTTCATCGAAAATAGTGGGTTCGATATAGAAGCCGCCGCTCACTGTGTTGGTGCGGTTGCCCCCCAGCCGCAGCTTGGCCCCCTCCTGCTTGCCAATTTCGACATAGCGCAGCACCTGCTCCATCTGGATGTGATCCACCATGGCGCCGATGCGGGTGGCCGGGTCGAGCGGGTTGGCCGAGATCCACTCGCGGGCGTGGGCCAGCAGTCGTTCCATAAACTGCGGCTTGATGCTGTTTTGCACCAGCAGCCGGGAGGCGGCGGTGCATACCTCGCCCTGGTTGTAGAAGATGGCACCTGCGGCGCTTCTGGCGGCAGCGTCCAGATCGGGCACGTCAGCCAGAATGATGTTGGGGCTCTTGCCGCCGCACTCCATAAAGGCGCGTTTGAGGTTGGACTTGCCAGAGCACTCCACCAGATGTTTGCCGATCTTGGTGGAGCCGGTGAAGGTGATGCAGTCCACATCCATGTGCATGGCCAGCGCCTCGCCCACTGTGTGGCCAAAGCCCGGCAGCACGTTGAACACGCCGTCGGGAATGCCTGCCTCCTTGGCCAGACCCGCGATGCGCAGGGCGGTCAGGGGGGATTTTTCGGAAGGCTTGAGAATGACCGAGTTGCCGGTAGCGAGCGCCGGGCCCAGCTTCCAGCAGGCCATCACCAGCGGGAAGTTCCACGGCACTATGGCGGCAACCACCCCGAGCGCTTCGCGGGTCACCAGCGCCAGGGCGGACTCCTCCACCGGGGCGACCTGATCGTAAACCTTGTCGATCGCTTCGGCGTTCCAGGCGATGCAGTTGGCGGCGGCGGGGGCGTCATAGCCCATGGCATCGCCGATGGGTTTACCCATGTCCAGCGACTCCAGCAATGCCAACTCCACCTTGTTGAGGCGCATCAGCTCGGCGAAGCGCTGCATGATCTGTTTGCGCTGTTTCGGTGGCAGGCCGCTCCAGCGTTTGTCGTTGAACGCTGCACGGGCGGCCTGTACCGCCAGTTCGGCATCGGCGGCGTCGCAGGCGGCGACCTTGGTCAGCAGCTTTCCGTTGGCCGGGTTGATGCAGTCGAAGGTGGCGCCATTGACGGCATCCCGGTAGCTGCCATCGATAAAGGCTTGCGAGGGCAGGGTCAGGTGGGAGGCCTTGTGTTGCCACTGGGCCAGGGTCAGGTCACTCATGTTCACTCCTTGAACCGGCAAAAGTCAGTTTCCGCGTATCAATATGCTAAACATCCTGCCGCTTGTAAATCCATCTTGTAACAATTCATTAAACATTGCCCCCTGGCCGAGGCGCGTCTGAATGTCAGAAACTGGCGGGGGTGTTGGCCGAGATCAGCACGCATTCCTGTTCGCCCACGTTGCGAAAACGGTGGGGGGTGCGGCTGTCGAAGTAGTAGCCATCGCCCGGCGTCAGCAGGTAGATCTGCTCGCCAACGGTCACTTCAACCTCGCCCTTGATGACGATGCCGCACTCTTCACCCTCGTGGCTCAGCATGTCGTCACCGGTGTCGGCTCCGGTTGGCAGGATCTCCTGCAACATGCCGATGGCGCGGTTGGCACGGCTGTGCCCGACCAATCGGTAGCTGATCGGGTGAGTGCCGAGATCCGGCATATCGGCGGCGCGGAAGATCACTTCGGTGCCCATTTCAGTCTCTTCGGTGAAGAAGCTGGCCAGCGACATGGGGATGCCTTCCAGCACCTTGCGCAGGGAGGCGACAGAGGGGCTCACCTGATTTTTCTCGATCTGGGAGATAAATCCGTTGGTCACACCGGAGCGCTTGGCCAGCTCGCGCTGGGAGAGGGCTGCCTTGGTGCGAACCGCCTTGAGGCGGTGACCGATATCCATCTATAGACACTCCTTGACTGTTTACTATTATTAAAATTGTGTTAAATATCTTATACCACCCTGCTGATGCGTCTAGCTAGGGGTGGCACCAGACAGGGCGATAATGGGCCCTTTTTTATGGATTTAGGTGTTTAATTTAATAGGCATTGGCCAACAGTTGCTAAACACCTTAAGGATGAGGTGACCATGAAACCGATCAGCGACATCAATACGCCCTCCGACATGTCCGCCTTCTGGATGCCGTTCACCGCCAACCAGCAGTTCAAGGCGGCGCCGCGCATACTGAAGTCGGCAGAGGGGATGTATTATCACTCAGAGGATGGCCGCAAGATACTGGATGGCACAGCCGGACTCTGGTGTTGCAACGCGGGCCATGGTCGGCGCGAGATTGCCGAGGCGGTCTCCCAGCAGATTTCCCACCTCGATTTTGCCCCCACATTCCAGATGGGCCACCCATTGCCGTTCGAGCTGGCCAACAAGCTGGTGGAGATCTCTCCCAAGGGGTTCGGCCATGTCTTCTATACCAACTCCGGCTCAGAGTCGGTCGATACCGCTCTCAAAATCGCGCTGGCCTGGCAGCGGGCGCGCGGTCAGGGCACCCGCACCCGGCTGATTGGCCGCGAGCGTGGCTATCACGGGGTCGGCTTTGGCGGCATCTCGGTGGGGGGCATTCCCGGCAACCGCAAGTGGTTTGGTTCCCTGCTGACTGGGGTGGATCATCTGCCCCATACCCTCAATATCGCCAAGAACGCCTTCACCAAAGGGCTGCCCGAGGAGGATGTGGCGCTGGCCGATGAGCTGGAGAAGATCGTCTTCCTGCACGATGCCAGCAATATCGCGGCGGTGATCGTCGAGCCCATCGCCGGCAGTACCGGCGTGCTGATGCCCCCCAAAGGCTACCTCAAGCGGCTACGGGAGATCTGCACCAAGCACGGCATCCTGTTGATTTTTGACGAGGTGATCACCGGTTTCGGTCGCCTCGGCTCTCCCTTCGCCGCCCAGGAGTTCGATGTCATCCCCGACATGATCACTTGCGCCAAGGGGCTGACCAACGGTGCCATCCCCATGGGCGCGGTGCTGGTGCAGAAGCACATTTATGACGACATGATGGCGGCAGGCAAGGGGGCTATCGAGCTGTTCCACGGCTACACCTATTCCGGTCATCCGGTGGCTGCGGCTGCGGGGCTCGCGACCCTCGAGATCTATCGTAACGAGAATCTGCTCAGCCGCGCCGCCGATCTGGCGGGCTACTGGGAGGAGGCGGCTCATTCGCTGAAGGGCTGCAAGCATGTGAAGGATGTGCGCAACTACGGGCTGGTGGCGGGCATCGAGCTGGAATCCATGCCGGATGCGCCGGGCAAGCGCGCCTATGAGGTGTTTGTGCGCTGCTTCGAGAAGGGGGCGCTGATCCGGGTGACCGGCGACATCATCGCCCTGTCGCCACCCCTCATCATCGAGCGCAGCCAGATCGACGATCTCTTCACCCTGCTGCAGGATGCCCTGCAGGCCCAACCCTAACCCATTTGGTGGCCCCGCTCTGGCGGGGCCCTGCGTTGCCTCGTGTTGACGAGCGCTGCGCCACCACGATATCAGTCATCACGGAGGATACATGACATACAGGGTCAGCAACTTCATCAACGGCCAACCGCAGGAGAGTCGCAGCGAGCGCCATGGGGCCATCTTCAATCCCGCCTGCGGCAAGCAGCAGGGGAGTGTCGGGCTTTCCAGCGCCGCCGAGTGTCAGGAGGCGATCGCCATCGCCGAGCGCGCCTTTGCCGACTGGTCGCAAACCCCGCCGCTGGTGCGGGCCCGGGTCTTTTTCCGCTTCAAGGAGTTGATGGAGCAGCACAGGGACGAGCTGGCCCAGCTCATCAGCCGCGAGCATGGCAAGGTCTTCTCCGATGCGCAGGGTGAGTTGACCCGCGGGCTGGAGGTGGTGGAGTTTGCCTGCGGCATTCCCCATCTGCTCAAGGGGGAGCACTCCCTCAACGTCGGTCGCGGGGTAGACAGCTACTCCATGATGCAGCCGGTGGGGGTTTGCGCCGGTATCACCCCGTTCAACTTCCCGGCCATGGTGCCGCTCTGGATGTTCCCGGTTGCCATCGCCTGCGGCAACACCTTCATTCTCAAACCCTCCGAGAAGGATCCCTCTCTCTCGCTGCGGATGGCCGAGCTGCTCAAGGAGGCCGGTCTGCCGGACGGGGTGCTCAACGTGGTGAACGGTGACAAGGAGGTGGTGGATGTGCTGCTGACCGACCCGCGAGTGGGTGCCGTGTCGTTTGTCGGCTCTACTCCCATCGCCCAGTACATCTATGCCACCGCGTCGGCCCACGGCAAACGGGTGCAGGCGTTGGGCGGCGCCAAGAACCACATGGTGGTGATGCCGGATGCGGACCTCGATCAGGCGGTCTCCGCCCTGATGGGGGCCGCTTATGGGGCCGCGGGTGAGCGCTGCATGGCGATCTCGGTGGCCGTGGTAGTGGGGGACGAGACCGCCGATGCGCTGGTGGCCAAACTGACGCCGCTGGTGGAAAAACTGCGGGTGGGCCCGGGGCTGGGCCAGAGCCCGGAGAACGAAATGGGGCCGCTCATCAGCAAGGAGCATCTGGCCAAGGTGCGCGGCTACGTGGATCAGGGGGTGGCCGAAGGGGCCACGCTGCGGGTCGATGGTCGCACGCTGAGCCACGACGAGGGTTACTTCATCGGTGGCTGCCTGTTTGACGAGGTGACCCCCGAGATGCGCATCTACCGCGAGGAGATCTTCGGCCCTGTGCTCTCCATCGTGCGGGTGCCGGACTACGAGACGGCACTGCGCCTTATCAACGAGCACGAGTACGGCAACGGTACCGCCATCTTTACCTGTGACGGCGACACCGCGCGGGACTTCACGGCGCGGGTGCAGGTCGGTATGGTAGGGGTGAACGTTCCCATTCCGGTGCCGATGGCGTTTCACAGCTTTGGCGGCTGGAAGCGCTCCATCTTCGGGCCGCTCAACATGCACGGGCCGGATGGGGTTCGCTTTTATACCCGGATGAAGACGGTGACGGCGCGCTGGCCCCAGAGCCTGCGCAGTGGTGCCGAGTTCTCCATGCCGACCATGAAGTGATGAGCCCAAGGCTCACCACCATGATTTGATTCTCTTGCCCCCGCAGATCGCTGGTCTGCGGGGGCACTTCTGTAAAGGAGCAACAGATGCGATTGGGAATTCTCGATTGTGACCGGCTGGATCCCGATCTGGCGGATCGTTTTGGCCCCGTCTACTCCGAGATGTTTATCAGGGGGTTTCAGCCGCTGGCACCCGAGCTGGAGTTTCGGGTCTGGTCAGCCATCGATGGCGAGTTGCCGGAGGATCTGCATGAGTGCGATGCCTGGCTCATCACAGGTTCGCGCCACGATGCCTATAGCGATATCCCCTGGATCCAGGCGTTGCGCGGCTGGATCCGCCGGGCCCACGATACCGACGTCAAGCTGGCCGGGATCTGTTTCGGCCATCAGGTGATCGCCCAGGCGCTCGGTGGCGAGGTGGTGAAGTCCACCAAGGGGTGGGGGCTGGGGGTATCGGTTCACCCCATGCTGGAAGATGCCCCCTGGATGGTGCCGGCGCGGGATCATATCCGCATTCTGGCGAGCCATCAGGATCAGGTGGCGTTGCTGCCACCCGGAGCAACCCGGCTGGCGGGCAACGATTTTTGTCCCAACTTCATGTTTTTGCAGGGTGATCACATCGTCGCCATTCAGGGGCATCCGGAGTTTTCGGTGGAGTACAACCGGGCGCTGATCGAACGGCGCCGTGGCCTGCTGCCCGACGAGCGTTACCAGAGCAGCCTCTCCTCGCTGGAGGGGGAGGTGGATTCGACCACCATGATGCAGTGGTTGCTGCAGTTTTTGGGGATCCTGCCGCTGCGGGCTGGCGCGGCCTGAGCCCGGTTTGTCAGCGACCCCCTTCGGGTGCTAGATTTTGTAGCAAAATGAAGGATCAAGCGCTGCGATGTCGGGATCGGATGATACACTGGCCGCCCTTTGTGGCGGCCTGTTTGTCTGGCGTGATCGCCGCACCAGCTTGAGAGGGTGAAGCCTTGAAACTACAGCAATTGAAGTACTTGATCGCGATCCGGGACCACAACCTCAACGTCTCGGTGGCATCCGATGCGCTTTATACCAGCCAGCCCGGGGTCAGCAAGCAGATCGGCCTGCTGGAGAGCGAGCTGGGAGTGCGGATCTTCGAGCGCCGTGGCAAGCATCTGCACCGCATCACCCCGGTGGGGGAGGAGATCATCAAGTGTGCCGAGGCGATGCTCAACATCGAGAGCAAGATCAAGGCGATCTCCCGCGAGTATCTGGATCCGACCGTGGGCACTCTCAACATCCACACTACCCACACCATCGCCCGCTATCTGCTGCCCAAATCGGTTACCTACTTCACCAAGAAGTACCCCAAGATCTCGTTCCACCTCCATCCGGTGATGTCGGCGAGCAAGGAGCAGATCAGCAAGGGTTACTCCGATTTCTCCATCGTTGCCCACGAGATTGGCTTCGACAAGGAGCTGATCGCGCTGCCCGCCTACCTCTGGACCCTCTCGCTGGTGGTGCCGCAGGATCACCCGCTGGCCAAGGTGAAGAAGCCGACGCTGGAGCAGCTCTGCCACTACCCCATCCTCAGTTACGAGAGTGGCGCCACTGGCCGTCAGGTGCAGGACGAGGTATTCCATGCCGCCGGTCTCACCCCGAGCTACTACATGACGGTGATGGACGCCGGGGTGATCAAGCGCTACGTGGAGCTGGGTTTTGGCATCGGCATCATCTCCTCGCTGGTGGCCAACGACACCGACAGCCCCGGGCTGGTCTCTATCAATCTGGAGCACCTTTTCAAGCCCTGTCCGGCCCAGATCTGTTTCAGCAAGAGCATCCTGCTGCAGAACTACATGTATGACTTCATCAGCTCCTTCTCGCCCCACCTCACCAAGGAGGTGATTCAGAGCGTGATGCAACAGCCGACCCAGGCGCGCATCGACGAGCTGCTGGCCGGGGTGGAGCTGCCCATCTATTGATCCCGATCGGATTCCCGATCGCTGCCGGTTGTCTCTTCTGTCAGGCTGGGCTCTACTCGGGGTTCAGCCTGTCTCTTTTGGGCTATCTCCATCGTCCGAGGTCTCTATGTCCCGCATTCTGCTGCTTGCCAATCTCAACTGTGATCATGTGCTCTCCCTCTCCGAACCGCTGGTGGCGGGGGCCCGGCTGCAATATGTGGATCAGGGGCGCAGGTTGGGCGGCGGCGCAGCCAACACCGGCATCGGGCTGGTGTGGGCGGGTCACGAGGTGACTATCGCTTCCCGTATCGGGCTGGACGAGACCGGCGACTGGCTGCTGGAGCAGGCGGCCGGTTACGGGCTGGATTGCAGCCATGTGGAGCGCTTTGGCGGCGAGACCGGCGAGCTGCTGATCCTGGTGGACTCCACCGGCGAGCGCACCATACTGCGCCGCCCGCGGCGTCCCGATCTACCCGGCGATCTGCCGCTGGAGGGGATCGACTGCCTCTATGTGAACTATCCCGGCACCGCCATCATCAGTTACATGCGCCAGATGCTCGGCAAGAGCTTCGTGGTGGCCCAGTATCCCAAGGGCGGCCAAGCGCGCCGCCCCTGCCATGTGCTGGTGGCCTCCCGCTCCGATCTCGGCGAGGTGAGCGACCCCTGGCAGCATGCCCGCCAGCTGGCGGGGGAGCAGCTCGAATGGCTGGTGTTGACCGAGGGCAAGGCAGGGGCCGTTGCCATCCACGGTGATGAGCAGATCCGGGTCGCAGCCCGGCCAGTATCTGTGGTCGATACCACGGGGGCGGGAGATGCCTTCGCCGGTGGCCTGATCCACGGTCTGGCACGGGGCATGGCAATCGAGGATGCGTTGCAGTGCGCGGTGGACTGGGGCGCGTTTGCCGTCGCCTCCGAGAGCTCCATCCCCTCGGTCGCACTGAAAAACTGGCTGAAACAGCCCCACTGAACCACCTCCTTGACTGTCGATTGAGGGGCGGTTCGCAGGCCATATGGCTGCTGGTCGAAGGGGCTTGGCGAGGGGGACTATTCGGGAGATTTACCCGCCATAAAGCGGGTAAACGCCGGGCTAACCCGGCAAGTTTGCGATCAATCAAAGAAAGTGTCGATTTATGTGCATCTTCATCGACACCCGGTTGTGCTGCTCTTAACCTGTCACTCCGCAACTCAGATTAAGAGACAGGCCCCCTCTGGCGAACCAATGACAAACAGAGGGAAACCGGTTGTCTCCTGCCTCTTAGCTCAATGTTGTCGTCCTGATCCCTGGCTTGTAGTAAGAGGCAAGTGCAACCATGCAACTGACACGATTTACCGACTACGCCCTGCGTACCCTGACCTTCCTGGCGGTGCAGCCGGGGGATCGCCTGTCGACCATTACCGAAGTGGCCGATACCTTCGGCATCTCTCGCAACCATGTGGTCAAGATAGTGCACCAGCTTGGCATCAAGGGGTACATCGAGACGGTGCGCGGCAAGCACGGTGGCATCCGCCTCGGTCGCTCGGCGGTCTCCATCAACCTGCGGGATGTGGTGATGGACATGGAGCATGTGCTCTGTCCGGTCGATTGCAAGCGTGAAAACTGCCGACTCTCCGGCGGTTGCCGCATTCAGGGCATTCTGCGCCGCGCCATGAACGCCTTCCTCGAAGTGCTGGGCGAGTTCACTCTGGCCGATGCGGTGCGTGATCCGACCCGTCTCTGTCACTTGCTGGGTATCGAGCAGGAGTCCATCGTGACCATGGCCTGACGGGGTCTTCAATAACGAACCGGTTATGAAGGGGGCGGATGATCGTCTCTTATACGCATCTCCCAGGCACTGGCCAGGGTGGTTTTTTTGAATCAATCCGGTCCGTGATATCAGAGGATGATGAAGGAGTGCTTTGGTCCAATCACCCTCACGACACGTCATCCACCGCCAATAAAAACGGCGCCCGAAAGCGCCGTCTTTTATGCTCTGCGATAACCGGATAGCGAGAGGGAAATCAGAAATCCCCCTCTTCCATATACTCCTGCGCACACTCCACCAACTGCGGCCAGAGCTCTTCCGGCACCCAGGCGTCCGGGTCATCTTCATCCCCGTCGTACTGGCTCCAGAAATAGCGGCGCAGGCCGGAGGCAAACTCGTCGCTGATCTCGGCCAGCTCCGAGAGTGGCCCCAACCAGGCGATGCGACGCAGGCCGGAGGCGAGATCGTTGATGGCATCCATCAGGGTGCGATCATCGAAGCTCTGCTCCACCAGCAGGGTGAAGCGCTCGCGCGCCTGCTCGGTCTGCTCCTCGTCCAGCTCGCCCACATCGGCCAGCAGGTCGACAAAATCTTCCAGAAGGAACGCGATCAGGCCATCCCTGTCTTCGAACCACTGGATCTGGGCGCCCTTGACCCCCAGCACAGAGGCATCAAACGAATCGTCAAGGTGACACAGTGCCCACGGATCATCAGTCATGGTTCTCTTCCTCAGGCTAAAACAAATGCCATATGTTATGCCTAGCTCTCGACTCTTGCCACCTTGGGCAACGAGAGGGAGGCGGCCAGACCGCCCAGTTCGGCGCGGCCCATGATGAAACTGCCACGATAGGCTTCCGCCAGATCGGAGACGATGTTGAGACCCAGGCCCGAGCCCGGCACCTTCTCGTCGAGCCGCACCCCGCGCAGCACCGCCTTGGCGATCTGATCCTCGCTCATGCCGGGGCCGTCATCCTCGATACGCAAGGTGATCCAGCCCCCCAGCTCGGCGCTGGAGATGCGCAGCTCGCTGGCAGACCACTTGAAGGCGTTCTCCAGCAGGTTGCCTACCATCTCGTCGAAGTCCTGCTCCTCCACCCCGACCGCCAGATTGGCAGGCACCTGCAAGTCCACCGTCTTGCCCGGATAGAGGCGGGAGAAGGCGCGGCAGATGTACTCCACCCGCGCCCGCACCGGGGTTGAGACCCCGAGGATCTTGGCGGCACCGGTCACCCGCGCCTTGCCGAGGTGGTAGTCAATGTGGCGCTGGATCTGGTCGAGCTGCTCGCCGATGGCGGCCTGATCTTCCGGCGGCAACTGCGCTACCTGATTGCGCATGATACTGAGCGGCGTTTTGAGGGCGTGGGCCAGATTGCCGGTGTGAGAACGGGCACGCTGCAACAGCTCGCCATAGTGATGCAGCAGCCGGTTGATATCCTCCACCAACGGCTGGATCTCCAGCGGATAGCGCAGCCGGAACCCCTCCTGATGGCCCTCGTGAACCCGCCCCAGTTCGCGTCGCAGCAGGTGCAGCGGCCGCAAGCCGTAGACGATCTGGAACATGAAGCCGAGCACCAGACCGGCAGCGGCAAAGCCGAGGCCGAGAAACAGGCTGATGCGGGTCTTGTTGAGGGTCTGGGTCAGGGCGCTGCTGTCCTTGGCCATCACCAGGGTGAACACCCGATCCGAACCGGGCAGCAGCACGGTGCGGGTCATGATCAGCAGGGGCTCCTTGTTGGGCCCCTTGCCGACAAAGAGATCGCGGTCGCCAAATGCTGATTTCAAACCATGACTTTTCAGGTTGGTATCCCAAAGTGAGCGTGACCGCCCCACCACATTATCTCTAAGCTCCAGCTGCCAGTAGTAGCCTGAGTAGGGTTGAGTGAAACGGGGATCGGACATCGGCTCGGTGACTACCGGCAGCCCGCTCTTGGCCACTTCAAGACGGGAGAGCAAGTCGTAGAGTTGCAAACGCAGGCCATCGGCCTCCGCTTCCTGCCAGTAGTTGCGCATCATGGTCTGCAGGCTGAAACCGGTGGCGAACAGAAACAGCCCGCACCACACCAGCGCGATGGCGACCAATCGCCCCCGCAGGGTTCTCACCAACCTCATTCGTTGATCCGGTACCCGAGGCCGCGCACTGTCTCAATCAGATCGGGGTTGGTTTTCTTGCGGATCCGGCCGATGAACACCTCGACGGTGTTGGAGTCGCGATCGAAATCCTGAGCATAGATGTGGTCGATCAACTCGCTGCGCGACACCACCTTGCCCCTGTGCTGCATCAGGTAACCCAGCACCCGGAACTCGTGGGCGGTCAGCTTGATGGGGGTCCCTTCGTACCACACCTGCGATGCCGCCATGTCGAGCCGCACTCCGCCAATCTCCAGAATGGAGCTGGCGTTGCCAGCCGCCCGGCGCACCAGCGCATGAACCCGCGCCACCAGCTCGGCCACCTGGAACGGCTTGGTGAGGTAGTCATCGGCACCGGCGTTGAGCCCCTCAATCTTCTCGTGCAGTTGGCCACGGGCGGTCAGCACCAGCACCGGCGTATCTATCCCCTTGCTGCGCCACTCCTTCAGCACGCTCAGGCCATCGCGTCCCGGCAGGCCGAGGTCGAGAATGATGGCATCGTAGGGTTCGGTCTCGCCGAGGAAACCGGCCTCGTTGCCGTCGTGGCACAGGTCGGTGACAAAGCCGGAGAGGCGCAGCTGTTCGGCCAGCTGGCCAGCCAGCGTTTTTTCGTCTTCAACAATCAGAATTCGCATCAACAGGTTTCCAAACAGGGGTTACTCATCATCCTCGACCGGGGGCTTGGGCGGTTCGAACAGCCGCTCCAGATGGTGCCCCTTGGCCCACACCAGCTCAAGGTTGTCGGCCCGATAGGCCACCTTGATTACGCTGTTTTCCCGATCGATGACTCGCAGTTCATAGAGCCAGATACCATCCTCTTCCCCCAGATCTACCCGCAACACCCGCACTGGCAATCTGGCCGCCACCTCCATCATTTCATGGAAGGGCCGAACCCGTCCCTCATGGACAGCTTGCTGCAGCTGGGCTTCGTCAGGCGTCAACGCCTGCGCCAGCACTGGCAACAACAACCCGATCAGAGGGAGCGCTCTATTCATGGATGATTCATCTCCAAAAACCTAACATAATGGCGTTTATAGTCTGCCAGCCATGAATCCGGAATGAATATGATCCCGCGCAGTTTCCTGCTGATCCTTTGCCTGTTGAGTGCCACAAGCTGGGCGGCCCAGAGCCGTCTCGACATGGCCGGGCTGGTCAAACTCTTGCTGGCGCAAGGGTATCACGACATTCGGGAAGTGGAGCTGGAAGGGGACAAATTCGAGGTCAAAACCCTCAATCGCCAGAATGAAAAGGTACATCTCATCGTCGATGCCTACACCGGCGAAATCAAACAACAAGAGGCCAATTAGGCCTCTTTTGCATTCCAGCGTCCCCGCAAGGGGCGCAGCAGCTTCTCCCGTCTTGGCCAGAGCAGGGCGCAGGCCAGCAGCAGGTAGATGAGCGGCTCCAGCCAACCGCTCTTGAGCGACCACCAATAGTGTACCGGCACCAGCAGGGCGATGGCATAGACCCAGTTGTGCAGCTTCTGCCACGCAGCCCCCATCCTCCGCTGCAATGCGGGCAGTGAGGTGATGCTGAGGGCGGCCAGCAGCAACAGGGCCACCATCCCCACCACGATATAGCTGCGCTTGACCAGCTCGCCGCCAATCAGGCCCCAGTCAAACTGCAGATCCAGCCCCAGCCACGCCATGAAGTGGAGCAGCGCCCAGGCAAAACACCAGAGCCCGAGGGGGCGGCGCAGCTTGATGAGCTGCCCCTGCCGCCAGCGCTTGGCCAGCGGCGACACCAGCAGGGTGAGCAGCAGCAGGTTGAACGCCCCCTTGCCGAGGTAGTGGATAAGCTCGGGCACCGGATCGCCCCCCAGCAGACCTGCCGGAATGGCAAAAACCAGCCAGAGCAGGAAACCCAAGGAGCCCAGATGCACCAGTGCCCGCAGGCCGCTGATATGGGCCGGTTTCAATCTCAGTACCATTGGCGAAGATCCATCCCCTGATAGAGCGAGGCGACTTCGTCACCATAGCCGTTGAACATCAGGGTCGGCTGACGCTTGGCACCAAATACTCCACCCTCGCCGATGAAACGCTCGCTGGCCTGACTCCAGCGCGGGTGATCCACCTGCGGGTTGACGTTGGCGTAGAAGCCATATTCGTTGGGCGCCAACAGGTTCCAGGTGGTGGGGGGCATCTCCTCTACCAGCCGGATCGAGACGATGCTCTTGATGCTCTTGAAGCCATACTTCCACGGCACTACCAGCCGGATCGGCGCGCCATTCTGGGCGGGCAGGGTCTTGCCATAGAGCCCCATCGCCAGGAAGGAGAGCGGGTGCATCGCCTCGTCGATACGCAGCCCCTCCACATAGGGATACTCGATGCCGCCCCCCAGACTGGAGGCCTGCCCCGGCAGCTGTTTCGGATCAAACAGGGTTTCGAAGGCAACAAACTTGGCACGACTGGTGGGCTCGGCACGGCGGATGATCTCTGCCAGCGAGATGCCGTTCCAGGGCAGTACCATGGACCAGGCTTCAACGCAGCGCAGCCGGTAGATCCGCTCCTCCAGCTCGCTCTTGTTGATGAGATCCCACACATCGAGGGTAAAGGGCTTGGCCACCTCCCCCTCCACCTTGAGAGTCCAGGGTTCGGGCTTGAGGTAATGGCTGTTGCGAGCCGGGTCGGACTTGTCGGTGCCCAGCTCATAGAAGTTGTTGTAACTGGTTGCCTTCTCTTCCGGTGTCAGCACCAGATTGGCCGGGCGCTCGGCAGGCTTGCTGTTAAGCGGCCTGGTGGCTAATTGGGGAGCATCCTCTTTACCGCGCAGCAGATCGAGCACCCCGGCCTGAGTGGGGAAAGCGAGGGTGGCGGCGCCCAGACCCAGCCCCTTGAGAATAAGGCGGCGGTCCTGATAGACGGCTTCCGGGGTGACATCCTGTTCGGTGAGGGGGTGGGCGGTACGACGCTTGATCAACATGAAAAACTCCCGGGGCTCAGTGAGGCAGTATGGATAAGACCCGCCCCGGCAGATTTTTATTTCACACAAATTTACATCATGTGGTGCAGGGGCAGTGCCTTGGCCATGGTGCCGACCAGAAACAGGACTACGAACACCAGCAGGGGAACGATCACATTTGGCGCCATCAGACTCACTCCATGAGCAGGACAGGGCCTCTAACTATGGCCGACTGTCAGGCCGGTCACCAATGAATTTTTTTCGCGAGCGCAAGCGTATTCCTGAGTTGAAAAGGGTGATGAAGATCACACACAATTCGGCCCCCGCTTGCCGCCCCGATTGCCGGGGGTAGGCTGCCCATTTTGCGAAGCCAACTGAAGAGTCGCCCCATGAGCCCACTGATCGCCATCGCCATCACCACTGGAATTCTCTCCGCCGTCTGGGGCTGGATTGCCGTCACGTTTGGCCTTATCTCCTGGGTCGGCTTTCTCGGCTGCACCAGCTATTTCGCGTCAAGCGGTGGCTACAAGGCGCTGCTGCAGACCCTCTTCTGCAACACCAGCGGCATGCTGTGGGCACTGCTGCTGATTCATGGCGACAGTCTGTGGGGAGCGGGTGTGGCGGGTTATGTGATGACGGGGGTGGTCGCAACCCTGATGTGCGTACAGGCCAAGCAGCAGTGGCTCGGCTACATTCCCGGCACCTTTGCCGGTTGCTGTGCCACCTTCGGGGCGGCTGGCGAGTGGCGGCTGATCCTGCCCTCCCTCATCATTGGCGCCTTGTTCGGTTACCTGATGAAGGCGAGCGGCCTCTGGCTCTCCCATAAAACTCAAAAAGCCGATGCCGCTCCGGCGGTGGTTGATCCCGCCTGATTTATCCCTTCGATTTGAAGTTTGCAGCTTCGATACCGTGCCGATTCAATAACTTGTAAAAATCGGTACGGTTTCTGCCCGCCAGGTTGGCCGCCAGGGTCACATTGCCCTCGGTGGTGCGCAGCAAACGGGTCAGATACTCCTTCTCGAATTCGGCCCGCGCCTCGTTGAACGAGGGGATGCCGCCGCCACCACCGCTCAGGGCGGACTCCACCATGGAGACCCCGATCACCGGGCTGCAACAGAGGCTGGCGAGCTGCTCCACCAGGTTGCAGAGCTGGCGCACGTTGCCGGGCCAGGCAGCGGCCGCCAGCATCGCCAGCGATTCGGGCGAAAAACCCATGGCGGCGCAGTCGCTGTGGCGGTTACGGTAATCGTCTAGCGCCTGACGGGCCAGCAGGGGAATATCCTCGCTGCGGGCACTGAGAGATGGCAGGGTGATATTGGCAACGTTGAGACGGTAGAAGAGATCTTCCCGAAAGCGCCCCTCCTCCATCGCCTTGACCAGATCCTGATGGCTGGAGCTGAGCACCCGCACCTCTGGCGTGCCCTGACCATACTCCTCCATCACCTGCAGCAGCTTGGCCTGCAAGGATTCGGAGAGGTTGCCAATCTCATCGAGAAACAGGGTCGCCCCCTTGGCCTGCTCGAACAGACCGGACTGGCCATCTTCACCAAACAGCTGCAAGTCGAGTGACGCCCACGGAATGGCGGCACAGTTGATGGTATGGAGCGGCTTGTCGCGCCGCTGGCTGGCCTGGTGCAGCGCCTGCGCCATCGCCCCCTTGCCTGAGCCTGACGGCCCCATGATCAGCACCGGCACCTCCATGGTGGCAATGCTATGGGCCTGGATCAGCAGCTGTTCCAGCTGGGGATTGCGGGTCAGGATCAGCGACTGCCACTCCTGCTGCTGTTTCGGCCGGGTCAGACTCAACGCATGTTCGATGGTGGCGAACAGCTCATCCTTGTTGATGGGTTTGGTCAGGAAGCTGAATACGCCGGAGCGGGTCGCCTGAATGGCGTCCGGGATAGTGCCGTGGGCGGTCATGATGATCACCGGCAACCCCAGCCACTGGGCCTGGATCCGCTCGAACAGCGCCAGACCGTCCATGCCGGCCATCCGCAGATCGCTCAGCACCAGATCGGCCCGTTGCTGACGCAACTGGTCGAGGGCCCCTTCCGCACTGTCGGCGGTATCCACTTCATAACCCTGACTGCGCAGCCGCATGCTCATCAGTTTGAGCAGGCTGACGTCGTCATCCACCAACAGGATCCGGCTCACGGTATTACCTCGCGATTATCGTTCAGCTTGCGCTGATTAAGCTGATCGTCGATGGCGGTCAACTGTTCGATCTGGCGGCGCAGCCGCTGGATCTCCTGACTCTGGTCATCGCGACGGCTGTCGCGAACCAGCAACTGTTCGCCAAGGGCGATCCAGCTGCGCAAAAAGGCCTGCGCATCGAGCCCCAGTTCGGGCAGCATCTTCTTCAGGCGCGCCAGCCCGGCGCTGCGATTGGCCACCGATTCGGCGGGGTGGGAGTCCACCATCGCCAGACTGACCCGGCTCTCCAGATCGTCGGCCCCTTTCAGACGCTGACGCTCCTGCACCCGTTGCTGGGGGTGACTGGCCAGCAGCCAGTCGGAGTATTGCAGGCGCACCTGCATCTCCTTGTTGGCAAACTCCATCCGCTTGGCAAAAGCGATATCGGAGGAGTCCCGCTGTGGCTGTTGCGGCAGCAAGGAGCAACCCGCGAGCAGCCCTGCCATCAGAGCTGGAAATACGCGTTGTATCTTCATAGTCCTCATTTCAACGTCAACCTGAAGCAGACATCCGCCTGTTCATCCTCTACCAGAACCAGTTCTCCCCCCAGGCTGGTGGCAGACTCGCGGGCGATGGAGAGGCCCATGCCAGAGCCTTTCAAGAGACCTTGCCGCACTGTGCTGCCCTGCTCGAAGGGTTCAAAAATGCGTTGCTGATCGGCCACGGGGATCTCGGGTCCCTCGTTGGCCACTTCCAGCCAGCTTGTCTGCTCGTCCTGCCCTGCCCTGATCCAGATATTTCCCCCGCTGGCGCCGTAACTGACGGCGTTGGAGAAGAGGTTATCGAGGATCAGTCGCAGCCGATAGGGCTCCGCCCACAGGGTCACTGGCACGGTCGGCAAGTGTACACGGATCTGCTTGGACTCCAATGCCAGCCGGTACTCTGCAGAAAGTTCCGACAACATCGGCAGCAGGGGAACGGGCTCCAGTTCGAAGGCCTCCTGCTGGCTAAGCCGGTTGAAGTCGAGCAGCCGCTCGATCAGGGTCTGCAAACGCCGACTGTTCTCGTCGAGCATCTGGCAGATCTCCAGCTGCTCCGTCGTCAACGGCCCGACCAACTGCTCACAGAGCAGATCAGTACCCTCCCGCAGCACCGCCAGCGGGGTCTTGAGCTCGTGGGAGACATGGCGCAGGAACTGGTATTTCTGCAGCTCCAGTTCCTTGAGTTTGTCGTGCAGCCAGAGGATCCGCTCCCCCAGCAATACCAGCTCGGCAGGGCCGTCAACCGGCTTGGGATCGGGTTCGACCCCGGCTCCCAAACTCAAGATGCGCGACTCAATCTGTCGTACCGGGTGGATGATGAGGTAGGTAAAGATAAAGACCATCAGCAGGCTGAGCGCCGCCACCGCTCCGCTCACCCACCAGAGCTCGCTGGTCAGTCCGGCGATGGTGAGCTGCACCCGATCCATGTGTTCGTCAACCCGGCTGCGGGTGCCCGCCTCCAGCTGCTGACTCAAGCGATTGAACTGGTTGAGGATGTCACCCGCCACCGCCTTTTTGGCCTGTGCCCCCTCCTGCAACGAGCCGAATTGCGCGAGCAACTCGTCAAGGCCGCCATAGAGTTGGGGATCCGACAGGGAGTTGCGATGTTCCGCCAGCAGGCGGTGATACTCTGCAAGCTGCAATCGGTAACTGGCCAGACTGCGGCTATCCCCCAGCACCGCGAAGCGGCGCAGGGTGCGCTCGATATCGATAGCCTGGGCGGTGAGCAGAGTGGCCCGGCGGGTATCCTTGACCGCCCGTGCCATCTCATCGCTGGTGAGCTGGCTGAGGTGGGCAAGAGCAGTACTGTTGTGCCAGATCATGCCACCCAGCGGCATCAATACCAGCACAAACCCCATCAATACCACCTGCAGCAGGGAGCGTGGACGAACCTTGGTCATCATCTCTTCTCTTGCATTTTCACCGGTGCGCCAGCATAGCCACACTGCCACAAAAAACAAAAGCGGCCGAACAGAAAGCGCTGACCGTAGCTGTGGTTGAAAATGGAGCAGCAGGCCTGCCGGATGAGGACCCGGGATGGAGTGGTCTTGCAAGCGTCTGGCGATAGGTGGTTAACCGGGAGCAGGAAAAAGAGCAAGCGAGTGGGGAGGGCTTCTATAGCGATGCTTTCGATAGCGGTACTATGGCGGTACTAAGGGAGGGGGGGCTGCTTTCGGTGATCAACCCGCCCTGAAGACATGAACTGGTATTGTCTCCTGAGTCCCGGGCAATATGAGCAGGAGAGATACTGATGCTCTCTTTTACCTGTCAGCGACTGCCTGGCTGGCGGATCAGGGAGATGGCGCCGTGCAGGCAGGCGAGGCCGCAGGCACCACAGCCATTGCAGGCATCCATGTTGACGTTGATGCCATCGGCCGTGGCCTTGATCGCCTGTTGCGGGCAGGCATCTTCACAGAGCAGGCAGTAGAAGCCCTGCCGTGCCTGACAGCTCTCTTCAATCTGCACCCGGGTCTGCACCTGCCGACCCAGTTGCAGGTCGAGGGCGCCGGTGGGACAGGCTCTGGCGCAGCTGCCGCAGTAGCTGCACTGGCCGCAGGCGAGATCGAGCACCGGGGTACCGGCGATGGGGCTCCCCTCGTACTCCTCCTGGGTGGCCGGTTTGAGCAGACCGCGCGGGCAGGCCTTGAAACACTCGCCACAGCGGGTGCAGAGGGAGAGGTACTGGGACTCCTCGATGGCCCATGGCGGGCGCGCTTCATGGCAAATCACGGCGGGCTTGCGGGAAGCTTGCCAACCTTGTGTCAGCCAACGGAGGAAATAGTGAGTCATGCTCGCCCCTGATACCTATTAGGGGTTAATTTTATCGAAGTTTCGGGAAGCAGGCCAGAGAATAGCGGCCGTCAGGATCGCAAGCGCAGTTGCCCTTGTGTAAGCTAGGCGGGTCTTTTTACGTGGTTGAATGAAATCATATGTGGCTATTTCTCTGGCGTGCGTCCCTGCTCTATGTCTTTCCCCTGCTGATGTGGGCCTACTGCCGCATCAAGGGTATCGAGTTCGCCGAGCTCGATACCGGCGTCAACACCCATAAGTGGGTGGTGCTGGCCGCCTACCTTATCTACGTGGTGCTCTGGCTGTTGGTTAACCGCTATCTCGAACTCTTCCTGCGCCAGCGGAGCCGCAAATGATCGACCCAGGACTCTGGGGGATCTTGCTGCCTGCCGCCGTGCTGGCCATCGGGCTTGGCTGGCTGATAGGGCGACGGGCCGCCACGGCGCAGGCTCAGGAGCTGCTGCTGGCGCAGGAGCGGCATCAAGCGTTGCAGGATCGCTTCGACGAGTTGCAGGATGAGCGGATGCAGGGCCAGCAGAAGCTGGATCAGCAGCAGGCCCTGCTGATCAAGCTCACCGCCCGCCTCAAGGATGCGGAAGCGACCCTGCGCAGCGAACGGCTGGCCGCCGCCGAGAAGCTGCAACTGCAACAGGAGGCGGAGCAGCGCCTCAGCCAGCAGTTCGAGAATCTCGCCAACCGGATCTTCGAGCAAAACTCCGGCAACTTCCGCGAACTGAACCAGAACAGCCTCGATCTGCTGCTCACGCCGCTCAAGGAGCAGCTCGAGGGCTTTCGCCGTCAGGTAGGCGAGACTCACGCGCAGGAGACGGCCCAGCGCCATAGCCTCAAGTTCGAACTGGAGCGCCTCGCCGAGCTCAATGCCCGCATGACCGAGGAGGCGGCGGCGCTGACCCGCGCCCTCAAGGGCGACAGCAAGCAGCAGGGCAACTGGGGGGAAGTGGTGCTGGCGCGGATCCTCAGCGAATGCGGTTTGCGCGAGGGCCACGAGTACCACACCCAGGTCAATATCGAGGTGGAGAAGGGCAAGCGCTACCAGCCCGACGTGATTGTCCACCTGCCGCAGGAGAAGGACATCATCATCGACGCCAAGGTGTCGCTGACCGCCTACGAGCGCTGGTACAACGCCGAGGACGAGCTGGAGAAGGCGGTAGCGCTCAAGGAGCACGTCGCCTCGGTGCGCAACCATATCCGCGAGCTGGGCCGCAAGGATTACCAGCAGTTGCCCGGGGTGCGCACCCTCGACTATGTGCTGATGTTCGTGGCGGTGGAGCCCGCCTTCCTCACCGCGATGGAGGCCGATCCCTCGCTGGTGCGTTACGGCCTCGACAACAACATCCTGCTGGTGAGCCCCACCAACCTGATGGTGGCGCTGCGCACCATCGAGAACCTGTGGCGCTACGAGCGGCAGAACCAGAATGCCCGCCAGATCGCCGAGCGGGCCGGTCGTCTCTACGAAAAGCTGCGGCTGTTTGTCGAGGAGATGCAGCAGATGGGCGGCAGCCTGCACAAGGCGCA
>NZ_JBODRQ010000035.1:0-29513 GCF_050633025.1 Aeromonas sp.
TTTACATGCTGTCTGGATAAAGCATGGTGCGAAGAGAGGGACTCGAACCCTCACATCCGTGGGACACTAACACCTGAAGCTAGCGCGTCTACCAATTCCGCCACCTTCGCATCACTGCGGAGGGGGATTCTATAGAGTTTTGGGGGAGCGTCAACAGCCAGAGGGGACTTTTTTCGCTGTTGACGCCCAAAGTGGCACCAAGGGGACAAAACTTCAGCAATGAGCTGATGTTTGGCGTTCAGTAACGGTCCAATGCGCTCTGATACATCAGTTCATACTGGGTGACCGAGTCAGGCCAGTTGAAGCGGGTGTTCATGGCATTGCGCTGTACCTTGTCAAAACGCTCTTTGTCCTGCAGGAAATAGAGCAGGCTGCGGCGCATGGTATCGAGCAGGATGGTGGCTGTCGGATCGTTGAAGCAGAAGCCGGTGGCATGTTCGGGATCCGCATCCCAATCCACCACGGTATCTTTCAGACCACCCACGGCTCGCACCAGTGGCAGGGTGCCATAGGCGAGGCTGTACATCTGGTTGAGACCACAGGGCTCGAACAGCGAGGGCATCAGGAAGAAGTCGGCACCGGCCTCGACCAGATGAGCCAGTCGATCATCATAGGCATTAATGAAGGCGAGCTTGCCCGGATAATCCCGGGCCATGGTTTGCAGTTGCGTGGCGAGCGCAGGATCGCCAGAGCCAACGATCACCACTTGTACCTGATGGTGGAGGAATTTCTCCAGCGTGGGGAGCAGTAGGGGAACACCTTTCTGCTCCGTCAGGCGGCATACCATGCCATAGATAGGCAGGTCAGCGACCGGCAGACCAACCTCTTGCTGCAGGCTCTGTTTGCAGATCTGTTTGCCAGCCATGTTGTTGATGCTGTAGGTCGCAGGCAGGAATTCATCGAACTCCGGATCCCAATCCTTATAGTCGCAGCCGTTGAGGATGCCGCAGAGATCGGCCGCCCGTTGCTGGAAGATATGCGCCATGCCGTGGGCGCCGAGGTGAGTCAGCAGCTCCTGGGCATAGTTGGGGCTGACCGCATTGATCTTGTCGGCGTAGAGCACCCCGCATTTGAGCAGATTGATGTGGCCATAGTCGTAGTTGATGCGGCGTTCATAGTCGGCGATCTCGGGCATGGCCCAGAACTGCTCGCGGCCAAACACCCCCTGAAACGCCGCGTTGTGAATGCTGATCACGCTGCGGGTTTGCTGGAAGAAGGGGTTGTGGGCGTGGCGGGTTTTCAGCAGCAGCGGCAGCAGGCCTGTGTGCCAGTCATTGCAGTGGGCGATATCCGGGGCAAAGCCGAGCTGCTCACAGGCATGAAGAGCGGCGGCCGAGAAGAAGGCAAAGCGCTCACCATTATCCGGATAGGCCTGATTGTTTTCGGCGTAGAGCTGGGGACGATCAAAATATTGCGGGCAATCGAGCAGATAGACGCAGACGCCGTCCAGCTCCATCTGGTAGATGCGATAACCGATATCCGGCAGCCCCGGATGGGTTGGCAACCAGCGTGACGCTACCAGTCTGGCCTCATCCCGTCGCTTTATCGTCTTGTAAAAGGGGATCATGATCCTGACATCATGTCCCTTCTGGGCCAGGTACATCGGCAGGGCTCTGGCGACATCAGCCAGGCCCCCGGTTTTGACCAGCCCCTCAACTTCCGAGGCAACAAACAGGATTTTCAGTGGGTTAATAGCCAACTCTTGCTCCCTTAGGTACCACCACGATACCGCCTTCGGACACGGTGAATCGCTCTTTATCGTGGTCCAGATTTTCACCGATAACGGTGCCGGGTGCAATTTCAACGTTTTTATCAATGATGGCGCGCCGGATGGAGCACCCTTCGCCAATCTTTACATCCCCCAGCAGGACGGACTCGCTGATGTGGCTGCAGGCGCCGATATTGCAGCGAAAACCGAGGATAGAGCGCTGGATCTGGCTGCCCTTAATGAAACAACCGGCAGAGATCAGGGAGTTGGCGATCTTCACCTTGCTCTCATCACTGTCGATGAAGGTGGCCGGTGGCAGCGCCGGATAGTGGGTGTGCAGTGGCCACTTGCGGTTATAGAGGGAGAAGGGGGGATTGTCGGCCACCAGGTCCATGTGCGCTTGCCAATAAGAGTCGAGGGTGCCCACATCCCGCCAGTAGACGTGTGGTTTCTCGCCGGGGATGACGTTGGTGCTGTAGTCGTAGACATAGACGGGGGCGCGCGGGTAGAGGCTCGGGATCACATCCTTGCCAAAGTCGTGGCTGGAGTTCTCCTCGGCGGCATCCCGCTTCAACTCGCGGCAGAGGGCATCGGTCTCGAAGATGTAGTTGCCCATGGAGACCAGCGCCTGGGTCGGATCGCCGGGGATATGCTTGGGCTGTTTCGGCTTTTCCTGAAAACCGATCATCCGTCCTTCGCTATCCACCTCGATCACCCCGAAAGCGCTCGCCTCTTCGATGGGCATGCGCAGGGCGGCGACCGTCATGACGGCACTCTTCTGCTTGTGGAAGGCCACCATCTGACTCACATCCATCTTGTAGATGTGGTCGGAGCCGAAGATGCAGACGTGATCCGGTTCGGCTCGCTCGATAAAGCCGAGATTCTGGTAGATGGCATCGGCGGTGCCGTCATACCAGCGTTTGCCCATCCGCATCTGGGCCGGGATGGGATCGATAAAGCGGTCGGTGATGCCGACGATATTCCAGCCCTTTTTCATGTGCAGATAGAGGGACTGGGATTTGAACTGGGTCAGGACGTAGATGCGCAGAAAATCTGCGTTAACGAAGTTGTTGAGGACAAAGTCAATCAGTCGATAGCTGCCACCGAAGGGGACGGCTGGCTTGCTGCGGGTGGTGGTTAGAGGCTGCAGACGAGTACCTTCGCCACCAGCCAGGATCATGGTCAGAATGCCAGCCATCGTATTTCTCTCCCTGAATGAACAATATGAAAAGGTTTTCAAGGCTCAGTATAAAAACACCCCTAAAGGGGTGGTTTGTATCGTGCTCTTAGTACCTTACCAGATCCCGTATGGGGCTCTCTAGCGATTTTCTTGTACTGCAAACACTTAATTACACTTTGCTCAGATAGACCTTGAACTTGACGTCACTGCTGATCACTTCAGTCCGTTTGAAGTGTGTCTCCAGTATAGGCTGGTAGCGCAAGAAGGCGTTGGCCACAATGGTCAGCGAACCATTTGGCAGTAAAAATTCCGGCGCTCTGGCCAGGAACTGCTCGGTCGCCGCATAAAAGGTTTTGAGACCCGCATGGAATGGCGGGTTGGAGACGATATGTTGGAAACGGGTGGCGACATCCGAATAGACATCGGAAGCGGTGACCTTGCCCTGCAGACCATTGATCGCCAGGGTGCGGCGGCTCGACTCCAGCGCCAGCGCATTGATATCCACCATGGTGACCTTGAGCTCGGGATTGCGCTTGGCCAGCACGGAGCCAATTACCCCGGCGCCACAGCCGAAATCGAGCAGCTCGCCCTTCATCGGCGGCACGGCGGCCAGCAGAATCTGGGTGCCGAGGTCCAGCTCGGCGGCGCTGAAGACGCCGGGCAGCGCCAGCACGGTCAGCTCGGTATCACCGGCCTTGCACTGATAGCGGCCAAACCAGCTATCCAGATTGAAAAGTTCAACCGGCTTGCTCAGCTCACCGTGATAGAGAGAGCAGCGGCGCGCCGAATCGCGCTTGATCGGCTTTTCGCCATAGGGGGCAAGCAGCTTGTCTGCGCCATTGATACCGCCACGGTTTTCACCTGCGAGGAACAGGTCGGCCCCCGTTTCCAGCAAGGGAGTCATCATGGCCAGCAGATATTGTGCCTCGGCCTTGGCCTTGGGCATCAGCAGCAGCAGGGCATCGAAGCGGGGGCCGCCACCGAGCTGATGGTCGAACAGGATGGCCTCGCCGAGGGCGGCCTGCTGGCTGCGGTAGTAGCAGTAATCGGTGGTAAAGACGGTCAGGGTCTGGGCCAGGGTCGCCAGCTGGCGGGGGTAGTCATCCTCCAGCGCGCCGCAGACAAGTAGCCGTTTGCCGACAAAGAGGGCTTGGTTTCGTTCCAGCATCTGGCTGACGGCAGTGATAGGGCAGCTCATCGGGTCTCTCCACGCAATTTGGGGCGGCCATTATACATAGCCCCTTTTGCCTTGACATTTATGCCGTGTTCCCGAAATATGCCCAGACACCATTTTTTGAGCAGAGATGAGTCAATGCGGTTCAACGGGTTGAAACGAAAGCATAAAAAAAGCCTGAAATTCGGGCCTGCTGACGTTTGCGCGTAACCTCTCATCCCTGAGAATCTTCAAACCCCGGTTGCGCACATCGTACCGGGGTTTTTTATTGCCATATGCGCGTCATTTAGGAGAAGGAGATCCCATGTTTCAAGGTTCAATCGTTGCGTTGATCACCCCGTTTCGACAGGGAAAGCTGGATGAAGAGGCGCTGTTGCGTCTGGTGGAGTGGCATATTGAACAGGGTACTCACGGCATTGTGCCGGTTGGTACCACGGGTGAGAGCCCGACCCTGACCCACGACGAGCACTGCCGGGTGGTGGAGCTGGTGGTCAATCAGGTCGCAGGCCGCATTCCGGTGATCGCCGGGGCGGGTTCCAACAATCCGGTCGAAGCCATCGAATACACCCTCCATGCAGAGCGGGTCGGTGCAGATGCCACCCTGCATGTAGCCGGTTACTACAACCGCCCCAATCAGGAGGGGCTCTACCACCACTTCAAGGCTGTCCACGACGCCACCGCCAAGCCGATCATCGTCTACAACATTCCGCCGCGCGCCATTGTTGACGTGCAACCGGCGACCCTGGCCCGTCTGGCCGAGCTGCCGCGCATTGCCGGGGTGAAAGACGCCACGGGCGATCTGGCCCGCCCCTGGACCGAGCGCCAGCTGATCAAAAAGCCCTTCGCCTGGCTCTCCGGTGAAGATGCTACTGCCGTGGCCTACAACATCGGTGGTGGTCAGGGCTGTATCTCGGTAACCGCCAACGTGGCGCCCAAGCTGGTGGCCGAGGTGCAGAACCTCACGCTGGCGGGCAAGTGGCAAGAAGCGCGTGAGCTGCAAGACAAGCTCATTCCGCTCCATCAGGCGATGTTTGCCGAGCCGAGCCCGGCCGGTGCCAAGTATGCTGTATCCCTGCTCGGTTTCTGTAGCGAAGAGTGTCGCCTGCCGGTGATGCCGCTGTCGGAAGCGACCCGAGAGCGCATTCGCAGCGCCATGCAGCAGCTCAACCTGCTGTAATGCAAAACGGGTGAGTCAAGGCTCACCCGTTTTGTTTCCGGTCTTTATTTCCGACCTTTGGTTCCGACATAGCCCCGCTCAGGCGGTGTGATGCAGCCAGGCGGCGATGGCCAGCTGCAACTCGACATACGCCGGATAGAGGAAGAGATCGGCCAGCTCGGCAGGCCACTCGTCATGCTCGTCCGACTGGGCTTGCAGATGGGCTTGCAGGTTGATCAGGGTGAGTAGCCAGAGCGCTGGTTGTGGCAGCGCGGCCGCACTGCGGGCGACCAGATCGACCCCTTGACACAAGGCATCGAACGCCTGCTGTTGAACGTCTTCATCCTGCAGATGTTCCAGCCAAAGCTGCTCGTGATGTTGCCAGTGACGCAGCCCTTCGCTTACCCCCGTTATACCATCCATACCTTCATGCTCGACCAGCGCCTGCAGGGCCAGCGGTTTGCCAAGACCAGCTAGTCGATAGCCGCGCTGGGCCTTGGATTGGGCGCCGAGACGCAGTCCACCAAGCTTGGCGAGGCGTTGGGCCATTGCAAACAGCGCCGCGGTATCGCCCGATTTGAGCTCCAGTTCCAGCTCATTGATCGCCGTGCGCCCCTGACTGCCGATGATCTCCCCCTGATCCCAGGCCAGCTCTATCTCGGCTCCCTCGAGGGCGATGAGCCAGTGACGGCGCTGGAAGTCGGTACTGAATTGCGCGACCAACTGCTGCTGAATGTGGTCACGCTCGAGCAGGGTCGGCCAGACCTCATCGGGAAACGACGAGAGTGTCGGCAGATCACCGCTGACGGGGGCGTTGTACTCAGGTCTGGCGTGCAGGCCGCCCACCACCTGGCCGCGGCATTTGATGGTCTGTTCGGCGTAGGCATCGCAGCGGCGAATGCGTAGTCCCATATCCAGACGACGCAGGGCAAGGGTCGGCGTATCGAAATAGACGTTGCCGAGCTGCTGTTGTGATGATTTTTTAATCTCAAAAGAATTCAACAGGTTGGATAAATCTGCCGCAATGTCGCGGGCGACAAAAAACTTTATCTCGATCTCAGTTTGCATAGTCATTCCGGGCTGGCAGGCAACTTTGGGGGGCAGGATTCGGGTCGCGGGGATATAATGCCCGCGAGACGACTAGATTAATTCGCGGTTTAATTAAGGGCGCAGTTCGGTTATTCTGCGCGCCTCATAAAATCGTATCGAGTGTTTTTTCACCGACACAGGTTTGACCATGCCAGTAAATACTATTTTGGGGCTTTTTGCCAAGTCCCCCATCAAGCCGCTGCAGAAGCATATCGTGAAGGTTCACCAGTGCTCCCAGCAGTTGGTTCCCTTCTTTGACGCCGTTGCCGAAGACCGTTGGGAAGATGCCGAGAAGATCCGGCAGCAGATCGCCCAGCTGGAAAAAGAAGCGGATATCCTCAAGCGTGAAATCCGGCTGAAGTTGCCTCGCGGCCTGTTTCTGCCGGTTGCACGCACCGACCTGCTGGAGCTGTTGACTCAGCAAGACAAGATTGCCAACCGTGCCAAGGATATCTCCGGCCGCATGCTTGGCCGTCGCATGGAGTTTCCCGCCGAAATGCGGGAGGGCTTCATGGCTTACCTCAAACGTTGTATTGATGCGACCGCTCAGGCCGAGAAAGCGATCGGGGAGCTCGACGAGCTGCTCGAGACCGGCTTCAAAGGACGGGAAGTGGAAATGGTTGCCGAGATGATCCACCAACTGGATCTGATCGAGGATGACACAGACACCATGCAGATCGGATTGCGCCAACAGCTGCAAGCGGTTGAGCAGAATTACAATCCGATCGATGTGATGTTCCTCTACAAGATCCTCGAATGGGTAGGTGACCTGGCAGATCAGGCTGAGCGTGTAGGCGCCCGTCTGGAACTGATGCTGGCTCGTTCGTAATCGACTGACTGGGTAAACACTATTAATGGACATTATCGCGAATTACGGCTCCACGCTGGTGCTCGTGGCGGCCTTGTTCGGCTTTTTGATGGCCTGGGGCATTGGCGCGAATGACGTGGCCAATGCCATGGGGACATCGGTTGGTACCAAATCCCTGACCATTCGTCAGGCGATCATCATTGCCATGATCTTCGAATTTGCCGGTGCCTATCTGGCCGGTGGCGAAGTGACGGCCACCATCCGTAACGGCATCATCGACAGCAATGCGTTTGTCGATAGCCCGGATCTGCTGGTACTCGGCATGATCGCCTCCCTGCTGGCGGCGGGCGCCTGGTTGATCTTGGCTTCCTACTTCGGTTGGCCGGTTTCGACCACTCACTCTATCATCGGCGCAATCGTCGGTTTTGCGGTGGTGAGCATTGGTCCGGAAGCGGTGCAGTGGAGCAAGTTCGGCGGTATCGTCGGCTCCTGGGTCATCACCCCGGCCATCTCAGGTGTCATCGCCTACTTCATGTTCATCAGTGTGCAGAAGCTTATCTTCAACACCGATGATCCGCTGAACAACGCCAAGCACTACGTCCCTTTCTACATGTTCCTGACCTCGCTGGTCATCTGTCTGGTGACCATCAAGAAGGGGCTGACCCACGTTGGTCTGCACCTGACCGATGGCGAGGGCGTTCTGCTCTCTGTCGCTATCTCCATCGCCGTAGCGTTTGCCGGCTGGATCTACATTCGTGGTCAGCAGTACAACCCGCAGGATGACAGCAAGATGCACTTCGCCAATGTGGAGAAGGTATTCGGTATCCTGATGGTGATCACCGCCTGTGCCATGGCCTTTGCCCACGGTTCCAACGATGTTGCCAACGCCATCGGTCCGCTCTCTGCGGTGGCCTCTATCGTGGCTGCCGGTGGCGAGATCGCCAGCCAGGCCGCTATCGCCTGGTGGATCCTGCCCCTCGGCGGTATCGGTATCGTGATCGGTCTGGCGACCATGGGCGAGAAGGTGATGGCAACGGTCGGTACCGGCATCACTCACCTGACCCCGAGCCGTGGCTTCGCCGCCCAGCTGGCGACTGCCGCCACAGTGGTGATTGCATCCGGTACCGGTTTGCCCATCTCCACCACCCAGACCCTGGTTGGTGCGGTCATGGGGGTGGGTCTGGCGCGCGGCATTGCGGCGCTTAACCTTGGTGTACTGCGCAACATCGTGGTCTCCTGGATCATCACCCTGCCGGCAGGTGCCATCCTGTCTATCGCCATCTTCTACGTGCTGCAGATCTGCTTCTCCTGATCGAAGCTTTACTCAGCAAAAAAGCCCGAGTCATTGACTCGGGCTTTTTTTATTGTGCGCGGGAGTGAGGTGCTGCTCTCTTTGCATTGTCTGCCTTAGAGGCTGGCGCAGATCTGCCACAGATCGTACTGGATGGCGGCGGCGGTCACTTCCCGACCCGCCCCCGGCCCCTGAATGACCAGCGGGTTGGTGCGGTAGCTGTCGCTCTCGATGGCGAAGATGTTGTCGCACGGCAAGAGGTTAGCAAACGGGTGATGGGGCTCCAGCGTCTCCAGTCCAACTCGTGCCTTGCCATCGTGCTCGAAGCGGGCCACGTAACGCAGCACCTTTCCGAGCCGTTTGGCGCCTTCGAAGGCGTTCTGGATAGGGTCATCCAGCTCTTTCAGCCTGTTCATGAACTGCTCCGGGGTTACCTTGCGCAGCGGGACGGGCACCAGGTTTTCCAGTTCGATGTCGGCGGAGTCGAGCTCGAAGCCCGCCTCCCGCGCCAGAATCAGCAGCTTGCGACGTACATCCTGACCGGATAGATCCTCGCGGGGATCCGGTTCGGTCAGGCCGTGCTGCCACGCCTCGTCCACCAGCTCGGAGAAGGGGCGGGTGCCGTCATACTGCTGGAACAGCCAGGAGAGGGTGCCGGAGAAGATGCCGGAGACCCCCTGAATGTGGTCGCCGCTCTGGCGCAGCATCTGGATGCTGGACTGGATCGGCAGCCCGGCGCCCACGGTGGCGTTGTAGCGCCACTGCACCTGATGGTCGCGGCAGGTCTGTTTGATGCGCTGGTAGAACTCGCTGTCGGCTGCGCCGGCAAATTTGTTGGCGGCGATGATGTGAATGCCTAGCTGGGCGAAGTCGGGGTAGTAGCGGCTCACCGTCTCGCTGGCGGTCAAATCGATGGCGATCAGGGTGTCGAAGCTGTGTTGCTCCAGTTGGGCCAGCAGTTCGGGCCAGATCAGCGGATTGGTGTTGAAGTTGTCCTGTACCTTGAGCGGATCCAGCCCCTCTTCATCGAGCGCTCCCCCTTCCGAGCTGAACACCCCGTAGAGGGTGAGCGCCAGATTGAGTTCATGTTCCAGCCGTGCCTTTTCGCGGGTATAGAGGCTCAACCAGTGGCCGCCGATATTGCCCTTGCCGAATACCACCAGACCAACCCGGGTCGGGCGGCTGAACAGGGCGCTGTGCATGGTGATGAGCAGGGGTTCCAGCACCACCTGACGCAGCACGGCCACCAGACTCAGGCCATCTTTGGCCACCTGGACGAACTCCAGCGGCTGATCCGCCAGCAGTTGGTAGAAGCGGTGGCACTGCTCGGCGTTGTCGGTGACACCGGCCCCCACCAGTGCCACCAGACTGTACCCCTCTTTCTGGATGAGGCCGGTGAAGCTGCCCTGCAGCTGGAAGTCGCGCAACAGCTCGAAAGCCCCTTGCGCTACTTCGAGGGTGTAGGCGAGACGCAGGATCCGGCGATCCGGCTGACGTTGCAGGGTGAGCGGATTGAGACGGTGACGGGCCAGATAGGCCTCGATGGTGGCGACAGTCTGCTCGTAGTTGGTCTGCGGCAGCACCTTCAGCTCGATGAGCGCGATCTGATCCACCGAGGAGACGATGCGGGCACCGCCGGAGCGGGGGGCGCGGCGCAGGATGTGGGTACAGCCCTCGTCCGGGTTGTAGCTGCAGCGCAAAGTGAGGCGCTGGCGGCTGTCAGCCACAGGTTGCAGAGTGCGCGAGTGCAATACCGAGGAGCCAAGACGGGCCAGCTCGTTGGCTTCCGCGAGGCTCAGGCGCTCCAGCAGACGCGCTTCTTTCACCCGACGCGGGTCGGCGCTGTAGACCCCGGCCACGTCGCTCCAGATGGTGGTGGATTCGCCGTCAGCCAGCAGCGCCAACAGGCTGGCGCTGTAGTCGGAGCCGTTGCGACCGAGCAGCAGGGATCGCCCCTCCATGTCGGCAGCGATAAAGCCGGTCACCACGATGCGCCCTGCATGCTCCGCCAGTCGCGCCTTGAGCAGCTCGCTGGAGAGCGCAGTATCTACTTTGACCAGAGCGCCATCCTCGGCGCGCAGGAAACTGCGGGCATCGAGCCAGATGGCCTTGTCGCCGCGGCTGGTGAGCAGGGCAGCCAGCAGGCGCGCCGACCACACCTCGCCAAAGGCGAGCAGGCCGTTGCGGGCGAAGCGGTCAAACTGCCCTTCAAGCGTTTTGGCGATCAGTTGCATGTCGTCGGCCAGCTGCTTGCTCAGGTCGAGCTGCAGTTCACCCTCCAGCAGGCCGTCGATCAGGCTCTGCTGATAGGCCTGCAGGGCCGAGATGGCTTCACCGGCGGCTTCGTCCCCCGCTTCGGCCAGCTCCACCAGCTGGATCAGCCGGTTGGTGGTCTTGCCGGCGGCGGAGACCACGATCAGTTCATCCCCGCCCACCTGTTGTTCAACGATACTGGCGACCCGGCGATAACAGACCGGGTCCGCCAGACTGCTGCCACCGAATTTGTGGACGTGACGTCGCTTCAATCCTGCTTCTGCTGCCACCGCGATCTCTCCTTGTTGCTGCTGTTCCATTACTTCGCTACCTGTTCTGCCTGATGCGCCTGTTCAAAAGCCTGAGCCAGATCGGCCACCAGGTCTTCACCATGTTCAATACCGACCGACAACCGCAGCAGCTGGCTGCTGATGCCTGCTGCCTGCTGCGCCGCCGAGGTCATGGCCCTGTGGGTCATGCTGGCCGGATGGGCCACCAGACTCTCCACCCCGCCGAGGGACTCGGCCACCGAGAAGAGGGTGAGGGCCGCGAGGAAGGCGCGAATGCCTGTCTCGCTGCAATCGAGTTCAAAACTTAGCATGGCGCCGAAGCCGGACTGTTGACGGCGCGCAATATCATGGCCCGGATGGCTCGGCAGGCTGGGGTGATAGATGCGTTTCACCAGTGGCTGCTGTTGCAGGAAGGCTAGGATGAGGTCGGTATTCTCCTGATGGGTGCGTAATCTGGGGGCCAGAGTGCGCAGACCGCGCAGGGTGAGGTAGGAGTCGAACGCCCCGGAGGTGAGCCCCAGACAGTTGGCCCACCACACCAGCGACTCGGCCAGCGCTGCCTCCTTGGCAATCGCCACTCCGCCCACCACGTCGGAGTGACCGTTGATGTACTTGGTGGTGGAGTGCACCACCAGATCGGCACCGAGGGCCAGGGGTTGTTGCAGCAGGGGGGAGAGGAAAGTATTGTCCACCACCACCTTAGCACCCACCTCATGAGCGGCGCTGGCGATGGCGCTGATATCCACCACCCGCAGCAGCGGGTTGGAGGGGGTCTCGACCCATACCAGCGCAGGCTTCTGGGCCAGCGTGGCGGCCAGTGCGGCCTCGTCCCCCTGGTCGACAAATTGCACCCGGTAGTGGCCCTTGGCCGCCAGATACTCGAACAGGCGCCAGGTGCCACCGTAGCAGTCGTGGGGGGCGATCAGCAGATCTCCCGCCTTGAGCAGGGCGGTGGTGACCAGATGGACTGCCCCCATGCCGGTGCCGGTGACCACGGCGCCTGCGCCTCCTTCTAGCGCCGCCAGCGCGTCCGCCAGATTGGTACGGGTCGGATTGCCGGAGCGGGCATAATCGTATTGACGGGGCTCGCCAAAGTCGGCAAAGGTGTAGTTGCTGGAGAGGTAGATGGGAGGCACCACGGCGCCGTGTTGCTGGTCTGTCTCAATCCCGGTGCGAACCGCCAGGGTGGCCTTGTGGGTCATATCACTCTCCTTGATCTCTCTGGACGGTGGCCGCTCTTCCTGCCACGCTGCTTTTGCCACACGCAATCGTGCCAATGCTGGCATCATGATGAACCACACTACGCCAGCTTAAAAAGGCCGTCAACACTTCCAGACGTCTAAATGGCTTTGCTGTTGGATTGCCATTAATTTCCTTAAGGGGTAAAATCCGCGCTCACGGCTAAATGAGAACAGGTGAGTCATGGGAACAGAGTGGAACGGCGACTACGTCAGCCCCTACGCGGAACACGGTAAAAAAAGCGAACAGGTCAAGAAAATTACCGTCTCGATCCCGCTCAAGGTGTTGAAAGTGTTGACCGATGAGCGCACCCGCCGTCAGGTGAACAACCTGCGTCATGCGACCAACAGCGAGTTGCTCTGTGAAGCCTTCCTGCACGCGTTCACCGGCCAGCCGCTCCCTTGCGACGAAGACTTGCGCAAGGATCATCCGGACAGTGTCCCTGCCGAAGCGCGCGCCATCATGGAAGCGCTGGGCAAAGAGATCGAAGATTTCGACAAAGAGTAAGCGATTTGTCATGCACAAGAGGCGACCCCGGGGTCGCCTCTTGTCGTTTCAACGGCCCCGTTCGCGGGGCCGTTGTTATTTCAGCAGGCTGAAGATCAGCGCCGAGACGGCCAGCGAACCGGTCAGCAGGATAAAACCGTTGGTCCAGCCGTGACGGAAGCGGGCCAGCGCCTCCACCTTGTAGATAGCAATCACCGGCATGATGAAGAGGATCATGGCGATAACCGGGCCGGAGAGGGTCTCCATCAGCCCCAGAATGCCCGGGTTGATGACGGCGGCGCCCCAGATGGCGAAGAACATCAGGGCGATGCCCAGCTTGTCCGCCTTGGCCAGCGGCAGGCCGGTGGGCTTGGCGATCAGGCTTTTCAGGCTTTCGCGGGCACCGAGGAAGTGGCCGAGGAAGGAGGAGCTGATGGCGATAAAGGCGATGAGCGGCCCCAGAGTCACGATCACCGGGTTGTCGGTGATGTTGGCGAGATAGGAGAGCACAGAGACGTTCTGGGCCTTGGCTTCAGCCAGCTGGGCTGGCGAGAGGCTCAGCACGCAGGAGAAGACGAAGAACAGCACGAAGGCCACCAGCATCACACTGGTGTTGCGCAGGATCAGGCTGCTCTTGGCTTCTGCCTGCTCGCCATACTCACGGCGCTGCACGTTGGCAAAGCCGGAGATGGCGGCAGCGTGGCTGAAGGCGAACACGGTGACCGGCAGCGCCAGCCAGACGGTGTTTAAGAAGCTGACGCCTTCAAACGCGGTCACTTCAGGCCACTGCCACTGGGGGATCAGATAGCAGGAGAGAGCCGCCAGAATGGCCGCCAGCGGATAGACCATAAAGGCGAAGGCGCGCAGCATCGCTTTCTCACCCGCCAGCATCACGGCGATCATGGCAAATACCAGCACGCCGGAGAGCATCACCCGATCCGGGGTCGCCATGCCGAGCTGGTTGACCATAAAGCTCTCCACCGTGTTGGTCAGCCCGACCCCGTAGATGAGCAGGATCGGGAAGATGGAGAGGAAGTAGAGCGCCGAGATGAGGCGACCGGCCATCTTGCCGAAATGTTCCTCCGCCACTTCGGTGAAGTCGGCTTGGGGGCGTGAAGAGGAGAGTACGAAGCGGGCCAGTCCGCGGTGGGCGAGGAAGGTCATGGGGCCTGCCAGCACCGCGACGATGACGAGGGGCCAGATCCCGCCCAGACCCAGATTGATGGGCAGGAACAGGATGCCGGCGCCAACGGCGGTGCCAAACAGGCTGATGACCCAGTGGGTGTCGTGACGGCGCCAGCGGGTGGTGCTGGCAGTGGTTGAGCAGGAACCGGATAGCTCCTTGGTAGCCTCTGCAGATAAACTCATTGGTAATTCACTTTTTGTTAGTGTTTTAATCTGAGTTTATTGTGATTTATCGGGATTTAATTCTCAAAAAACGAGACTGAAACATATCACTGCTATTGCGGGCTTTAGCCAGCGAGATTGGGAATGGAATCTTGGTCATATAATTCAACAAAACTGACATTGGTAATTTTTGTGAAATATAAAACCAAAATTTGATCTGCTCTCATTTTTTTATTTTGGCTAATCAGACGTTTTCAGAATTACGTGAAAAATAGCACCATTTCTCGCCGACCGATTGTGATGTTTCACTGTCATTTTGCCGCTTTGCCAGCGTATCACGCTGCTCAAGAGCACCTTGACCAGCTGATCACACCGGCCATCACCCGGGGCAACCTCCCTGAAAAAGCAGGCGGCCATCGGGCCGCCTGCTTGTCTGGTGTGATGATATCGCTACTCGTCTAGTGGGCCAGAATGTTGCCCCAGGCGAGATCCGGATCCCCCATCACGATAAAGTCCGGGTTCTCCAGTGACTCGGTCTCGTTGTAGCTGAGTGGTTGCAACGCCAGGCTGAGGATGCGGCCACCGGCTGCCTCGACGATGCACTGGGCGGCGGCGGTGTCCCACTCGCCGGTGGGGCCGAGCCGCACGTAGCAATCGGCCGCGCCTTCCGCCACCAGACAGGATTTGAGGGAGCTGGAGCCGAGCGGGATCAGCTCGTAGTTGATGGCCGGGTTGAGGCGGCGGGTGAGGTTCTCCAGCTTCTGGCGGCGGCTGATGGCCACCACCAGCGAGTCGGGCTGGTCATGCTCGTGGTGCATGGCGCTGATGGGCAACACCTCGCCATTCACCTCCTTGAAGGCGCCGTAGCCGCGCACCGCCCAGTAGAGCACGTTGGACTCGGGGGCGTAGATGACCCCGAGCACCGGCACATTGTCCCGCACCAGGGCGATCAGGGTGGCGAAGTCGCCGCTACCCGCGATGAACTCACCTGTGCCGTCGAGAGGATCCACCAGCCAGTACTGCCGCCAGTTGGATCGCTGGCTGAAGGGGATGTCGGCCGCCTCTTCGGTCAGTACCGGCACATGGGGGGTGAGCGCCGACAGCGCCTGTTTGAGGTAGGCATCGGCAGCAAGATCGGCACTGGTGACCGGGGTCGCATCCTCCTTCAGCTGACGCTCGAACTGACCGCCATGATAGATGTCGTGAAGGATCCTTCCGGCTTCGCGGGCAATCTCCTTGACCCCCGGCACCCAGGCCAACAACTCCTGCATCTCGTTATCCTCTGTCTGTTAACTGCCCGTCTGCGGGCTACTCTGCCTGCTCCGCCAGCCACTTCTGGGCCAGCAGCAGGGCACTGATGCTGCGCGACTCGGTGAAGTCGGGTCGCGCCAGCAATTCGTCGATCCTGTTGAGTGGCCAGGGGATCACCTCCAGCGGTTCGGGTTCATCGCCGATCCGCTGTTCGGGGAAGAGATCCTGGGCCAGCAAGATGTCCATCCGGCTGGAGAAGTAACCCGGCGCTAGCGACACCTGTTTGAGCAGGGTCAGGCTGTTGGCGCCAAAGCCCGCCTCTTCCATCAGTTCCCGGTTGCCTGCCTCGAAGGCATCTTCGCCCGGGTCGATCAGCCCCTTGGGGAAGCCCAGCTCGTAGGAGTGGGTGCCGGCGGCATATTCGCGCACCAGCAGCAGGGTATGCTCATCGAACAGCGGCACCACCATGACGGCGCCACGATTGCCGCCGCGCATCCGCTCGTAGACCCGCTCTTCGCCATTGGAGAATTTGAGGTGTAGCGATTCCACCTTGAACAGTCGGCTCTCGGCGACGATATCGGCTTTGAGGATCTCCGGTTTGCTCTTGGGGTGATCCAGTTGGTCGGCTGAGATGTGCTCGGGTTTGCTCTTGTGGGGGTCGCTCATCGGACGCTGGCTGCTCGTTAAAAAGTCGTGCTTCAAGAGTAAACGACTCTCACACCGAACACCACGGGCCAGGGAGGGCAAAGGGGGAGGAAAAATCCGCTATACTGCCGCCCCGTTTTCCGAGATCCGCGATCAAGAGGCACGATGCCACACTCCAGCTCCACCACCTTGCCCTGGCACCAGATAGATACCGTCTTGCTCGATATGGATGGCACCCTGATCGATCTGCATTTTGACAACCACCTCTGGCAACAGCTGGTGCCGGAGCGTTACGCCGAGCGGCTCGGTCTGCCGCTGGATGAAGCCAAAGCGCAGATCGATGTCCACTATCACGCCGTCAACGGCACCCTCAACTGGTACTGCGTGGATTACTGGAGCGAGACCCTGGGGCTCGATATTCGTGCCCTCAAGCAGGAGCTGCTGGCGAAGATCCAGTGGCGTCCCCACGCCATCCCCTTTCTGGCCGAGCTGCGCGCCGCGGGCAAGCAGCTGGTGCTTTTCACCAATGCCCACCCCGCCAGTCTGTCGGTGAAGGATGCGCAGCTGGGACTAAGCAACCATCTGGATCTGATGGTGAGTACCCACGAGCTGGGCTGGTCGAAGGAGAGCCAACACTGCTGGCAGGCACTGGCCGAGCGGCTGGCGTTCGATCCGGCCCGTACCCTGTTTGTGGATGACAGTGAGCGGATCCTGCGGGCCGCCGCCGACTATGGCATCGGCTATCAGCTGGCGATCCAGAATCCGGACAGCTGCAAGCCGGAGCAGAGCATCACCGCTTTTCCGGCGATCCGCGACTATGCCGAGTTGCTGCCGCTGGCAATCTGAATTTGCTGAAACGAGAGAGGGCTGCATCATGCAGCCCTCTCTGTATCTGAAACCTGGCGGTGAGAAAATCACAGCTCCCGAAACGGGCGCCGTTTCTCCTCTTCGATGACGATCGCCTCCAGATTGGCGATCCGCTCCTGCAATTCTCTGATGATCATATCCTGCTTGCCGAGGCGGTCGGTGATGCGGGCATCCCCCATCTGGTAGCGAGCCCGCTTGCCGAGATATCCGAACAATAGGCTGATAAATACGATCAGGACTATGCCTGTCCACATGGTCATGTCACGACTCCTTGTCGTCTATAAACGGCGAAAACGCTGATGAGATCTGCTCTGTTTTCTCATAGCCGCCAATTGGCCGCAATGGGGCCCGTTTCGCCTTTGTGATGCAGTTGGCTATTGCTGCCGGAGCGGGCGGCCAAGCCACCACCTTGTTACCCGGGTGGCTATTGCTGTCAGAGGGGGCGGCCAATCCAGAGTCCCCACAGGGTGAGGTGCAGCAGCACGATAAACCAGAAGACCAGCCGGTAGCTGCGCTTCTGGGTCTTGTGGCGCAGCCACTGGCGGGCAACCAGTGCCCCCGGCCAGCCGCCACACAGCTCCAGCAGATGGAGGCGGGATTCGGGAATGCGCCACTCACCGCGCACCGCCTGCCGCTTGTCCCAGGCGTAGGCGGCCACCGTGAGCAAGCTCATGAAGAGCAACACGGCCAGCGGCCACCACTGCTGCTCGCCGAGGCCGAGCCAGAGAGCGGCGCCCAGTGGCAGCAGCGCCAGCGCCATCATTGGGCCAGCACCCAGCAGCGCTCCTCGTCCTGCTTGAGTTTGCGGATCACCCTGGCCGGATTGCCCACCGCCACTGAGTCGGCCGGGATGTCGCGGGTCACCACAGCGCCCGCGCCAACGATGGATCGCGGCCCTATGGTGACGCCGGGGCAGATGATGGCGCCGCCGCCAATCCAGCAGTCGTCACCGATCCGCACCGGCTTGTTGTAGGCGGTCCAGTTGCGTCGCTCCAGATAGTTCATGGTGTGGGTGGCGGTGTAGATCTGCACGTTGGGGGCCAGCAGCACATGGCTGCCGATGTGCACTTCGCCCACGTCGAGAATGGTGACGTTGAAGTTGAAGAAGGTCTTCTCGCCGATATGAATGTTGCGGCCAAACTCGCAGGTAAACGGCGTGCTGATCCAGCAGGAGTCGGGGCAGTGGCCAAACAGTTCGCGGCAGATCTGCTGGCGCAGATGGGCATCGCCCGCCGATGAACCATTGAGCCGGGCCAGCAGCGCCTGACCGCGGATCCGGTCGTTGGCTATCTCCTCGCTCTGGCTATCCAGTGCCCCGCCTGCCAGTACCTTGTCCCAGTCGCTCGCCATTGCTACCTCCTCATGCTGCAAGAGGGGGCAGTATACGTGACAAGCGCGAGAGGCGTCAGTCTGTCACTTCTGGCAGGTGATCCCCGTCATCCTGCTGGCCAGACGAGGGGGAGGATCAGCAGGGCTGAGACGAAGTAGGGCAGCAGCACCCGCAGCCCGAGACTGCGGCCGCCAATGCCGAGGGCCAGCAACCCCTTCACCAGCGAGTTGACCAGTCCGGCCAGCAGGATGCCGCGAGCGGCCACCTCCAGCGCCAGCTCCTTGTGGGAGAGCTGGGAGAGCGACAGCGTGATGGCGTCCACATCGGTGATCCCCGACACCAGCGCCAGCAGATAGACCCCGGAGTTGCCCACCTTGTCTTGCAGCAGGGTGGCCATAAAGCCGATCAGCGCCAGCAGCAGGCCGAACTTGATGGCGGTGGCCAGATCGAGCGGGTTGCTGGTTTCCGGTTTTACCGGGCCATCGGTCAGCTCCTCACGCTGATGCCAGAACCAGAAGGCAAAGCCGTAGACCGTGGCCGCCAGCAATACGAGCGGGGCGACGAGGCGCATCGCCAGCTCGCTGTGAATGAGCAGCACCAGCAGCCGCAGCCACATGGTGGCCCCTGCCAGCAGGATGCCGGTAGCCAGCAGTCGCTCCAGCCCGCCCTGCTCCTTGTTGAGGCGGGCAAACTGCAGGGTGAGGGCGGTGGAGGAGGCCAATCCCGCCAGTATGCTGGTGAGCACCAGCCCGGCGCGGGTGCCGAGCAGCCGCACCGCGAAGTGGCCACAAAACGAGATGCCGGCGATCACCACCACCATCAGCCAGATCTTGAAGGGGTTGAAGGCGTCGAGGGGCCCCATCTCCTCGTTGGGCAGCACCGGCAGCAGCACCAGCGAGATAAGTAGAAAGCGCAGGGTGGCGTGAAACTCGGTCTCGCTCAAAAACAGCATCCCCTGTTGGATCTGTCCCTTCAAGCCCATCAACAGGGCGGCCAGCACGGCGCAGGCCACCGCCTCGCTCGGGCTCAGCAGCACCGACATCAGCCCCAGCAAATAGGTGAGCAGCATGGCTACCGAGCTGGTGAGGCCGAACTCCCCCTGCCAGCGCTGGGCCAGCCAGACCGAGAGGCCGCAGCCGATCACCACCGCCAGCAGGCCGAGCAGCGGCAGCCAGGGGCCCAGGGTCGGCAGCAGCAAGCCGCACACCCCGCCGAGCAGGCCGATGAGGCCGTAGGTCCGCATCCCGGCGATGCGCTGGTTATCCCCCAGTTGGCGTACCTGCCAGCCCCGCTCCAGTCCGATGATGAGGCCGATGGCCAGCGAGACCAGGGCACCATTGACCGGTTCTGCATTGATCCACATAACGACTTCCTTTTCGTCATCTGCCTGCCTTGTTCCCATGATGGCACAGCGAGCAAGGGGCCAGAGGGGCATGGCTCACAGAGTCTGCGTCCGGCTCCCGGTGCGGGTGGCTGAGTTGATATGAGCAAAAGAGATAAACAAAGAGTTATTTCTTTCTTCTGGGCATAACAACTCCACGGCATGCTGTTCTCAACCCAACAAGATATGGAGAATCACCATGAAACTGCGAATGACCGCCCTGACCCTGCTCTCCTTGCTGGCATTTGGCCAGGCCAATGCCGCCGAGATCCGCCTGCTCAACGTCTCTTACGATCCGACCCGCGAGCTGTTTCAGGAGTACAACGCCGCCTTTGCCAAGGAGTGGAAGGCGAAGACCGGTGACGACGTGGTGGTGAGCCAGTCTCACGGTGGCTCCGGCAAGCAGGCCCGCGCTGTGGTGGATGGACTGGAGGCCGACGTGGTATCGCTGGCGCTGGCCTACGATGTCAATGCCATCGCCAAGGCGGGGCTGACCGCTGCCGACTGGCAGAGTCGCCTCGGCAACAACGCCTCGCCCTATACCTCCACCATTGTCTTCCTGGTACGCAAGGGCAATCCCAAGCAGATCAAGGATTGGGATGATCTGGTGCGCAAGGATGTAGCCATCGTGACTCCCAACCCCAAGACCTCCGGCGGTGCCCGCTGGAATTATCTGGCTGCCTGGGGTTATGCCCTGAAGAAGAGTGGCAATGAAGAGGGGGCCAAACAGTTTGTCGGCGATCTCTACAAGAACGTGAAGGTGCTGGACTCAGGCGCCCGCGGTGCCACCACCAGCTTTACCGAGCGCGGTCTCGGTGACGTGCTGCTGGCGTGGGAGAACGAAGCCCTGCTGGTGCTTGGTCAGGCGGGTGCCAGCGACAAGTTCGAGCTGGTGGTGCCTTCGGTCTCCATTCTGGCGGAGCCGCCGGTCGCGGTGGTGGACAAGGTGGCCAAGAAGCACGGTACCGAAGCGGTGGCCAAGGCCTATCTCGATTATCTCTACTCTGACGAGGGGCAGCATATCGTCGCCAAACATCACTATCGCCCCAGCAACCCGGCGATCCTGAAGGAGACGGCAGCCCAGTTCCCGCAGCTTGCCTTCTTTACCGTCAAGGATCTGGAAGGGGATTGGGAGAAAGCCCAGAAGAAACACTTCGCCCAGGGTGGTCTGTTTGACCAGATCTATCAGCCGGGTCGTTGATAGCTTCGTTATCCATCACTAAACTGGCCCCTGTGCCAGCCGATAGGAGCACCAAGATGAACAAGATCCTCCTGGTTCCCGGTCTGCACAACAGTGGGCCGGATCACTGGCAGAGCCGCTGGCACGATCATTTTCCCCAATGGCAGCGGATGATCGGGCTACCTTGGGACAAGCCGGACCTCAGGGTCTGGAGTGCCAAGCTGGCGAGCAAGCTGAAACGTCGCCGCAGCCGGGTTCATCTGGTGGCTCACTCTTTTGGCGCGCTGACTGCCATTGCGGCGGCCCGCTTGCAGCCGGAGAAGGTGGCCTCGATCTTTCTGGTGGCGCCCGCCGATCCTGCCCGTTTTGGCATTGCGGATGAGGCCTTGGCCGGGCCGCTGCAGGTGTCGGCCCAGCTGGTGGCCAGCCGCAATGATCCCTGGATGAGCTTTGAACGGGCCGAATACTGGAGCCGTCAGTGGCAGGTGCCGCTGTTCGATGCTGGTGAGGCGGGCCATATCAATGCCCAGTCAGGTCATGGGGACTGGCATCAGGGGCTGCATTTGCTGGGGGCACTCTACCGCCGTGGTGAGCTGGTAGTGGCACCGGTCAAGATCGCATCGCCCCAGCCGGTCGTATTGGGCTTTCGCTAGGTATCTGTGAAGTGGTTGGAGGGTTGGCGAGCGCGCTGTTCGCTGGCTACTCCATGCCCCCGTTCTTTGAATGCTCCGCTCCGTATTGCTCCATTTCTTAGGTCTTTTATTTATATAAAAGACCTTTTTTTATTTGGAGTGCGCCAAGAGCCTTGTGACTCTGCGGTTAGACAAAAAAGTGATTAGCAAAGTCGCAATTGATGTTTGTTGCCGATGAGGGGAGTGCGCAGAATCACCATATCGAAAATTCTTCATAACAGATGGATGTGTTATGCGATTTGGTTCTTATTCTGTCCTGCCCGGTTTTGGCCCCACCCTGGGGTTCAGCCTGCTCTATCTGGGCCTGCTGGTGCTGTTGCCGCTCTCGGCCCTGGTACTGTTTGCGATCAACAACCTGACCGCAACCGAGTTCTGGCAGGTGATCGGTTCACCCCGGGTGCTCCCCTCCTTTCGCCTGAGCTTCGGTGCGGCCTTTGTCGCGGCGCTGCTCAACAGCCTGTTTGGCCTGATCCTGGCCTGGATCCTGGTGCGCTACACCTTCCCCGGTCGTCGTCTGGTGGATGCGCTGATCGACCTGCCATTCGCCATGCCGACCGCCGTGTCCGGCATCGCCCTGTGCGCCATCTTCGCCCCCAACGGCTGGATCGGCCAGTTGCTGGCGCCGCTCGGCATCCAGCTCGCCTATAACCCTATTGGGGTGGTGATTGCCCTCACCTTTATCGGATTGCCGTTTGTGGTGCGTACCCTGCAGCCGGTGCTGCGGGAGGCTGAAACCGAGCAAGAGGAGGCGGCCGCCAGCCTCGGCGCCGATCGCTGGCAGACCTTTCTGCGGGTGCTCTGGCCGACCCTGATCCCGGCCCTGCTCACCGGCTTTGCGCTGGCGTTTGCCCGCGGGGTGGGGGAGTACGGCTCCGTCATCTTCATCGCCGGCAACCTGCCGATGGTCTCGGAAATCGCGCCGCTGATGATCATGAGCCATCTGGAGGAGTACGACTATGCCGGCGCCTCTGCCATTGCCGTGGTGATGCTGCTGATCTCATTCATTTTGTTACTGCTAATCAACAAGTTGCAGGCCTGGAGCTGGTCTCGTATCGGAGGGAGCCGGATATGAACGCATCGACACTCGCCCTTGAAGTCCCCCCTGTGGAGGTTGCTCCCGTGCGCAAGGCTCCTCCTGTGATCCGCGAGCCCCTGTGGGTCAAATGGCTGCTTATCACGGTCGGTTTGGGCTGGTTTGCCGCCCTGTTGCTGCTGCCGTTGGCCACCGTCTTTATTCAGGCGCTGAGCCCCGGGCTGGTCTTCTTCTGGCACGCCATTAGCGAGCCGGATGCCCTGAGCGCCCTCGGTCTGACCGCACTGGTGACGCTCTGTGCGGTTCCTCTCAATCTGCTGTTCGGGATCGCGGCGGCCTGGGCCATCGCCCGTTTCCGCTTCCCCGGTCGGCAGCTGCTCATCACCATCATCGATCTGCCCTTCTCGGTGTCGCCGGTGATCGCCGGCCTGATGCTGGTGTTGATGTTCGGCAGCCGCGGCTGGTTCGGTGACTGGCTGAGCGAACATGACATCAAGATCATCTTCGCCACCCCGGGGATCATCCTGGCCACCACCTTCATTACCGTGCCCTTCGTGGTGCGCGAGCTGCTGCCCCAGATGGAGGCGCGTGGCCCGGAAGAGGAAGAGGCGGCCATCATGCTGGGGGCGAGCGGTCTGCAGATGTTCTGGCGCGTCACCCTGCCCGGCATTCGCTGGAGCCTGATGTACGGCCTGCTGCTCTGTACCGCCCGCGCGGTCGGGGAGTTTGGCGCGGTGTCGGTGGTTTCCGGTCATATTCGCGGCCAGACCAATACCCTGCCGCTGCATATCGAGATCCTCTACAACGAGTACCAGACCGGCGCCGCCTTCGCGGTGGCAAGCCTCTTGGCTCTGTTCGGGATCTTCACCCTGCTGGGGGAAACCCTGTTGGCCCGGCTGCGTGCCCAGCCCACCAAATCTCACTGATCACCGTTTTAAAGAGGCAGCCATGAGCATTCAGGTTCAACAACTCAACAAGCATTTCAATCAGTACGCGGCGCTGGCAGACATCAACCTCGACTTTCACGACGGTGAGCTGGTGGCGCTGCTCGGCCCCTCCGGCTGTGGCAAGACTACCCTGCTGCGGATCATCGCCGGGCTGGAGCAGGCCGACAGTGGCAGCGTCATCATCCGCGGTGAGGACGCCTCGGATCTCCATGTGCGTGAGCGCAACGTCGGCTTCGTGTTCCAGCACTACGCCCTGTTTCGCCACATGACGGTATTCGAAAACGTAGCGTTTGGCCTTAGGGTCAAACCGCGCAGCGAGCGCCCGGCCGAGGCGGCCATTCGCGCCCGGGTCAAAGAGCTGCTGGATCTGGTGCAGCTCAGCCACGTAGCCGAGCGCTATCCGACCCAGCTCTCCGGCGGTCAGCGCCAGCGGGTTGCGTTGGCCCGCGCGCTGGCGGTGCAGCCCAAGGTGTTGCTCTTGGACGAGCCCTTCGGCGCCCTCGATGCGCAGGTGCGCAAGGAGCTGCGCCGCTGGCTGCGCGAGCTGCACGACGAGCTGCATGTCACCAGCCTGTTCGTCACTCACGATCAGGAAGAAGCCTTGGAGGTAGCAGATCGGGTGGTGCTGATGAACGCCGGACGGGTCGAGCAGATTGGCACCCCGGCCGAGGTCTACGACCAGCCCGCCAGCTCCTTCGTCCACAGCTTCCTCGGCAGTGTGAATCAGTTCCGCGGTCGGGTGGCGGAGCAGGGATTCGGCATCGGCGAGCAGTTGCTCGGCGGGCCGTCGGCTTCTCATCTTGCTCACGGCAGTGCCGCCATCGCCTATGTCCGTCCCCATGAGCTGGAGATCTTGCCAGCCGATGCGCCGGGCGGGATCCGCGCCACCATCACCCGTCTGCTGCCCATGGGGCCGCGCATTCGGGTGGAGCTGCGCGGCGATGGCGAGACCAAAGGGGCTCACTATGAGGCGGAGCTGAGCAAGGAGGCGGCCAAGCAGTTTGCCCCTGGACAGGGGGTGAGGCTGGTGGCCAGGCAGGCGCAGTTCTATCCCGATTACCAGATTTGATGTTGTGTTGCGGGTGGCATGGCCACCCGGGGTCAGGCGCTCTGCCTGGGCATGATCCGGCCAAATAACAAAAATGAGGGGGGACCAGATTGTGTCACCCACTCTTCGCAAGAGGCGACAAGGTGAATTTTCAGCAGTTACGCATTATCCGGGAGGCAGCGCGGCGGGATTACAACCTGACCGAGGTGGCCAACGCCCTTTTTACCTCGCAATCCGGGGTTAGTCGCCATATCCGCGAGCTGGAAGAGGAGCTCGGTATCGAACTATTTATCCGCTACGGCAAGCGGCTGCTCGGTATGACCGAGCCTGGCAAGGAGCTGCTGGTGATTGCCGAGCGCATTCTCAATGACGCCAACAACATCCGCAAACTGGCCAGCACCTTTGCCAACCGCGACTCGGGACGTTTACTGGTGGCGACCACCCATACCCAGGCACGTTATGCCCTGCCGCGGGTGGTGAAGGCGTTTCGCGAGCAGTTCCCGCTAGTGCAGCTGGAGCTGCGTCAGGGAAGCCCGGAGGAGATAGTGCGGCTGGTGCAGACCGGCGAGGTGGATATCGGCATCAGCAGCGAGCAGCTCGACAAGAGCGAAGGGGTGGTGGCATTTCCCTACTACCGCTGGCACCACAATATCGTGGTGCCCGAGCAACATCCGCTTACTGGCGAGCGGGATCTGACGCTGGCGGCGCTGGCCAACTGGCCCATCGTCACCTATCAAGCCGGGTTGACCGGGCGGGTGCGGGTGGATGAAGCCTTTGCTGCGGCTGGTATTGAACCGCAGATCCTGCTGACCGCGCAGGACTCCGACGTCATCAAAACCTATGTCGAGCTGGAGATGGGGGTCGGCATACTGGCTGATATGGCGTTCGACGCGCAGCGCGATCAGGGGCTGGTGCAGCTCGACGGCAGCCATCTGTTTGCCCCCCACACCGCCTGGATTGGCCTCAAGCAGGGGCAGTTCCAGCACAACTTTGCCTGGCAGTTTATCCAGCTCTGCAACCCCGAGCTGGCGCTGGCGGATATTCAGGCCCGCGCCATGGGCAGCGAACCCGCCCTCGACTTCCAGATTTGAATCGGAAGAGACGACAGAAGGGGAGCCAATGGCTCCCCTTTTGCTATCCGGTGGCGAGTTACTTCACTTCATCCCACGCCATCTGCCAGTTGGAGCCGACACCCGGTTCGTACTGGGTGGCAGTGGTGGTCCACTGCTGGCAGTAGCCGCTGTAGGGGAAGGGCTTGCACTGATAGACCTTGCCATTTTTCGGTTGCTGCACCTTGGTGCCGGCAGTATAGGATTTCAGCGAGCTCGGGAAGACGAAGTCATATTCGCCGCTGCTCTGCTCCTTGAACATCAGATCCATGGTCTGCTGGATGGTCTCGCCACCCGCTTTCGGAGTGGCCTTGATCACCAGCTGGTGGTGACCTGCCTTGAGCCCTTCCAGCGCCATGGTAAAGGTGTGGCTGCTCTCCTTGATGTCGGCACTGCTTTCACCCTTGGCAACGCCGCCGTGGTCATAGAGGGTGTTGGTGACGGCCAGATCGCCTTGTGCGGTGGCGGTGAAATCGAGGGTGGCTTTGCCGCTGTCCAGCACATAGTCGCGGGCCAGACCGCTGACGCTGATGCTGTCCACTACCGGCGGCTGCAGCTGTTGCAGGTCAATCTCGACTCGCTCCAGCTTGCTGTTTCGCTTCAGATAGATGGGGTTCATACCGTAGACCGGATTGAACTGGCCATCGGCTCCTTGCTGACCGGCGCGGATCAGGCTCTGTTCGGCGTTGATCTTGCTGGCGAGGGCATGAGCCCAGCTGTTTTTCTGGCCCTGCTCGGCAGTGGTGATGGTCAGCACGGTCTGCAGATCGGGACGCTCGCCGTTGGCATCGAATACCCGGGTCATCGCCTTATCACCCACAGCGAGGTCGATGGAGGGGTAGATGGTGCCTGCCTGGCTCCACGCCAGCGGCGGCTGGGTGCCATCTTTGAACTTGGCATCGATGATGTTGTAGAAGCTGTTGTCGGTGTCGCCCACTTCCCACACACCGAGGATCACTTGATAACCGGTGCGCTGTGGCAGGGTACAGTTGTGGGTCACCTGCTTGGGCGGTTGCAACTTGTTGCCGTCGATGACGCAGAAGGGGGTCAGGTCGAACGAGGCGCGGGTGAGCGGCTGGTTGGGGTTCCAGTCCTGCTTGGTGAGGTAGTAGCGCCAGTTGCGGGTGACGTGGTTGGCGGTGAAGTTCCAGCTGATGGCGAAGGGGCCGGGCTGTACGTCACGCTTGGTCCAGCGGTCGCTGGTCTGGATGTTCAGCTCGCTCCAGCGCGGACTGCCTGCCGAAGCGATTTGGCCATCCTGTGGGCCGCTCTGCGGGAAGCCGGAAGGGCCCTCCACGCTCTGGGGTTCCCACTGCACGCCGCCACACTGGCTGTTGCCGCCGGTTTTGCAAAGGTAGTTGCGACTCTCGGGCTGGCTGATATAGCCATGCGCCAGGGCACTGCCGCTGGCCAGTAGAGCTAGTACCGCTGCGATATGATTGAGTTGGATTTTTGCTGCCATACATTCCTCTGCTCGATAAATGTGGGCAGTCAGTTGGCCGGGGGGGAGACCCCCGATGCACACTTGCGTGTGGCAGCCCCGCTATCCTGGACAACATGTCTGTAGATCGGTGGCTTTGCGTCCTGACCTTTCGGTCAGTTTGCCAAATGACTGGTTAGTGATGGGCCGAATGTTCGGCCAACAGCATTGTGCACTGTGTTGATTAATTATCTGAAGCTAAATGTTTAAATCGGTATCTAATAATAATGCTATTACCTTAACTTATTGTTTTTAAATTGTTTGTTTTTTGTTATGGAGAGTGACTCCGTTAAATATGGCGGTAAGGTGTGTGCTGATTGCATATTGCGGACGTAAAAAACCTGCCAGTCAGGCTGGCAGGTCGGCAAGGCGCACATATTGACGCGTCAGTGACGGGCGCGCAGCTCGGTGGAGGGTTGAGGTACAGGGATTATCATCGGGGCAGCAGCGGACTCCTTGTCCAGTTTGAACACTGCAAGTCGATCATCGAGACTGCGGGAGAGACTGGCCAGCATCTCGCTCTCCTGTGCCAGTTGCGAGGCGGACTGTGACATTTCCAGCGCCGAGTCGTTGATACCGCTGACATTGCGGTTCATATCCTCGGCCACCATGCTCTGCTGCTCGGCGGCGGTGGCAATCTGGGTTGCCATGTCGCTCACATGCTGGATATGGTTGACAATCAGGGTGAGATCCTGCCCCGCCTGCTGGGACTGGTTGACGCTGCTTTCGGCCAGTTTTCGGCTGGCATCCATGGCATTGGCTGCAGTGACGGCCCGTTGCTGCAACTGGGCAATGGTGCTCTGGATCTCTTCGGTAGATTGGCGAGTGCGGCTGGCCAGTTGACGCACCTCGTCGGCCACCACGGCAAAGCCCCGCCCCTGCTCGCCAGCCCGTGCCGCCTCGATGGCGGCGTTAAGGGCCAGCAGGTTGGTCTGATCAGAAATGGCGCTGATGACGGCAGTGACTTCGCTGATCTGCATCACTCCCTCTTTGAGCTGGTTCACTTGCTGGGTGGCTTGCCCAACCTCGCTGGCCAGTGCCTGGATGCCATTTACACTGGCGTGAACATCTCGGTTGCCGAGGCCTGCTTCACCGGTCGCCTCCTGGGTATCCCGCGCGGTATTTTCGGCATGACCGGCCACATCGGAGATGGTCGTGCTCATCTCGTGCATGGCAGTGGCGAGCTGGGACAGCTGATCCCGCTGGCTGGTGACCGCCTGATTGGTCTGCTCGGCGGAGGCGGCAATGCGCAGGGCTGCGTCCGCTACGTTGCGGGCTCCCTGGCTTGCCTCCAGCAGGGCGTTGCGGATGGCATCGAGGCTCTGGTTGGTACAGCGGGCGACAACGCCAAGTTCGTCTTTACCCAGTACCGGGATGCTGACCACCAGATCCCCTTGGGCGACTCGCTGCATGGCGTTGTTAAGCTGGCTGAGGGGAGAGACGATAGAGCGGGTGATACGCCAGCCCAGTAAACCCATCAGCACAATGACGATGGCGGTAGCGCTGCCCATCTTCATGTACTGGGCCCAGATGGTCTGGTGGATGTCCTGCAGCAGCATGCCAGCACCGAGGATCCAGCCCCAAGGTTGGTAGCCGGAGACCATGGAGAGCTTGTCAGCGGTCTCGCCCGATGGGCCGACCCAGTCATATTTCAGGGTGCCCTGTTGGCCCCCCTTGGCCATATCTACCATCTGATACCAGAATTGCCCGGCTGTGGCTGCGCCCCCTTCCCCCATTTTTTGGCCGACCAGTTCGGGGCTGATGGGATGCACCAGCATCTTGCGACTCTCATCGATGACGAACAAATAGTTGTTGCCATCAAAGCGCATATTGGTCAGCAGCTTGCGTGCCTCTTGCTGCGCCTGCTCCATAGGCAGGGTGCTGGCCAGAAACTGGATTTGGCTCATGGCCTGACCAAGTACCGCATTGAGCCGTGCCTCTCGCTCGCTCATCAGATTACGCTGGAGCGTGTTGGCGGAGATAAGTAGCAGCGAGACAAAACCGATAAACGCTAGCGTGAGCAGCAAAATCAATTTGCGGCTCACGGTGATATCACCGAGTTTTAACATGACTAATCCCTCATTCCCTGTTGATTTATGTGGCTTTCTGCTGCGACAGCCAGCTTGTTGATCTTAACAACGCATAGACTTTCAACTCATTGATGAATTCCTCAAATGAGTATTGTGTTATCACTATAGTCTGCAGACAGCAACCTCTACTTTTTGGTAGCGTGTTGATGCGCATCCCTGCGTCTTTATTGCCAAAAGGTGTCAATTTTTGGCATGTCATCAAAAAAGGAGTGGGCCCCGAAGCGGGGGTTCCCATGAAAAGAGGGAAGGTATGAGTGCCATTGCCAGGAATTACTTCAACCAGCTCAACGCCGACTACCTGCTGGTACACAGGCGCAAAGAGGATCTCTTCTGGTCCACCTACATGGGCACCAGCGATGATCAGGCCGGTTTCACTGTGGCCGAGCAGGGGCGTTGTTTCCCAAATCGATGCAGCTTGAATGGAACTAATTGAGGGTTC